>NZ_JBHXSO010000001.1:258988-302221 GCF_042714775.1 Streptomyces sp. NPDC058691 | reverse complement strand
CTCGTAGCTGTCCATCGCCCAAGTATCGCGGGCAGGTGGGCAGCCAAGTATCAGTGGCACAGCAACTGAGACCACAAGATCGTGTTACGAGCTCTTAGCTATGCGACGGGGGATGTCGAGTCAAAACTTTCATTTAGTGAAAGTTTTTTGCTGTCCCCTGATCCGAAGGTAGCATATGGATATTCGCATTCAGACTTCAGGAAGTAGAGTCTCGTGGCCTCGTTGAAGGAATTCAGATGGATGGCCGTTGATTGACCCCTGAAGGTGCGCGGCATCTTCTCACAGCGGTACAGGAAACAATAAGGGAGCGCGCACCTGCGCACTCGGGGCCCCCGAGACGCCTCCCTTACACGGGCGGGGGCCTGTCACTCCCGAAAGAGCAGCCGGCCCCCTACTGGTGACGCGGTCTGCGCGCAACAGGCCGCGTCACCGGCCTCGTACGGCATCCACGACGGACGTCAGAGCGGCAAGCACCTACGCTTGCGAAAGGGCAGACGTAACAGAGGGGGAGATCACTCAGAGGTCTACCCTCTCCAATCGACCAGCCCCGTGGGGATAGGATTTCAGCCATGATACATATAACCGTAACTCAGGTAGATCCAGGCAAAGTCGAAAAACTTCGCGATTGGTTGCAGGTGGTGCAGGGCCCGCGACGGGATGAGGTCACGGCGACCTTGGTTGATGAAGGTGTGCGGCACGAACGCGCGGTCCTCGTTGAGTCCTCGGACGGACCGCTGCTGGTCTATGTTGTCGAGTGTGACAACTACGAAGCGGCGCGGGCCGCATTCGCGAAGTCCGAGCACCCGATAGATGCGGAACACAAACAGGTGATGGCCGAGGTAGGAGGCACTCCTGTGCCATTCGAAGAACTGCTGGACGTAAAACCCCCAGCGTAGTTCCCTTTGATCGTGAGGGTGCCGCTCTGGCGCCGCCACAGTCAAGCCTCACACAGGCCTGTCATCAGCGCCGACACACCCTCCAGGGGCGCGCGAGGCGGCTGCCCGGGGTCAGGTGGAGAAGCCCGCGCGGGAGACGGTCGCCGAAGTGCTCGCGGAGGTGACTCCGGAGGACCCGGCGGCTGTCGATGCACGGCTGCCGACTGCGGGCGAACGGGTGGCATCGGCGTATGCAGGGACCGAACGGCAGGTCATCGGGGTGTTGACGGTGCCGAACTGGTGGAACGCGGACGCGATCCACGTCGTCGGCCCCGGGCGGTGAGGCGCGGAAGTGGGGCGGGGGCGCGTATCAGTCGGGAAGTGTCAGTCGGAAGGCCGTGTGTTCGGGGCTGCTGGTGACGGTGATGGTTCCGCCGTGGGCGGTGATGACGGCGTGGACGATGGCGAGGCCGAGACCGGTGCTTCCTGCGCTGCGGGAGCGGGCGTGGTCGGCGCGAACGAAGCGGCCGAAGACCTCCTGCTGGAGCTCTTCGGGGATGCCTGGCCCGTTGTCGCTCACGCTCACGGAGACGCTGTTCTGATCGGTCGTGAGGGCGATGGTCACTTCGGTGCCGGGCGGGGTGTGGGTGCGGGCGTTGGCGAGGAGGTTGCCGATGGCCTGCTGGAGCCGGTGGGCGTCGCCGGTGAGGGTGACCGGGTTGTCGGGCAGGTCGAGGAGCCAGCGGTGGTCCGGGCCTGCGGCGCGGGCGTCGTCCGTTGCGTTGAGGATCAGCAGGGTCAGATCGACCGGCTCGTGTTCGAGGGGGCGTCCGGCGTCCAGACGGGCCAGAAGGAGCAGGTCGTCGACGAGGCGCGTCATGCGTTGCGACTCGCCGTCGATGCGTTCCAGGGCGTGGCGGACCTCGCCGGGAACGGGGCCGTGGTGGCGCAGGGCGAGTTCGGCGTGGCCCCGGATGTTGGCGACGGGGGTGCGCAGTTCGTGGCTGGCGTCAGCGGCGAACTGCCGGAGCCGTTCCTCGCCGGCCTGGCGCCGGATGAGAGCGTTTTCGATGTGGCCGAGCATGTGGTTGAGTGCGGTGCCGACCTGGCCGACCTCGGTGCGGGAGTCGGTGTCGGGAAGTGGCCCTGGCATGGCGACCTCGCCGCTGGCTAGCGGCAGCCCGGCTACCTCCGCTGCCCGGGCGGTGACCCGCTGGAGGGGGCGCAGGGAGATCCGCACCCATAGGGCCCCGGCGATGCCGGTGACCACGAGGGCGGCGCCGAACAGCACGGCTTCGACTGCTTCGAGGCGGTGAACGGTCTCTTCCACCGGGTGCAGGGGTAGTCCGGTGATCAGAGTGTCCTGGTCGTCGCCCCGGACAGCCGAGACGCGGTACGCCCCCAGAGCGGAGATGCGGATGCTGTGTCCTTGTCCGTCCACGGGGATCGCTACCAGGGCGCGACGATCCCCGGGGGTGAGTTGGAGGGGGCGGTCGGTCGTGTCGTCAACGACGGCTGCCTGGGTGACGGAGCCGTTCAGGAGGCGGGCGCCAAAGGTCGATTCGGCCTGGCCCCGGGTGTCGGGGCGGTTGTCGGCGTCCGGCTGGGCTTCGTGTTCCAGGCTGGCGGCGAACCTGCCGCCGGAGGCGGCCAGTTGCTCGTCCAGGCGCCCCATCAGGAATCCGCGCAGTGCCAGGGCGGTGGTGATGCCGACAGCGAGGCAGGCGAGAGCCAGCAGGGTGACGAGTCCGGCGGTGAGCTGGCCGCGCAGGGTGCGGGGCGGTAGCCGTGTCACGAGGATTCCTGTTTGAGGACATAGCCGACGCCGCGCACGGTGTGGATCATCGGGGTGCGTCCGGCGTCGATCTTTTTGCGCAGGTAGCTGATGTAGAGCTCAACGATGTGGGCGCGGCCGCCGAAGTCGTAGGCCCAGACCCGGTCGAGGATCTGGTCCTTGGAAAGTACCCGGCGCGGGTTTCGCATGAGGAAGCGCAGGAGTTCGAACTCCGTACGGGACAGGTCGACGGTGTCCCCGCCGCGCCTGACCTCCCTGGCCTCTTCGTCCATGGTGAGGTCCCCGACGGTGAGCCGGATTGCTCCCGACTCGGCCGTCATGCCGGCCCGGCGGAGCAGTCCGCGCAGGCGGGCCAGGACTTCTTCCAGGCTGTAGGGCTTGGTGACGTAGTCGTCGCCGCCTGCGGTGATGCCCGCGATGCGGTCCTCGACCGCGTCGCGGGCGGTCAGGAACAGCACGCACACGCCGGGTGCCTCGCTTCTGAGGGCGCGCAGGATCTGCAGGCCGTTCAGGTCGGGCAGCATCCAGTCCAGGACCACCGCGTCGGGCCGGAAATCACGGGCGGTCGCGAGCGCAGTCGCCCCGTCCGCGGCGGTGCGGACGTGCCAGCCCTCCCCGGTCATGACCCCGGCCAGGACGTCCGTGACGTCGGGTTCGTCGTCGACGACGAGGATCCGCACGGGTTCTCCGTCGGGACGGTGCAGGAGGGATGTCGTACGCGGTTTGTCCATGGTCCACTCAGCATCCCCCGGAGCCGGCCATGGCGGTGCGAGCGATGTCTCTGAGTTTCCTCTGAATCGGCGCTGAGGGCGGCCGACGGGGTGGTTTCAGAAGGTACGCAGAGGTTGGGCTGTGAGGCTGGCCGCCCATCGCCGGAGCGAGTCTCATCCGGAGGAGCCTCATGACCACCACATACACCACCACGGGTGCGAGCCGTGGGATGCGCCACCGGCGTCCGCGCCGCAGCGCCGTGCCCCACCTGGCGCGGCTGGTGATCTGGGCCGGCGCCGCCGGAGTGCTGGCCCTGTGGTGGAGCGACACGACCTCGGTGATCGGCCCGGCGGGCTGGCTCACCGGCGCGGGACGCATCACGGGACTGCTCGCCGGCTACGCCTGCGCGGTGCTGCTCGCCCTGATGGCCCGCGTGCCGCTCCTGGACCACACCATCGGCACCGACCGTCTCGCCCGCTGGCACGCGCTGGGCGGCCGCTGCACCGTCTCCCTCGCAATCGCCCACACCCTGCTGATCATCTGGGGCTACTCACTGACCTCCCACACGAACGTGGTCGGCCAAACCTCCACGCTTGTCCTGCGCTACCCAGACCTCCTCAAGGGCACGGCCGGCTTCGCGCTGTTCCTGGCTACCGGAATCGTCTCGGCCCGCGCGGCCCGCCGCAGGATGAGTTACGAGACCTGGCACTACCTGCACTTCGCCACTTACCTGGCGGTCTTCCTCACCTTCGGCCACCAACTGTCCAACGGAGCCGACTTCGTCGGAAACCGCCCCGCCCAGTTGGCCTGGTACACGCTGTTCCTCGGGGTCGCCGCGCTGGTCGCCTGGTACCGGTTCGCCGTGCCGCTGCGGCGCGGACTGCGCCACCGACTGCGTGTCACCGCGGTCCACCCCGAGGCACCGGGTGTGGTCTCCGTCCACCTCACCGGCGAGCACCTCGAAGAGCTGGGCGGTGAGCCGGGGCAGTTCCTGCGCTGGCGCTTCATGGCCCGCGGACTGTGGTGGACCGCCAATCCTTACTCCCTTTCCGCCCCCGCGCACCCCCGCCATCTGCGCATCACGGTCAAGACCGCCGGTGGCCACAGCGCCGCGCTCGCCCGCCTGGCACCAGGCACCCGGGTGTGGGCGGAGGGACCGTATGGCGGCTTCACGGCGCACCGCCGCACCGCCGCCAAGGTGCTGCTCCTGGCCGGCGGTGTCGGTATCACGCCCTTGCGCACGCTCTTCGAGACGCTGCCGGGACAGGTGACCCTGGTCTACCGGGCCCGCCGCGCCGAAGACCTCGCCCTGCGAGGTGAAATCGACGCCATAGCCGCCCGTCGACGGGCCACCGTGCACTACGTCGTCGACGAGCCGGCCGGATACTCCTCACCTCTCACTGCCCTGGGCCTTGCCGCTCTGGTGCCGGATCTTGCCGCGCACGACGTCTACCTGTGCGGTCCACCCGGCATGACACAAGCCGCGATCAAGGCCCTGCGCGGTGCCGGCGTCCCGGCACCGCTCATCCACCACGAGTCGTTCGCGTTCTGAGGAGAACCGCCGTGCGCCGAGCCGTCCTCGCCACCATCGGGATCAGCGCCCTGATCGTCGCGCTGCTCGCTCTCAAACCCCACCAGCTCCCCGCCCTCGCCGGAGTCGCCCCCCGTTCCCCCACGGCTCCCCCGTCCCCGCATGGCCCCGCAGGCACCTCGTCGGGTGTATCCGCCGGGACGGGCACGTTCACCGGGGACCCCATCGACACCCAGTACGGAACCGTGCAGGTCGCCGCCACCCTCACCAAGGGAAAGATCACCTCGGTCCAGGTGCTCCAGGCCCCGGACCAGAACGGCCGCGACCAGCAGATCGCCGCCTACGCCTTGCCTCGCCTCACTCAGGAGGCGATCGGCGCGCAGAGCGCGCACATCGACGCCGTCTCCGGGGCCAGCTACACCAGCCAGGGCTACATCCAGTCCCTGCAGAGCGCCCTGGACCAGGCCCATGACTGACACCGCACACGGACTGCGCCACGTCGAACACGTCATGGGCACCGTCTTCTCCTTCGATATCCGCGACAGGCCCACCCCCGCCATCCGTAGCGCCCTCACCGAGGCTGTAAGGCAACTCCACGCGGTCGATGCCGTGTTCTCCACCTACCGGCCCGACAGCGACATCAGCCGCCTCGGCCGCGGCGAGGTCCGCCCGGACGACTGCGCTCCCGAAGTCCACGAAGTACTGTCCCTCTGCGCACAGGCCGCCCACGACAGCGATGGCTGGTTCAGCGTCGTCCCGGCCGGTGTCCTCGACCCCTCGGGCCTCGTCAAGGGCTGGGCCGCCGAAGCCGCATCCCAGCTGCTTTACGAAGCCGGCGCACATCACACCTGCGTCAACGGCGGAGGCGACCTCCAACTGCGCGGCCAGGCAGCCCCCGGCACCCCGTGGCGCATCGGCATCACCCACCCGCTGCGCCCCGGCGAACTGGCCGCCGTCATCTCCGCCGGCCACGACCTCGCCGTCGCCACGTCGGGCACTGCCGAGCGCGGCGTCCACATCCTCGACCCGCACCGCGGCACACCCGCCACCGCCTTCGCCTCCCTCACCGTCATCGGGCCCCGGCTGGCCACGACCGACGCCTACGCGACCGCGGCGTTCGTCAGAGGCGAGAGCGCACGGGACTGGCTGGAAGCTCTGGACGGCTACGAGGCACTCGCCGTGCTGCCCGACGGCCGCGCGTGGCAGACATCAGGATTCAGCCGGTATGGATCATGAGGCAGGACACGGACTCGTGCCCGCGCGCAGTGAGCACCCAAAGGAGCCCCCGCTGGCCTGCCCTCCCGCGAGAGGGTCAATCGTTCCGAGCTGGCTGGCCAGGCCCCTCAGGCTACGGCGGTACTGCGCAGCAACTCCCGCTTCCTCTGTGGCTCGCGGCTCTTCCTGAGGACCACCATGCCTCGGCCAACACGACGGATTTCAAGAGGACTTCACCGGAACGAATAAGGATCGCCAACAGCGTCCTTTCTGGGACAGAGTCCATAAAGTGGAATAGAACCGTCGTTAATCGACACGGCCGCCCACTCCTCGACTACACGCGCAACCGCGCCGCGGACCGTAGCGCCATCTGCCTCACCCGGATGCCGCGAGCCGACTGGGCACCGGAGCGACCTTGTCGAGGCGTCGTCGGGTCTCTTCCGCGTCGAGGGGCCCGCCGTGGCCGGGGAGTAGGCGCTGCGGACGGCGGTCGAGTTCGGTCATGAGCGCCCTGCGCACTCCGGCGGCGTCCTCGGTGAAGAAGTGGCGCTTCGGGCTCTGGCGGCGCAGCACGCCACCGCGAACCAGGTCGCCGACGAGCGTGTCGTCGCCGACGCGGACGACGAGCGACCCGGGGGTGTGGCCGCCGAACCGCTCGGCGTGCGCGTCGACACCATAGGGACTCAGGTCGAACTTGTCCTCCACCAGGATGTCGGCTTCGACCGGCTGGGCCTTCGCGCGGAGGACCATGGGCTTCAATATCGCACCGGCTGGATGACTGATCGGGAGTACGCCGATGCGTCCGGTACGCAGGAGTTGTTCGTCACCCAGGCCGACCGCGATCGGAACGCCGGCATCCGCGAACGACGCCGCCGTGCCGCTGTGGTCGTTGTGGCCGTGGGTCAGGAGGACCAGGGCGATGTCGCGAGGCTGAAGGCCCTGCGCGGACAGCGCGTCGCGCAGGCGGTCACCGTCCTCCGGTCCGCCCGTGTCCACGAGGATCGCCTGCTCGCCACGCAGGAGATAGGCGTTGCTGTTGCCCATGGAAAGCGGGGTGACGGTCGTGGCGCTCATGCGGTGCACCGTGACCCTTCGGCGCCGGCACCGACGTTCATGCGGCTGTCGACGGTGAGTATGTGAACGAGAACGTCCATGACCATCTCCCTTCACGCTACCGATGTAACTTTACGGCCGTAAGTAGAGCATGAGAACTTACGGCTGTAAAGTCATCGTCATGGCTCCAGCGGCAGCACGCAGACGCAACCCCCGAGGTCAGGGAGGGCAACTCCGCGACGAGATCGTGACCGCAGCCCGTGAGTTGCTGGTCGAGACCGGATCGGACAGCGCGGTGACCTTGCGGGCGATCGCCCGCAAGGTCGGCATCGCGCCACCGTCGATCTACGCGCACTTCGACACGCCCGACCAGATCGTGGAGGCCGTGGTCACCGAAACCCGCTCACTGCTGGTGCGTCATCTTGAAACCGCCCGGGCGGGAGCGGACGGCGCGCGTGAACGGCTCCTGGCCGACTGTCACGCCTATCTCGCCTTCGGTGCCGAACAGCCCGAGCTCTACGCCCTTCTGTTCTCCCGCCCGCGGCCCAGGGGTAGCAGTACCACAGAAGAACGCATTGACCAGGCGGTACGCCAGCTCGCGCCCATTGTCGGCGAGCCCATCGCGAGTCAGCTCGCTCCCGCCGAAGCATTCTCGATACTTCTGCGCGACGTCGCCGATGCGATGCGCGACGGCACGTCCCGTGCGGAGGATGCGCTCGCCACGGCGACCGCTCTTTGGGCGGCTCTGCACGGCCTCATTCTGCTCCGCGCTCGCATTCCCCGATTCCCGTGGCCGCCACCCGGTCCGTTGGAGGACGAGATCATCAGTCGGCTCGCATACCTGCACGACCCTGCACCCAGATGACCGCTTGCTCGGCGCGACGCTGCCGGATCGTTAGGGTCGGATTCGAACTCTCTCCAAGAAGCTGTGGTCCTTACGATCGTGAGGGATGCGCGTCGAACGGGAGCCCCGATCGGGCGGTCGGGGGCGCTGGGCGCATACGAACAGGGGCTCTTGAACAGCTCGTTGGTGTCGAATCGCCGAGCAGCAGGAGGCCCTGGTGCACCAGCCTTGCGTGCCGATGGCGGGCAGTCCAGTGCGGTCACCTGGGAGTGCGACTGCCTGGCTCACCGGTTCGGCAACGCCGCCGACAACGGGACGCGGCAGCCTCGTCACCCGACGGACATGACGGACGGGGAGTGGGCCGTGGTCCGCCCGCTACTTCCGGTCCCGGGCTGGATGCGTGGCCGGGGCGGCCGGCCGGAAGGGTACTGCCACCGGGCCATGCTCGATGCAATCCGGTATCTCGTGGACAACGGGATCAAGTGGCGGGCAATGCCTGCCGACTTCCCACCATGGGACCGCATCTACGCATTCTTCCGCCGCTGGCGCGACAACTCCCTGGTCAAGGAGTTCCACGACCAGTTGCGCGGCCGGGTCCGCAAGGAGCTGGGGCGGGATGCGGAGCCGACGACCGGTGTGATCGACTCGCAGTCGGTCGAGGCGGACGCCGTCGTCGGAACGGCGATGACGGCTGCCGCCAGCAGGACGAGTGCCGTGTGCATGCTCAGGAAAGGCGCAGGATTGGAAGACATCGCCGAGGTTGGGGGTCTCGACGGCCGACCGGCCTCTTCAGCCGGGACACATCCTGCGCATGGACCACGCCCGCACCCTGCCCGCCCGACCTGGCCGTCGTGGCGTCATCACCGCTCGCCGACGCCGCGACGGACGGCCCCACGGTCGCTGGTGCTGCTGCCCGCGGCGGTGCCCACGGGTACAGCGGGCGGCCGCCCGGTATACGGGAGACGTCTGGGGCGGTGCGGCTCGTAGCTCGGAAACCACTCTGATTCCGGGATCGCTCAATCACGCTCGTAACTGGCCCAGCCCTCCTAGCATCGGTTTGAGCAGGTGAACAGGGGGGCTAATGGCGCTGGGGAAGCGGCTGCGGGAGTTGCGGCGCATCGCTGGGATGACGATGGAGGAGCTGGCCGAGGCGTCCGGGGTGAGCGCCCGTGCGATCAGTGACATGGAGCGGGGGCACAGTCGGGCGCCGCAGCCTCGTACGCTCACCGCGCTCGCCGCTGCGCTGAGGCTCGGTGAGGAGGAGCGCCGCCGGCTGGAGGAGGACGCCCGCGCCCTGCGCCGCCACACCGCCGCCCGGCCCGGCCTCTGCGAGCCCCCGCGTACGGTGCCCGACTTCACGGGCCGGGTGGACGAGCTGGCGCAGGTACGCCGTTTCGCGATGGGCAATGGTCCCGGCGGCCCCGCCCCGGTCGTCCTGGTGCATGGGCAGGCGGGAGTCGGCAAGACCACTTTCGTGCTGCGCGCGGCCGAGACGTTCCGCGGGGATTTTCCGGGTGGATGCCTCTACGTGGATCTGCGTGGCGTCGACCCGGCCCCTCCGTCCGCCGGTGACGTGGCGGTGCGGTTGCTGCGAGCGCTGGGAGTGCCGTCGTCCGGTGTCGCCGGCTCGGACGAGGAACGGTGCGGGCAGCTGCGTGCGCTGCTGCGGGACCGGCGCTGCCTTCTGCTGCTGGACAACGCCGCTGATGAGGCCCAGGTGCGTCCCCTGCTGCCGGGCGTGGGGGCCGGGCTGGTACTGGTGACCTGCCGGCGCATGCTCAGCGGGCTGGACGGCGTCCGGCGACTGGCCCTCGGCTCCTTGTCTCCCGAGGAGTCGGCGGCGCTGCTGCGGACGATCGCCGGTCAGGCGGCGGCGCCGTCGGCCGCGGACGACGTCGCGGAGGTATCCCGTCTCTGCGGGCACCTGCCGCTGGCGCTGCGTATCGCCGGCACCCGGCTCTCCACCCGGTCCGACTGGACGGTGCGCCACCTGGTCGACCGGCTGGCGGGCGAGGACCGGCGGCTGGCCGCGCTGCGCAGCGGCGACGTCAGCGTGGTGGCCACCTTCACGCTGTCCCATGCCCAGCTCTCCCCGGAGGCGCGCCGGGTGTTCCGGCGGCTCGCCCACCTGCCGGGGCCGGACTTCTCGGCCCCGCTCGTCACCCTGGTGACCGACGACCCTCTGCCCGACACCGAGGACGTACTCGACGAACTGGTGGAACTGGGCCTGCTCCTGCCATGCGCCGGCAACCGCTACCAACTCCACGACCTGCTCCGCCTGTTCGCCGGTGAACGGCTGCGCGGCGAGGAGCCGGACGGTGAACGGACAGCCGTCCGGCTCGATATGGCGCGGCGCTTGCTGGAGATCACCGTCACCGCGGGACGCTGGTTCGAACCCGGATACGGCGCGCCACCCGAGGAGTGGGACGGGCCGGTCCCCCTCGCCACCGCGGAGGAGGCGTCGTACTGGCTGCGAGCGGAGGCGGAGAACTGGCTGGGCGCCCTGCGGATCGCCGCCACGGCCGCCGATCACCGCCGGGTGGTGAACACCGCCGAGGCGCTGCACTGGTTCTCCGACACCGCCATCGCCTGGCGCGGTTGGTACGAGGTGTACGGACTCTCCCGCACGGCCGCCGCCGCACTGGGCGACCGCCGCCTCGAGGCGACACACCTCAACTACTTCTCCTGGGCCGCCAACGCCTGCGCCCAGCGCTATCGGGAGGCGCTGGCAGCTGCGCTGGCAGCGAGAGAGATCGCGGTGGCGGAGGACGACCGCAAGGAGGAGGCGTGGGCGCTGCAGTACGCGTCGGACGCCCTTCACTACGACGGACGTCTCGCGGAGTCGCTGGAGACCGCCTGTCTGGCGCTGCGCCCGGCCGACCTCGCCGGCGATCACGACGGATACGTCCATACGCTGGTGCGTGTGGGGTGGTTGCAGGACGCGCTCGGACGGTATGAGGAAGCCCTTGCCACCTTCCGTCGGACGCTGCGGGAACTGGCGGCGCGGCCCGTCACAGCCGGCCCCGGGGAGTCGGCGCACGCACGTGCCACGGTGTACGCCGCGCATGTACTGGCCCGCCTCGGGCGGTATCGCGAGGCGCTGGCCCAGGCGCGGGAAGCCGCACTGCTGACGGCGACGCAGGACACACGATCACTGACCTGTCGGCTCCACCTCGCCCGCGGGACAGCCCTGGCCGGACTGGGTGATCACCGGGCGGCACGCGCCGAACTGGATTGCTTCGTGCGACTGACTCAGGAAACCCCCCTGGTCAACGACGCGTTCGCCGACGAAGCACGAAGGCTCCTGGCCACGCTGAACGACTGACAGGCGGAAATCCTGCGTGTCGTTCTGCGTGGTCCGGGCGCGCGGGGCACTGCTTTCCTCGTCGTACGGCCGTACCAGGCCGTCTTCGAAGAAACCCCTGGAAGGGGCACGTCTCCTCATGTCTCCCCCCGTTGCCCGCAGAACCTTCCTGGCCGGAGCCGCCGCGGCCACCGCGGCCGCCACCGCCGTCGGCCCCGCTGCCGCGACCGGCCAACCGCCGCGGCCGAAGCCGACGATCGTGCTGGTGCACGGCGCCTTCGCCGACGCCGGCGGCTGGTCCCAGGTGATCTCCCACCTCACCCGCGAGGGCCACTTGGTCATCGCCCCGCCCAACCCCCTGCGCGGCGTCCACGCCGACTCCGCCTACCTCGCCGCCTTCCTCGACACCGTGCCCGGCCCCCTCGTACTGGTCGGGCACTCCTACGGCGGCGTGCTCATCACCAATGCCGCGCACGGCAACGAGCGGATACGGGCGCTGGTCTACGTGGCCGCCTTCGCCCCGGACGCCGGCGAGACCGTGCCCGAGCTCCAGACGAAGTTCACCGGCACCAAGCTCACCGAGGCGGCGCTGGACTTCCGCCCGTACCCGCAGGGCGTCGAAGGCTATGTGAAGCGGACGGCCTTCCGTGAGGTGTTCGCCGGTGACCTGTCCGTGCAGGAGGCCGACCTGCTGTGGGCGACGCAGCGCCCCGGCGACACCGCGACCCTGTCCGAGGCCTCCGGGGAGCCGGCCTGGAAGACGGTCCCGTCCTACTACCTCGTCGCCCGCGAGGACAACCTCATCCCGGCCGCCGCCCAGCGCTTCATGGCCCAGCGGGCCGGTGCGCACACCGTCGAGGTCCGGGCCTCGCACGTCGCCATGATCTCCGAACCCCGGACCACCGCCGCCCTCATAGGAAAGGCAGCACGATGACCTACGTGACCACGCCCGACGGCACCCGGATCTTCTACAAGGACTGGGGCACCGGACGGCCCGTCGTCCTCAGCCACGGCTGGCCGCTGAATTCCGACAGCTGGGAGGCGCAGCAGCTCTTCCTCGCCGAGCACGGCTACCGCGCCATCGCCCACGACCGCCGCGGGCACGGCAGGTCCACCCAGACCTGGCACGGCAACGAGATGGACACCTACGCCGACGACCTCGCCGCCCTCCTGGACCACCTGGACCTCCAGGAGGTCACCCTGGTCGGCTTCTCCACCGGCGGCGGCGAGATCACCCGCTACATCGGCCGCCACGGCACCGCCCGCGTCGCCCAGGCGGTCCTGGTGGCCGCGGTGCCGCCGCTGATGGTGCGCCGCGACGACAACCCCGGCGGCGTGCCGGCCGAGGTGTTCGACGGGCTGCGCTCCGGCTCGCTCGCCGACCGCTCCCAGCTCTACCAGGACCTCGCCGACGGCCCGTTCTTCAACCACCCCACCACGCCCGTCTCGCGGGGCGTCCGCGACGCCTTCTGGCTGCAGTCGATGGCCGCCGGACACCGCAACGCATACGAGTCGATCGCCGCCTTCTCCGCCACCGACTTCCGCGCCGACCTGGCCCGTTTCGACGTGCCCACCCTCGTCGTCCACGGCGACGCCGACCAGGTCGTCCCCTTCGACGTCGGCGGCAAGGCCTCGGCGGCGCTGGTCAAGGACGCCGAACTGCTCGTCTACCCGGACGCACCGCACGGCCTGACCGACACTCACAAGGAGCGGCTCGGTCAGGACCTGCTCGCCTTCCTGGAGGGGTACGGGATATGAGCACCGTCGTACTGGTCCACGGGCTGTGGGTGACGCCGCGCAGCTGGGAGCACTGGATCCCGTACCTGGAGGCCAAGGGGCACACGGTCCTCGCGCCGGCCTACCCCGGTTTCGAGGTCGAGGTGGAGGCGCTGCGGGCCGACCCCTCGCCGATCGCGTCGCTGACGGTGCCCGAGACCGTCGCCCACCTGGAGAAGGTCATCACCGGCCTGCCGGAGAAGCCGGTCCTCATCGGCCACTCCTTCGGCGGAGTGCTCACCCAGTTGCTGCTCGACCGGGGGCACGGGGCGGCCGGGGTGGTGATCGACTCGGCACCGCCGGAGGGCATCCGGGTCAACCCGCCCTCCCAGCTGCGATCCCTCTTCCCGATCTTCAACAACCCGGCCAAGCGGCACCGGGCGGCCGGCTTCACCGCCGAGCAGTTCCACTACGCCTTCACCAACACCCTCCCCGAGGAGGAGGCGAGGGCAGCGTACGACCGGTACGCCATCGCGGCGCCCGGCAGCTGGGTGTGGACCTACGGGCTGATCGCCAACCTCACCCCCGGCAAACGGGAGACCTGGGTCGACTTCCACAACCCGCGGCGAGCCCCGCTGCTCTTCATCGCCGGCGGACGGGACCACATCATGCCGCCGTCGGTCAACCGGTCCAACTTCCACCACTACAAGGCGCCGGGCACGGTCACCGACTACCACGAGTTCCCCGACCGGTCCCACTGGACGTGTGCGGAGCCGGGCTGGGAGGAGGTCGCCGACTACGCGCTGGACTGGGCGCTGCGTCACGCAGAAGCCTGAACCGGGCGGCCCACCCCACCACACGGCCGGCGCCGGGCCTTCCCACAGGCCCGGCGCCGCCCTTCCGGCACAGCTGCGCTCCTTCCCCGCTTACGAATATCCGTTTTGAGCCCTGCCGCGCAGGACGTGCTCAGCCTCGTCATCCACGGCGGAGAGGACCGGTCCAGCCCCGTGCAAAGCGAGGCACGTCAGCCGCCCGGTGAAAACGCCCGCCGCCGACCAGCACGCTGCGCACGGCAACTTCCGCGCCTGGACCCAGCTGACCGCCGACACCCGCAAGCGAGGAGGCTTGGGCCGTGGGGTGAGTGTTCCAGCGTGCTGTCGATCGCGGTGCGGTCACGGGCCGATGGTCGAAGCACTCGCGACTCGAGGACATCGCCGGGACCGCACCCAAACCGGTCGAGGAGAACTACCTTCCGCCCGCCACCGTCCGGGCCTCCTTGGGTTGGTCGCCCTGGTCAGCGCGCGTAGGACGCGGTGATCTGCGTGGTGGTCGTCCCGGATGGCGGCGGTCAAGGCGAGGAACGCCACAGGATGCGGCCGACCATGCCACCGTAGCCTATACGGCGGCAGACGCTTCTCGACTGGTCGCCGTCACGGTCGATCTGCTGGCAGCCGTGTGCGCCCACCACCTCGAGGCTGAGGCGCAGTTGCCGCCTCAAACACACCATCGCGCCCTGATGCTGTGGATCCGCGCCTTCATCGAGCCTTCGGGTTGGCGGGGTGCGACGGCGGGGCGGCATGGGTGGTCGCGCCGGCGGCGTGGCCCGAAACAGTACCGGTCAGCCGGGCACAGTAGGTGGCGACTTCGTCCTTGCCTCCCGCCGCCTGCTCCCGGTGGCGGGTGCCTGGGGGGCACAGCGTGAACTGGACCGCCCTCGAAGCGACCCTCGGGACGGCGCTGCCCTCGGACTTCCGCTCACTGGCGGAGGCGTATCCGGTCCTAGTCGTCGACGACTTCCTGACGGTGTCAGCTCCCCGGCCCGGCGCCGAGGCGTCATGGGCGGCCGCGTCCAGGGAGGACGAGATCCTTCAGTATCTGTACGAGATGGGCGACACCGAGGACTACGTTCCCTTCCCGCAGCCAGGAGGCATGATCTCCTGGGCGGCGTCCAATTCGGGGGACTCCTTCTACTGGAGGACGAGCCCAGCGGACCCAGACGCGTGGCCCGTGGTCGTCCGCGGAGACGACGGCGACTGGTCGGAGTTCCCGGTTGGCGCCGTCGAATTCTTGGCCGGCGTGTACGGGCGCACCATCCACGTGCCGGGCATGCCCCGGGACTTCCCCAGCGACTACCCGCAGGTGCTGGGCCTGAGCGACCGCATCGACTGATCGGCAGGCGCATGTGAACAGCGCTCGCCCCTGGGGATCCCGAGGGCGTCATCCATGGGGGTTGCGTCCTTGGAAGTGGTGTAGCGGGTTGGACCTGATCCGGGGGTTTGCTCCGGCGTCCGGGTTGGTGCCCGCATAGACAATCGGCCACCGGCTGATCTTCGAAGTGTCGAAGCCTCGAAGGAGATCAGCACGATGACCGCACCGGACAGTCTGCCCCTGTACGCCCTCACCGAAGAGAACCTCGCCGCGGCGATTACTTCCCGCACTGGCCGCTCGAACGGCGACGCCCTCCAGCTCGCCATCGGCGAACCGAAGATCCTCACGTTCAGGCCGCGCTGGCGGCAGGTGCGCGGCAGTGGCCGGGAGGTGTATTGATCAGACTCGTGGCCGTCGCCAGCCGGCGAATCGCGCCATTACCGGCCTGACGGCCCGCCAAGCGGTTGGGACCAGGAGGACGCCCGGTGCTCGGCGCCCTCGGGATCAGCGAGTTCGACGAGCGGGTCCATCGCGCTTAACTGGCCAAGCCGGGCAGCGCGGGAGATCGCCGAACACCTGGGCACCACACCCGGCCGGATATGGCACGCGGTGGCCCGGTTGGTGGAACTGGGCGATGCTTCGGTGCACAGCTGATTTGAGGTGTTATTGACGATTTTCTTCGCGCTGGTCTGGACGAGTCGGACCTTGGCGAGGATCTCGTCGGCGCTGACGGTCCAGGTGAACGGCTTCGCGTTCAGCGACAGTCGGCGGGTCGGGTATCACCGACTTGTCGTCCGCTGGAAGCGGCGAGGTGACGCATTCGCCGGTTTCGAGGTCGCAGTACCCCGCGACAGCGGCGGACAGCAACTCGATGGGCTCGGGCGGATCGTACTTGTCACTCATCGTTTCTCCCACGCCGTGCGGATGGCATCCGCGTATGACTGAACGGTCCCGGCACCGGGGACGCCATAACGACCCGCGAGCACCACGAACGGGACGCCTGCAGCCCCCAGCCGGAGCGCCGCCTGCTGATCGCGGCGGACTTGGGCGGCGAACTGGTCCCCAGCCAGCACGGTGCGAACCTCATTCTCGGGGAGACCCACCACGACCGCTGAGGCAGTCATGGCGGCGTGGTCGTAGGTGTCCCGGCGGCCGCTGAACAGGGCGCGCTGCAACCGGCTCATGAGCTCGTTGGCGACCCCGTGCTGCTTGGCCAGTTGGAGCAGCCGCAGCGCGTCGAAACTGCTGGCATGGATGCGCTCCATCTCGTACGGCAGCCCATCTTGATCAGCCATGGCCTTCACGCGGCGATCCATCTCGAGCGCTCGCTCCACGCTCACTCCCATCTTCTGGGCGGTGTAGCTCGCAATCTCAGCCGGCTCTTTCGGAGCTGAGGCGTCAAGTTCGAAGGTGTGCAACTCCAGTTCGATCTCGTCCTGGCGTCCCGACCGCGAGATCGCCGTCTCGAGGCGGTGCTTTCCGACGTAGCAGTACGGGCAGGCCACGTCTGCCCAGACGTCGATGTGCAATTTGTCGGTTTGTGCCACCACCAGATCTCCTTCAGTTGTGCCGGTGCTGCTGCGGTCGTGGGTTCAGGTTTGTGGGGATTGCGATGAGGTGCGGGGCGAGGGTCGGATCGATGGTTGCTGCGGTTCACGCAGGAGCGGGTGAAGGCGTTCGACTTCGCGTAGCGCCGTACGCGCTCGCGGTCCGGCCGCGAAGGGCACCGCAGGGGCCGGGCGGGGGCATTCCGGAGGTGTCGGGTCCCTGCGCTGAGCAGCTCGGGCCGAGGAACGCCGTAGCGGAAGGTCCACCGTCGGAAGAGCCGTCAACCTCGCGGAGGCTGGTGTTTCAGGTCGAGGCCTTCGTGAGCAGGCGTATGTCCTCGTCGGTGAGGGTGAGGTCCTGGACGGCGAGCAGTCCCGGGAGCTGTTCCAGGTTGCGGGCGCTGGCGATCGGGGCGACGACGGTGGGGCGGGTGAGGAGCCATGCGAGGGCGACGGTGGCGAGCTCGGCGCCGTGCGCCGCGGCGACGGTGTCCAGCGCCTCGAGCACCGCGACGCCCCGCTCTGTCGACGCGTACCCGGCCGCGCGATCCGCGCGTGCGCTGTCGACGGTGATGCCGGGACGGTACTTGCCGGTCAGGAAACCGGTGGCGAGTGAGAAGTAGGGCAGGGCGGAGAGGCCGGCGGCCTCGGCGGTGTCCTGGAGCGCGCCCTCGTAGGTGTCGCGGGAGACCAGGTTGTATTCCGGCTGGATCACCACGTACCGGGCGAGGTTCTCGCGCTCGGCGAAGTCGAGGGATGCCTGGAGCCGTTCCGCGGAGAGGTTCGAGGCGCCGACGGCGCGCACCTTGCCGGCCTTCACCAGGTCGTCCAGGGCTGTGACGATCTCCTCCACGGGCACGGACGGGTCGTCGTAGTGGGAGTAGTAGAGGTCGATGTGGTCAATGCCGAGGCGGCGCAGCGACTGCTCGGCCGCGGCCTTGATGTTGGACGCGGACAGCCCCTTGTAGTCCGGGTGCAAACCGACCTTGGTGGCCACGATGACCTTGTCGCGGTTGCCGCGCGCGGCCAGCCACTTGCCGATGACGGTCTCGGACTCACCGCCCTTGAGACCTTCGATCCAGGCCGAATAGACGTCGGCAGTGTCGAGGAAGTTGCCGCCGGCCTCGGTGTAGGCGTCGAGCACGGCGAAAGAATGCTTCTCTTCGGCCGTCCAGCCGAAGACGTTGCCACCGAGGGCGAGGGGGAAGACGGCGAGGTCGGACGTGCCAAGTTTCTGGAGTGCAGTCACGACGGGCATACCCTTTCGGCTCGTGAGGATGCGGTGTTGGCGCGGCAGGTGGGAACAGTGCCTGAGGCGGTGGGAATACGCGCGGATGCCCGGTAGCTTCCAGCCTGTGCACAAAACAGCCGCTTCGACCGCGTTGGCGACTGACGCGTAGGCCCACTGTGCCGGAGCGCGAAGAGGCTTACAAAAGGCATGTCTATGTTCCTGAGGAACATCGGAAGGGCGTCATCAGTGAGCAACCATGAGGGCCAGCCGGCCTCCACCGGCGAGGCGCGGGCGAACGTACTACGCCTCTCGGGCCCGTGCGAGCGCTGGGCGCGGGACGCGGACTTCATCCGCGAGATCCTCGACCTGGTGGGCGACAAGTGGAGCATGCTGGTCATCGGCGCCCTGGCCGACGGCGACACTCGCTACTCGGACCTCGACACCGAGATCCCCGCCATCTCCCGGCGCATGCTCACCCTCACCCTCAAGCACCTTCAGCGCAGCGGGCTGGTCGAGCGCACCGCCTACGCAGAGGTGCCGCCCCGCGTCGTCTACTCCCTCACCAGCCTCGGCGCCTCCCTGCTCTCCGCCGTCGAGCACCTGGCTGCCTGGTGCACCGAACAGCACACCGAGGTCCGGCGCCACCAGGACGCGTACGACACGAACGCCGCCACACGGAGTGAGTGACCGACGCGAGGCGGAGCGGATCCCGTACCACCGTGAGGTTTTCTCAGCGAAGATCATTTCCAGTGGTTGTCGAGCACGCGAGCGGCGCGGGCCATGTCGCCAATGCGGCTGGGGCGGAGGCTGATGTGCTCGAACGCGCGCCAGCGTTCCTTGAGTTCGGCGGCGGTGCGCTCGCCGGCTCCGATGTAGCCCTTGTCCGCCAGGGTGGGCACGCCGTCAGCGTCGGCCTTGTGCAACGCGGGCAGCGCGTGCAGGCGGGCGACGGTGATGTCCGGGGTGGGGCCCGCAGGAACTGGATGTTGCCGCCGAAGGTCTTGTGCTTCTGGGGCGGAACGACAAGTCGTTGCCGTTCTCACTGACCCTCCCGGCCGGATCGATGAGGGTGCCGTCCAGCACCACATGCGTCATGCTCTTGGCGCGGCCGCGGTCCAACACCTCATGGGGGACCGGGGCTTGGTCGGCGAGGGCTTCGATACGGTCGTGCAGAGAGCGGTCGGTAGCCGGCGGCCTGGATGATCCCGACCTCCCGGGCCAGGCAGTGGACGCAGCCGCGTTCACGGAACCAGCGCGGCACCAGCGCCGCTTGACGGAACGGGCCCGGCGCCCGCGCGCCGCGCGGGGTAAGCCCTTGGTCGATTCGGGGCACGCACGGCACGATATTACTGTTCTCTGCCCCGACCCATCATTAGGCTACTACGCTGCCCGAATAGCGCCGAAATCCGGCATAGCTGTTCGCGAGCAGTCGACACCATATGGCCGTGGCGCGCTTGCTCTTTTGGTGGAGAGAATTGCGGCCTGGACTTGTCGAAATTGCTGGCGGACCTTCTGCTCCGCAGTGAAATCGAATCGGTCGACGGTGGTCGTACCGGTCGCCTCAAGGCCGCAGAAGGGTGTACGGGGCGGGGATGGCCGCTGGAGTTGGATTGCTGTACGCCGATCCTTCTCCGAACGACAAAGCCCTGTGTCCGGACCCGCACACACGACAGCCCTAACCAAAGCGCGCTTAAAGATGGCGTTCCGGACCAGCCCTGTGAGGGGTCCCGGCTCACGCGAGCCGGGACCCCTCCGGACGGGCGTGGACTACTACTGGTTGATGCGGCTCATGTCGGCGTACCGGTCGCCGACCGGCGCCGCCACCTCGGACAGCTGCCTCAGCTGCTCGGGCGAGAGCACCAGCTCGTCCGCCACCACGTTCTGCTCCAGGTTGGCGACCCGGCGCGTGCCAGGGATGGGCGCGATGTCGTCGCCTTGGGCGAGCAGCCACGCGAGCGCAACCTGAGCGGGCGTCGCCCCGAGCTGCTTGGCGACGTCGTCCACCTGCTCCACGATCCGGATATTCACCTCCAGGTTGTCCCCCTCGAAGCGCGGGTTGGTCCGGCGCCAGTCGTCGGCGTCGAGCTGGTCGAGCGAGCGGATCGTGCCGGTGAGGAAGCCGCGGCCGAGCGGCGAGTAGGGCACGAAGCCGATGCCGAGTTCACGCAGGGTGGGGAGTACTTCGGCCTCGGGGTCGCGCGTCCACAGCGAGTACTCGGTCTGGATGGCGGTCACCGGGTGCACGGCGTGCGCACGCCGGATGGTGGCGGGCGCCGCTTCCGACAGCCCGTAGTGGCGGATCTTGCCTTCCTCGATCAGCTCGGAAAGCGTCCCGACCGTGTCCTCGATCGCCGTCTCAGGGTCTATCCGGTGCTGGTAGTAGAGGTCGATGTAGTCGGTGTTCAGGCGTCGCAGCGAGCCCTCGACCGCCCGCCGCACATTCTCGGGGGTGCCGTTCAGCCCGAGGACCGGCAGCCCGTTCTCCTCGGGCACGAGGTGGTTGATCTGACCGAACTTGGTGGCGATGACCACCTCGTCACGGTGGCCGGCGAACGCCTTGGCGAGCAGTTCCTCGTTCGTGTACGGACCGTAAATCTCGGCGGTGTCGAAATAGGTGACGCCCAGCTCCATCGCGCGGTGAATCGTGACGATCGACCCGGGGTCGTCGGTGCCGGCGCCGGTGTAGCCCCCGGACATACCCATGCAGCCGAGGCCCAGACGCGAGACCTCGAGCCCCTCGCCTCCCAGTGTGATCTTCTTCATGCGGATAACCTTTCCTACAGTCGATCTTGTATTCGATGGCGGCGAGGCTCGCCGATTCCTTGAGCCCTTGCATTGCTGGACATTTCCCGGCAGGTGAGGGTGCGGCGCTGGCGCGGCAGGAACAGTGCCGGAGGCGATGAGGCGGGGTTGCGCCGCCTGTAGTGCCCGGTGGTTTCCGCCGTGTGCGCAGAGAATGACCGCTTCGACCGGTGTGCTGACGCCCGGTGCGTAAGTCCACTGTGTAGGAGCGCAACGACGGCTGCAAAAGGTACTTTTATGTTCCTGGGGGGCACCGGAATTAGGCACCTTCGTGGATGGCGAAGACCGTGCCCCCCTGCCGAATCACT
Source organism: Streptomyces sp. NPDC058691 (assembly GCF_042714775.1). Lineage (NCBI taxonomy): Bacteria > Bacillati > Actinomycetota > Actinomycetes > Kitasatosporales > Streptomycetaceae > Streptomyces > Streptomyces sp. NPDC058691. The sequence goes on along the minus strand of NZ_JBHXSO010000001.1, from coordinate 281,141 downwards.
CCGTAACGCGGCGGCATCCACAGGGCAACCCACCGCCTTCGTGATCTTCCACATCCACCATCCGCCCGAGCAGGGTGGCCGGCCTCAGATGGCCCCGCGCCGAACGCCGAGTACGGTCAGCCCGGTCATTTATGGGGCCGGTGCGGGGAACAAGGGCGTCGCCCACGTTTTCGGCCGCCCGTGCGTCTTGCGTACGGATAACGCCGGGTGGAGGGCCATCCCCTGCCCTCCACCCGGCACCGGAACGCTTCCGCTCGGAGCGTGCCGGGGACAGGGGGCTCAGGACGCGCGGACCTCGACGGTGGCGACAAGGGCGCTGAGTACCTGCCTGAGCTGCGCGACGGCTTCGGTGTCATCGGCCGGGTGGGTCTCGGCGAAGCGGGTCACCGAGCTGGGTATCGCCAGCTTGGCGTCCTCCAGGATCGTGGCGCCGGCGATACGCGCGGACTTGCGGGCGTCGTCCTGGGCCCACACCCCGCCGTACTGCCCGAAGGCGGTACCGACAACAGCAGTCGGCGAACCCGCCAGGGCGCTGGAGCCGAACGGGCGGGACAGCCAGTCGATGGCGTTCTTCAGCACGGCGGGCATGGTGCCGTTGTACTCGGGGGTGACGAGCAGGAACGCGTCGGCGCGCGCGGCGCTCTCACGCAGCCGGGTGGCGGCGGCAGGACGCTGCTCGTCGGTGTCGATGTCCTCGTTGTAGAAGGGCACCTCGGCCAGGCCCTCGTAGAGGGTGACCTCGACGCCCTCGGGGGCGTGTTTGACGGCCGCCTCGGCGAGCTGAAGGTTGTGTGAGCCGGAGCGCAGGCTGCCAACGAGGGCGAGGATGTGGACGGACATGGGTACTCCATACATAAACGTGCCGACGGAACAAATGCGCACCGAGAGAGGTGGATCTCGGTCCGCGGTAGCGAGCAGCGCTACTCGCGCATGGTCAGACCGCCGTCCACCGACAGGATCTGGCCAGTGATCCAACCGGACTCCGCAGACAGCAGGAAAGCGAGCATGGAAGCGAGGTCCTCGGGCCTACCAAGCCGCGGCAGCGCGGTTTTCTCCAACAGGGCCGCGCGAACCTCGGGGGGCGTGCCGGCACGGAGGTTCTCCGTGAGGACGACCCCGGGGGCGACGGCGTTGCACCGGATGTTCTCTTGGCCCCACGCCTGGGCGGTGTGGCGGGTGAGCGCATGCAGGGCGATCTTGGATGAGGCGTACGCGGTGAGCGCCGATTCCCGCTGCCACGCCGCCAGGGAGGAGACGTTGACGATCGAGCCGCCGCCCGCGGCGACCAGCTCGGGCAGGCTTTCGCGAATCACGAGCCCGGCGCCGGTGACGTTGATCCGCATCATCTCGGCCCACACGTCGGGGTCCATGGAGTCCACGCCCTGATCGCGGGCCATGAGGTCCGCGTTGACAGCGGCGGCGACGTTGGCGACGCCGTCAAGCCGGCCGAACCGTTCCATGGTCTGGCCGACCAGACCGACGATGGAATCCTCGTCCCGAAGGTCGAACTGGACCGTGTGCAGTCGGTCGGCCGCTTCGGACGCCTGCTCGCTGATCGCCGCGAGCTTGCCGGCGTTGGTACCCGCCGCGGTCACTCGGGCGCCCTCGGCCAGCAGTCGCTGTACGGTGGCCGCGCCGATGCCCGATCCACCCCCTGTGACGATGAAGACCTTGTCCTTGAGCCCTTCCATTGCCGGGCACATCCTTTCGGCTTGCGGGGTGCGGCGCTGACGCGGCAGGTCGGAACAGCGCCGGAGGCGATGAGACGGGAATACACCTTCATGCGCGGCTGTTAGTGGTATGTGCGGGAATGACCGCTTCGACCGCGTTGGCGCCTGGCGCGTAGGGCCACTGTGCAGGAGCGCGACGAAGGTTACAAAAGGTATGTCTATGTTCCTGAGGAACATCGGAGGGGCGTCATCGGTGAGCAACCATGAGGGCCAGCCGGCCTCCACTGGCGCGTCGCGGGCGAACGTAGTGCGCCTCTCGGGCCCGTGCGAGCGCTGGGCGCGGGACGCGGACTTCATCCGCGAGATCCTCGACCTGGTGGGCGACAAGTGGAGCATGCTGGTCGTCCGCGCCCTGGCCGACGGCGACGCCCGCTACTCGGACCTCGACACCGAGATCCCGGCCATCTCCCGGCGCATGCTCACCCTCACCCTCAAGCACCTTCAGCGCAGCGGGCTGGTCGAGCGCACCGCCTACGCAGAGGTGCCGCCCCGCGTCGAGTACTCCCTCACCAGCCTCGGCGCCTCCCTGGTCTCCGCCGTCGAGCACCTGGCTGCCTGGTGCGTCGAAAAGCACACCGAGATCCGGCGCCACCAGGACGCGTACGACACGAACGCCGCCACACGGAGTGAGTGACCGGCGTGAGGCGGAGCGGATCCCGTGCCGCCGTGAGGTTTTCTCAACCCTGATCCACCGGCTTGAGGTCCGTGTGATCATTTTCCGGACTTCGGGCTGGTCGGCTGGTGGAGGCATCGCCCTCGGACTTCGCGGTGGAGCCGGAGGATGTCATGGCAGCCCTCGTTCCGGCGTTGGTGCGGGTGGGGCTTGTACCCGTGAAGGACGGACTGCCGGTTGGCCGCCTTGACCAGCAGCTCGTCAATACTGGTGGCGCGAGCGAAGCGGCGCACAGTGGAGTGGTCCAGCAGCCAGGTTGTGCACCACCCGGGTCCGGCGCTGCCCGGCTGTGTCGGCGCCGACATTGCCGCGCGCAGGTACGGGCCGCAGAACACCGCTGAGTTCCATGCCGAGCTGCTGGCGCGGCGCGGGCGGATCGAGGAGCTGCACGCGCTCGCGGCGGGCACCCGGGTGTCCGCTGCCGCTCGCCCGTACGTGACGGCCCTGGAGGACCTGGGCCGGGCCGGAGACGCGGAGGCGTACCTACACCGTCTCATCAACACCGCCCGGTATCCGACCGGGTACCACAGCGAGCTGCTCGAACTGCTGCTCTGCCAGGGCCGGTTCGACGACCTACGAGGACTTCGGAGTGGGCTCCGCCTGCATCCGTCAGGTCGCCCCAGGGCAACTCCCGGCACCTGCCGACGAGTCGGCTACCCGCCCCGCGGCCGCGACCCCGACCTTCGGGGTCCTGCGCAGTGACGCCGGCCCTGGCACTTGCTTCGCTTGCCGCACACCAACCCATGGTCTTTACAAGGATCGGCATGTAAGACTCCGACGCGCAACGGTTCCGCCGAAGGGAGCAGGTCATGAGCGGTCAAGAGCGCACGCTCGGCCGACGGAGATTTCTCGGCTACGTACTTGCGGCCGGCACGCTCACGGTGGCCGCCGAGCTTGGCGAGTCCGTGACGCCGTCGCGGGCCGAGGCGGCTGTTCCGTCGCTTCCCGAGCCGTCGGAGGTGTACGACCTCAACGACCTGTTGACCGATGCGGCCCTGCTGACGGCCAACCTGATCAGCATTCAGATCAACGCCGATGGCACCGCGTCCTTCGCGCTGCCACGCGCAGAGGTCGGCCAGGGCATCACCACCTCCAGCGCGATGCTGGTCGCCGAGGAGCTGGACCTTCCCCTGGACAGGGTGCACATCACTCTCGCCGACGCGCGACCGGAGTTGCTCTTCAACCAGCTCACCGGAGGTTCGAACACCACCATTTCCACGTACACCCCGATCCGGGTCGCGGCTGCGGTCGCCCGCGTCAGGTTGCTGGAAGCCGCGGCCGACGTCCTCGGTGAGGCCGTCTCGAACCTGACCTCGAGCGCCGGAGTCATCACCTCGCGCAGCGGGGCGAGCGTCGGTTACGGCGAGCTGGCAGTGAAGGCCGCGAGCAAGACCACGGTGGGGGTCGCGGTCACTCTCAAGGACCCGTCGACGTTCACCGTCATCGGCACTCCTCGGAGCCGGATCGATGCGCGGGACGCGGTCACCGGCCGCAAGCAGTTCGCAATGGACCTGGACATCCCCGGCGCCCTGCCGACCATGATCTGCCGCCCTCCCACCATCAACGGCACGGTCCGCTCTGTGCAGAACCTGGCCACGGTGCAGGCGATGCCGGGCATCACCGACGTAGTGGCCGTCTCCACCGGAGTGGCTGTACGCGGGCGAACCTTCGGCCAGTGCATCGACGCAGTGCGAGCCCTCCAGGTCTCCTGGGGACCGGGCACCGAGGACAGCGCGTCCGACGCCACCGTCCTCCAGGACTTGCGAGAGGCCGAACTCCCGCTCGTCGTACCCCCGTTGCCGCTGCTGACCAAGGCCGTCGACAAGCGATTCACCTTCCACTTCGCCAGCAACAGCGCACTGGAACCCAACGGTGCGGTGGCCGACGTCCGAAGCGACAGCGCGGAGATCTGGGCGGCACTGAAATCACCCGTCGTCGCCCAGGAGCAGATCGCGGCCCGGCTCGGGCTGCCCGTCGCCGCCGTCACGGTGCACGTCGTGCAGGGCGGTGGCTCTTTCGGCCGCAAGCTGTTCTTCGACGCGGCTCTCGAGGCCGCCGAGGTCTCCAAAGCGATGGGAAAACCGGTCAAGCTGATGTGGCACCGCACGGACGACTTCCGGCAGGGGCGTACGCATCCGATGGCCACCTCCCGGGTCCGGGCCACCTACAGCCTCGGCCAGGTCCTGAGCTTCGAGCAGCGGCACACCTCGGTCGCCACCGACTTCAGTCACGGACTTGGCGAGATCATCACCGCCCTGGCGGCGAAACTGCCTGTCGGCGACCTCGGCTTCTCCGAGACCATCTTCACGTTGACGCAGCAGACGCCGTACCAGTTCGGGGTCACCACGCAGTTGCTCAATGAGGTGGACAAAGGCTTCAACACCGGCAGCATGCGCAACATCTACTCGCCCAACGTCCGGTGCGCGCAGGAACTGGTCGTGGATCAGCTCGCGAAGGGCATGGGCAAGGACCCGTACCACTTCCGTCGCGACTTCCTCAAGGACGCCCGCGCTCGGGCCGTGCTGGACAAAGTCGCGGCCGTCGGATCGTGGGGGCGGTCCATGCCGGCGGGTACCGCTCAGGGCATCGCTGTCCATCCGGAGTATCACGGCTTCGTCGCCGTCCTCGCCGAGATCGACTGTCGCCCGCAGACCACCGGCCGGCAGATACCCGACGCGTACACCGGCCCTCGCGTCACCAAAATCGTATGCGCTGTGGACGTTGGGCTGGCCGTCAACCCCCGTGGCCTGGAAGCCCAGATGATGGGCGGCATCATGGACGGCATCGCCGTCACGCTCAGCTCCGGCCTGCACCTGCAGAACGGTCATTTCCTCGAAGGCAGCTGGGACAACTACTTCTACACCCGGCAGTGGAACACTCCACCGGAGTTGCATATCACCGTCATGCCGCCAACCACGGGGAAGCCCGGCGGCGCGGGAGAACTGGCCGTGGCCGGCACGATGGCCGCGGTCGCCTGCGCCTACGGACGGGCCACCGGCACTCTGCCGACCACGTTCCCCATCAACCACGACGGCCCGCTCGGCTTCGATCCGCTGCCCACCGTACCGCCCGTCCCCGCCTCCCCCACCGACGGCCTGAGCCGCGCCTACTAGGAGAACCCGTGCCCCGACACACCTTCATCCTCAATGGCCGGCCGGTCACGGCCGACGTCGAGGACGACGTACGACTGCTGTGGGTGCTGCGCGACGTCCTCGGCGTCACCGGTCCCAAATACGGCTGTGGGCTGGGCGTCTGCCAGGCATGCACCAGCCACATCAACGGCAAGGCGTTCAATCCCTGCAGCGTCCCGGTCGGCGACCTCGCGCCCACCGACGAGATCACCACCATCGAAGGCCTGCCCGCGACCGTCGGCAAGGACCTGCACCCCATGCAGGAGGCGTGGCTGGAGTACGACGTCGCCCAGTGCGGTTACTGCCAGCCGGGGCAGATCATGGCCGCCGTCGCCAAAGTGCGGCAGGCCAGGGCAGCCGGCCACGAGATCGGAGACGCGGACTTCGACGAGATCCGCAACATTTGCCGCTGCGGCACGTACCACCGCATCCGCGAGGCGATAACAGCAGCCGCGAAGAATTTCTGACCCCCGGCGCCACGCCATGGGGTCACGGAGACAAGTCCGGCAGCGCATCCGGCACCTTTGACGACGTTGTGACAGACCCGTTCGCCGTCGGCAGCGTCTCCCGTGTGGTTGAACCTCGGGGTAAGCAGGTGGTGGCCGCGTTCGACGGAGAGGGTGCCTGGACGGCCAGCTCGCTCGGCGAGGGCCCTTCGGCCGTTCCAGAGTAGAGCTGATAGGCCGGGGCAACGGGCGGTCTCGCCGGATCGCGTGACGTCACGAGCAATCGGCACCCGATAACCGGGCGGGGCCCACGTCCGTCCATGCGGTCCGGCGATGCCTGCAACGTGCTCCCGACGGGCTGTTGTCAGCTACAACCTGGAGCGTGCGGAGGTGGGCGGGTCCGCTCGTACGACCTGCGCGGCACGGACGTGGTGCGGGCGCAGACCCAGCACCAGGCCGAGGATCAGCACGGTGATACCCAGCCATACCGACGGGCTGGGCGTGCCGCTGCCCGAGATGCTGCCGACGGCCGCCGCGGCGAGCGGCGCGATGCCGGTGAGCAGTCCGGCCCGCCCGGATCCGACGGAGCGGACCGTCGAGTACCACAGGACGAAGGCGACCGCTGTCACCATCAACGCCAGATAGCCGATGGCGGCCCACTCGGTTCCGGTCAACTCCCGTACAGCCGAGGGGCCTTCGGAGGTCGCGGCGAGAACGGCCAGTAGCGCAGCGGCCATCCACATCGCGTGCACGGACACCCCCCACGGGGAGTGCCGCCGCAGGACCGGTACCGCGAGAAGGGTGAAGGCGGCCTCGCAGGCCAGGGCCAGCGCCGCCCACGCCACCCCGACGGCGTCGGTGCGACCCGTTCCCTCCACCAGTACCGCTCCCGTCACGACCACCGGGGCCGCCAACAACAGCTGCCGGCTGGGCCTGCGCCGTTCCAGCGCCGGGCCCACCACCGCGAGGACCACCGGTACGCACGCGACCGCGACGGCAACCACCGCAGGCTCGGCATGGCCGACGCCCCGGACCACGGCCACGTTGAACAGCAGCAGACCGGTGACGGCGATCCCGGCGAGCCACAGCCACTCCCGTCCTCGCGGCCACACCAGCCGTGCGCCGGCGAGTCGGGCGACGACCAGCAGGATCACCGTGGCGATCGCGTAGCGAACCGCCTGCGGGGTGAACAGCGGGGCGTCCACGAGGGTGCGCGAAACGGTGACGCTGCTGCCGACCAGCGCCATCCCGAGCATGCCGGGCACGAGTTGGGCGAGGGGAGCGGAAGGTGTGTGCATACCGCTCACGCTGCCCGCACAATGGACGTCATGGACAGGTCCACAAAGGCGTCGGTGGAGGGGTCCAAACAGACGAAGGACCCAGCGGACAAGGTGCTGGACCGCGGTACTTCACCGGGCGCGGACTTCCTGCAGCTGGAGATCGGCCGGGTACCCGCAGGCGGGCGCACCGCCTGGCTCACGGACCAACTGCGGTCCGCCATCACCGACGGCCGGCTGCATGTCGGAGCGAGGCTGCCCGCCAGCCGGGTCCTTGCGGAGGAACTGCACGTCACCAGGGGCGTGGTCACCGAGGCTTACCGGCGGCTCGCCGAGTCGGGACAGATCGCCGGTCGCGGCCGACTCGGGACGGTCGTCGTGGCGGCTCCCGCGGCTCCGCCCGGACGCGCACACGACATCCCGGGGACCGGAGCCGGATCCGGGGCCGCGATCTTCGACCCGGGCGACCGCGATGGCGTCGTCGACGTGCTGCGGGCCATGCCCTGCCGGATCGACCTGTCACCGGGTGTCCCCGACCTCGCCGCCTTCCCGCGCGCCGGGTGGCTGCGCGCCGAGCGTGCCGTCCTCGCGGACGCCGCCCCGGGCGACTTCGGCTACGGCGATCCCAGGGGCGCGCCCGCCCTGCGCCGGGCGGTCGTGGGCTGGCTGGCGCGCAACCGTGGCATCCGCGCCGACCCCGACGAGGTCGTGGTGGTCGCTGGTGTGGCACAGGCTCTGAGCCTGCTCGCGCGGCTTCTGCTGGCGGACGGCGTCCGCCGTATCGCCGTCGAGGACCCCGGATCCCTCGGGGCGCGCCAGCAGTTGGAGTACGCAGGCCACCAGGTCGTGCCCATCCGTGTGGACGCCGGTGGCCTCGACGTCGGTGCGCTGCGTGCCAGTGGCGCCCGGGCGGTGCTGCTCACCCCGGCCCACCAGTTCCCGACCGGTGTCGTCCTCGACGGGGAACGCCGCCGAGAGCTGCTGGGCTGGGCCGCCGAGGGCGGGGTGGTGATCGAGGACGACTACGACGCCGAGCACCGCTACGACCGGCCGCCGGTACCGGCGCTGCGCTCGTTGATGCCCGAGGGGGTCTGCTACGCGGGCAGCGTCTCCAAACTGCTCGCGCCCGCACTCCGCATCGGGTGGCTCCTCGTACCGCCGGACCGACTGGACGCCGTCGTGACGGCCAAACGGTATGCCGACCTGGGCAACGGCGTCCTCACTCAGCTGGTCCTCGCCCGGCTGATGGACTCCGGCGAGCTGGAACGGCATCTGCGCCATGTCCGAAGGCGCCACCGCCGACGCCGGGACGTGATGCTGAAGGCCATCGAGGAGCACCTCCCCGGTGCCCACGTGCACGGGACAGCCGCCGGCCTGCATCTCATGGTCACCTTCGGCGACCCGCCCGACGGCGCCCGCGAACCCGGGCTGCGCGACGGCGCCCTCGCCGCGGCCGCCCTCGACCGGGGTGTGAAGGTACATCCGCTCTCCTGGCACCGCATCGGCCCCGGTCCGCCCGGCCTGGTACTCGGCTACGCGGCGGGCCCCGCTCACGACATCGAGCAGGGCATCGCCACCATCGGTGCCGCCCTGCGCGGGCTTCTTCCCTGACGCCTGTGCAACTCCCGATTCGCCCCGGGTGCGTCGGTGTAGCAGTGCCCTCAGACGCTTCCGGGGAGGCGTTCACGCGCGTGCCCATGTCCGTCTCGCGGCCTGTGCGACTTCGAGTTCGTCCGTCGGGAACGCCTCCGCGATCAGGACGTAACGTCGACGACATCTCGTGAACCAGGAACCTCTTCGACCGCAGATTGATCGAGCGATAAGGTCATACGTATGCCATCCGAGTCGCAGCCCTCAAACCGTCTGTTCCCGCCACGCCTGCCCGCCGGCCGCTTGGGTGTCGCAGTCGTTGCCGAGCTCGTCGACCTCATCGTGACGGGCCAGTTGAAGGAAGGCGCGTTGCTACCCCCGGAGGGTCCGCTGAGCGAGCACTTCGGCGTGAGTCGCACGGTGCTGCGTGAATCGGTGAAGCGGCTCGAGGAGAAGGGCCTGGTGATCGTTTCCCAGGGTCGTGGCACCCAGGTGCGGGCGCCGGGGTACTGGAACATGCTCGATCCGGTGGTGCTGTCCGCGTTGATCGACAACGACGCGACGCTCGGTGTCCTCGACGAGCTGACGATCGTGCGGGCGAGCCTCGAGTCGGCGATGGCGGGCGCGGTTGCCGCTTCTCGCACCGCAGATGGGTTGAGGAGGCTGGAGAACGCGTTGACCGCGATGCGGGAAAGCGAATCCGAGACGGACTCCTTCCGGCAGGCGGATGTGGTGTTCCACTACGCGCTCATGGAGATCTCCGGCAACCGGCTGGCGGAGAACATCGCCAAGCATCTGTACAAGCGAGCCGTGGAGTCCAGCCGCTACCAGGGCATCAACCCCCCTGACGCGGTCGAGCTCACGCTGCAGGAACACGCGGCGATCTTGGATGCCATCTCCAGGAAGGACGTCGCCGCGGCCCAGAAGGCGATGCACGATCACATCCACATCTCGTGGGAGCGCCGCCGGCTGCCCGACCACGCGCCGAAGGCGCGCGGCCGGGCGCTCGATCAGGACAGCGAGTAGACGTCGGCGGCGTTGCCGCCGAACACCCGCGTCCGTTCCGAGGCGGAAAGCCCCTCCAGCAGCGTCTCCAGAGCGGACTTCCAGGGCGCCGCTCCGCCGCCGAGTTCGGCCAACGGCCAGTCGGAGCCGTAGAGCAGACGGTCGGCGCCGAAGTATCCCAGCGCGATCATCACCGGTGCGGCGAGATCGTCCCCGCGCCATGATCCGGGGGCGAGGCCCGACGTGAGTCCCGAGACCTTCGCGACGACGTTCGGCTGCCGCGCGAACTCCCGCAGCCGCGCCGCCCACATGCTTCTGTCCTGCCCGGGCCCGGGCGGACCGCCCAGGTGATCGAGCACGAAGCGGAGGCTGCTGTGGCGCGCGGCCAGACGGGTCGCCTGCGGGAGCTGCCACTCACGCACGACGAGGTCGAAGCAGAGGCCCTCCCGTTCGAGGACGGCGAGGCCCGCACCGATCTCCTCGCGCGTCATCCACTCCGGGTCCGGGTCGATGTGGACCAGATGCCGCACCCCGACGACGGGGACAGCGGCGTTCTCGCGGATCCGGTCGAGCTGAGGTCCGACCTCCGCCGCGAGGTCGACCCACGCGACGAGGCCGGCGACGGCCGGCGAGTCCAGCCCGGCCAGCCGGATGCTCTCGTCGAGGCTGTTGCTCGACTGCACGACCACGGCACGGTCGAGACCGGTCGAGTCCAGCATCCCGCTCAGATCGGGGGCGCCGAAGTCGCGGGCGATCGGCGCCATCGTCTCCGGGTCGATCCAGTCCTGCGGGTCCACGGCCCGGTTCCACAGGTGCACATGGGCGTCGATGCCCGCGCTCATGCGAGGTGCCACACTTCCTCGACGGGCTGCCACAGCGCCCCGGGATCACGCTCCTCCGCGATCCTCACCTGGCACGGATCGGTGTGCGTCCACCATTCCTGCGAAGCCGGGTCGTCGGCGATCCGCCGCATGTCGGCCTCGTGGTCGTCGCCGACGTACTCGTAGTAGGCGAACAGGATGTCCCCGAAGATGAAGATGCTGTAGTTGCGCACGTTGCATTCGGTGAGCTTGCGCTCGACGCTCGGCCAGACGGCACGGTGCAGCGCCAGGTACTCCTCGCGCTTGTCGGGCCGCACACCCACGACGAAGGCCCTGCGCTCGGGTCGACGGGTCATCGGGTTCGGCCTCCGCGGTGCGTCGGGTCGTCGATCACGTCGGGTTCGGCTACCAGCCGCAGGGCGGCGCGTTCGGGCCGGATGTGCGGGCCGGTCGCCGCGGGCCGGGGCGGAGCGGCGTCGGCCGGTGACATCCGGGACTCGTCGACGACGATCCCGATGCCCGGGCGATCGCCCAGGACGATGCCTCCGTCGTCGAACTGCTGGTCGACGTCGAGACCGACGGGGAAGTGAAGGTCCTGGACTTCGAAGGTCAGCAGGTTCGGTACGGCGGCGGCGGCGTGCGCCACCGGGTTCGCGTTGTACGCGACGGGACTCACCGGCAGGTCGTGGGCGTGCGCGAGCGTCGCGACGCGGAGGAAGTGGGTGATCCCCCACACGTTGCCGACCTGCACGATGTCCACCGCGTTGGCGTCGAGCAGAGGGCGGTACTGCTCCAGCCCGGTCAGGTTCTCGCCGCTGGCGATCGCCGCGCGCACCTTCCCGCGCAGCGAGGCCATGCCGGCCGCGTCCCATCGGCGCAGCGGTTCCTCCACCCAGGTGAGGTCCATGCGCTCTTCGATGGCCGCGACGTACCGGGCCGCCTGTGCGTGGTTCCACGACTCGTTGGCGTCGAACATGAGCGCCGGCCGGCGGGAGTTGCGGCTGAGGACGTCACGCATGATCTCCAGCCGGGGCAGGTCGCGGTCGAGGTCGCGGCCGCCCTTGAGCTTGCCGGCCTTGAACCCGCGGTCCGCGAACCGGCCGTAGAGGACGACGAGTTCCTCGTCGGTCAGGCCGTACTCGAGACCGGACGCATAGCCGGGGACGAAGCGCTCGCGGGCGCCGAGGGTCCGCCAGAGCGGCTCGTCGGCGGCCTTGGCCTTGATGTCCCAGAGGGCCATGTCGACGGCGCCGATGCTGCCGAAGGTGGATCCCGAGTGACCGGCCTTGAACACCCAGTCGAGCATGCGGTCGTAGAGCGCCATGACCGAGCGCGGGTCGTCGCCCTCGATCGCGGGGAAGACGCGGGCGATGTCGGCGTGGGCCCCGAGGCCCACTCCCTCGATTCCGCTGTCGGTCTCGATGATGAGGACGGGGACCGGCGTGGCGTGGCCGGGCTGGACACCGTTGACGTCCCCGGTGATTCTGCCCCAGTCGTGAACGGTGCTCAGACTGCGGTAACCGGTGATCTTCATCGGCGGTGGTTCTCCTTGCAGGTGCGAGTGGTCATTCCTTGGTTCCTCCAGCTGTCATGCCTGCGACCAGGAATCGCTGGGAGAACAGGAAGACGACCAGGACGGGGAGGATCGACACGATCGTCCCCAGCGCCAAGGTGGGCAGCTGGACGGAGTCGGATCCCGCGGAGCTGGGATTGAAAGCCGGGGTCGACGCCAGGAGCGAGGTGAGCCCGACCTGGATCGGATAGCCGTCGCTCGAAGGCAGCATCACGAACGGGAGGAAGAAGTTGTTCCAGTTCTGTACGAAGCTGAAGAACGCCACCAGGGCGACGATCGGAGCGGCCAGCGGAAGGGCGACCCGGGTGAAGACCTGGAACCCGGTGCAGCCGTCGATGCGCGCGGCGGCGAGGATGTCACGCGGGATGCTGGTCGAGAAGTAGATGTAGGTGAGATACACGCCGAACGGGAAGAACGACATCGGCAGGATCACCGACAGCGGGCTCCCGATCAGGCCGACACTGTTCAGTTCGAGGAAGATGGGCAGCACCAGTGCGGTGTTGGGGATCAGCATGACGACGAGCGTCAGCACCAGCAGCGCCTGCCGGAGCCTGAACTCCGTGAGCGCGAGCGCGTAGCCGGCGGGGATGCTCACGAGGAGCGTGATCACCAGAGCGCCGATCGCGTACAGCGCGGAGTTCCCGATCCAGGTCGTCACCGCACCGTCCTGGAAGTCGAACAACTGGTGCCAGTTGGCGACGAGGTCCGACCACGACCCGATCGAGAACGGGTCCGCGACGACGAGCGTCTTCGAGGACTTCGTCACCGCGAGCAGCAGCCAGAGGATCGGGACGGCGAAGAACAGGACGAAGACGACGAGCAGGACGCCTGCGATGGACCGCCCGCTCCACCCGCTGAGGCTCGGCCGGCGGCGTGCGGCGGAGAGTGCTGCCATGGTCATTCCTTCTCGAACAGGCCGCCGCGGGTCACGAACACCCAGGACAGCAGGAGTGCGACGACCAGCAGGATCAGCGAAATCGCGGCCGCGCCGTTGAAGTCGTTCTGCTGGAAGGCGTACTGGTAGGCCAGCTGGTTGAGCGAGTAGTCGTTGGGCACCACCGCGTTGCTGGCCTGGCTGAGCAACTGCGGCTCGACGAACAGCTGGGTACCGGCCGCGAGCGACATGACGCCCATGTACGCGACCCACTTGCGCAGCATCGGAAGCTGGATCCGCAGCGCGATCTGGACGGCGTTCGCACCGTCGATGCGTGCGGCCTCGATCACGTCGGTGCTGATGTTGTTGAGGGCGCCGTACATGATGAGGATCCATCCGCCGGCTCCGGTCCAGAACGCGATGATCGCGAAGATCGCCGGAAGGTGGCCGGGCTGGATCACCTGCACGAAGCTCTCGAACCCCATCGCCCTGAGCAGACCGCTGACCGGGCTGGCGGTCGGATCGAGGACGAAGAGCCACAGCAGGACGCTGGACGCGCCCGCGAGCGCGCCGGGTAGGTAGTAGACGAAGCGCAGGGTCGTCCTCACCCACCGCACGCCGATGGCGTGGACCACCAGCGCCAGGCCGACGACGAACACGACCAGCCCGAGGAGCCAGATGACGAGGTAGGTGGTCACGTGGAACACGGCCGGCCAGAACCGGAAGTCCCCGACGACCGTGGTGAAGTTGTCGAAGCCCGCGAATCCGCCGTCGGCGTTCGTGAAGGCCAGGAACAGCGCGTAGAGCGACGGCACGATCCCGAAGACGACGGTGAGCAACGCGTAGGGCGAGACGAAGAGATAGCCGATCGGACTGCGAGCGAAGGCGCGGCCGGCCGCCCGGCCGTCGCCCCGGCCCGGCCGCCGACGCCCCGAGGCGTCAGCGGCCGTCCGACCACTGGGAGGAGCCAGGGTCATGTCAGTTCACCTTGTATCCGTTGACCTTGGCCTGGTTCTCGATGGCCGTCTGCCAGTCCGGCAGCAGGTCCACGATCGACTTTCCGCCCGTGACCCCCGGGGTGATCGTCTTCGCCCAGATCGCCTCCTGGCTGAACATGGGGTAGCCCCAGCCGTCCCAGACCTGCGACGCCGCGGTCACCACCGGCTGCAGCGGGGTGGCGTAGTACTTGCTCGCCTCCTGCTTGGCGACCCACTTCTGTGCGGCGGGCGCGTAGGCCGGGTAACCCGGTGCGACATCGACCTGGTACTCGTCGGCGGTGGTGACGAACTGGGCGAACTTCTCGGCGGCCTTGAGGTTCTTCGAATGGCTGGAGACGAACCAGGTTCCGCCACCCACGTTGCCCGTCACCGCCCCGCTCTCGCCCTTCCACGGCAGCGGCGCGGCGACGCCGAGCTGCCCGGCCGGCACGTTGAGCGACTGGGGGTTGTTGAAGATCGCGCCGGCGTACCAGGCCGGACCCGGCATCATCAGCACCTTGCCCGAGTACTTCTTCAGGAACTCGGGGGTGAACACGCTGACCACCGGCACGGTCCCGTTGTCGCGGAGGGTGTCGAGCAGCGAGGCGGCCCGCTTGCACTCGGTCGAGTCGGTCTTCACGGTGAGGGACTTGGGGCCGGGCACGTCATTGGCCTGGCACTTGCTCCCCCACATGAACACCTCGGGCGTCCAGGCGTCGCCGGCCGTCCCGACGATGTAGCCGGGGTGCTCCTTGGCGACCTTCTCGCCGAGCGCCTGGTACTCCTCCCACGTGGTGGGGACGGTGTAGCCGAACTTGTCCAGCAGGGTCTTGTTGTACCAGAGCACCGCCTGGGCGAGGTCGTTGCGCAGGCAGTACACGCGGCCTTCCACCGTGCAGGGGTTGAGCGAGCCTTCGGTGAAGTTGCCAAGCGTTTCCTTCGGGACCAGGCCCTTGTCCAGCACGGCCGCGAAGGCCTGCTTGCCGCCGCTCTTCTGGCTGGCCCATGCCGCGTCGTTGTTCTGGCTGGAGAAGACGACGTCGGGCCAGCCACCGCCGGCGCGGTCGAAGAGCTGCATCTTCGTCCGGAAGGAGTTGGACCCGTTGGCCGACCCGTCGTAGGTGACGACCTTGATCTTGGTGTCCGGGTTCGCGGTCTGGAACGCCTTCGCGGCGGCCTGCCGGTCCGCGTCCACCCAGACGGTGATCGTCGAGGAGGCCTCCTGCTTGGCCTCGGGAAAGCCGTACGCGCCGTTCGCCGCGGTGCCCCCGCCGCCGCAACCGGCGAGGGTGAGGAGCGCCGTTGCGGCGCATATGACGGCGGCGGTCGACGTTTTACGGCGCGAGCGCACCGCAGTGTGGATTCCGGCCATGAGATGTCCTTGTCTTGTCGACGTCGTTGACGACTCCGCGCCAGGACTGTAGGGCATACGTATGATGTTTGTCATCACCTTGAGTGGGCCCGATGTTGTTCCGATTTTGACGGGTACGTCGAACGGCGGTCCCGCGCGGGTGGTTGCCGTCGCCCGCGGGCGTGAAGGCACGGCCCTCCGGCAGCCGGGGAACGTGAACCACCGGGCTCCCCGAGACCCTGCCGCCGCGTCGTGCGTGGTCACAGCGGTGGAGCCCAACTCGGAGACGCGGATGGGTAGTTCAGGTGCCCAGCTGTTCCGGGACACGGCCCCGGTCTCCGGACCGCGAGCGGCGGCCCACCTCGGGCAGGCGGGCCGGGGACCGGCCGGTGTCCGTCCGGGTGCACGGTCGGGGTGGGGCAGCGGGAGGCGCACTGCCCTTGGCGATGCCGGGCGTGATCCGCACAGCGGCGTCAAGTGCGGGCGCTCCCGGCGATTTTCGGCCGTGGGAGCGGGTCTGTGTGTTCCTCCGCGGCGAGGCCACTGGGTGGTCGAGGAGTTCCACGACCGGGGCGCGCGCAGCGATCCGCGCGAGCGCCGGCAGCCCCTTGGAACCACGCTCTCGCGGTGTGAGGCGTGCAACGAGTCGCCGACCGGGGGTCGCCGGCTCCGACTCGTCCTCCCCCGGGCCGCCTCGATACCGAGGCGGCCGAGGCCCATGTCAACGGTGCTGTCCTGGCACGGGTGGCGACGCCCGCGTCGCGAACCGGTCCCGTCGTACCCCGGGGCTCGGCGCGTGCCCGTCCGTCAGGCTGCCCTCATCGGCCGAGCCAGCCCCCGTCGACCGGCAGTACCGTTCCGGAGACGTAGCGTGCGGCGTCCGACGCCAAGAAGACAGCGGCTCCCGCGATGTCCTCCGCCGTTCCCCACCGCCCCGCCGGTATCCGTTCGAGGATCGCGCGGGACCGGTCGGGGTCGTCCTGCAGGGCCTGGGTGTTGTCCGTCGCGATGTAGCCCGGGGCGATGCCGTTCACCGTCACACCGTGTCCGGCCCACTCGTTCGACAGTGCCCGGATCAGCCCGGCCACGCCGGACTTGGCGGCCGCGTAGCCGGGCACGTTGATCCCGCCCTGGAACGAGAGCAGGGAGGCGGTGAAGACGATGCGTCCGTGCCGTGCCTCCAGCATCCGCCGCCCGAGAACCTGGCTGAGCACGAACGTGCTCGTGAGGTCGACTTCGAGCACTTCGTCGAACCATTCCACGGGGTGCTCGGCGGCGGGAGCGCGGCGGATGGTCCCCGCGTTGTTGACCAGGATGTCCACCGGGCGGTCGTCCGCGGCGAGTTGCTCGGCGAACCGGGTCACCTGCTGCCGGTCCGCGAAGTCGACGCGGTGTCCCGAGAACGCGCGGCCGAGCCCGCGCACGCGGTCGCCGATCGCCGATGACGCCGGATCGAGGGTGGCGGAGACTCCGACGATGTCGGCACCGGCGGCGGCCAGGGCCTCGGCGACGGCGAACCCGATGCCGCGCTTGGCCCCCGTCACGACAGCGAGGCGCCCGGTCAGGTCGAACGGGTTCATGACGCGCTCACCTCGACGAGCAGCTTCATCGCCTGCCCGGCCTCGAGGACGCCGAAGGCCGACTGGATCTCGGTCAGCGGCACGATGCCCGTGATGAGCTTCTCAGCCGGGATGGCGCCCTCGGCCAGGAGCTCGATGGCGCGCTCGAAGTCGTGGCGCTGGTAGACCCGGGCGCCGAGCAATCTCAGCTCCCGCCAGAACACGCGGTGCAGGTCGACGGGGCGCGGCTGCGGGTGGATGGCCACCACCACGAGCGTGCCACGGACCTTGGCCAGGCTGGTGGCGCCGAGCACGGCGGCGGCCGAGCCGGAGACCTCGAACACGACGTCCGCTCCGGCGCCGCCCGTCCACTTCTCCACCCAGGCGACCTGATCGACCGACGAGGGGTCCAGCGTCGTCAGCCCCATCTCCTCGGCGGCGGCCCGCCGGGTCGGGTCGATCTCGGCGACCACGACCTCGGCACCGGACGCGGCGGCGACGGTGGCGATGAGAACGCCGATCGGGCCCGCGCCGATGACGACCGCCTTGTCGCCCGTGGCCAGTTCGGAACGCCGTACATCGTGAACCGCCACCGCGACGGGCTCCACCAGCGCGGCGTCCCGCAGGGGGATCTCCGAGGGCAGCTGTACGAGTGTCGACGCCGGTACGTTCCAGAACTCCTGCAGCGCTCCGGGGCTGTCGATGCCGATGAAGTCCAGGTTCTGGCAGATGTGCTCGTTCCCCGCACGGCAGGCCGCACAAGTGCCGTCCCAGGCAAGCGGCATGACGGTCACCGCGTCACCCACCGACCAGCCCTCCACGCCGGCGCCGAGCGCGACGACCGTGCCCGACATCTCGTGTCCGATCGTCGCCGGTTTGCTGACCCGGCCGTCCATGTCCCCGTGGAACACGTGGAGATCCGTGCCACAGATGCCGACATAGGCCACGGCGACCCGGACCTCGCCCGGACCCGGCTCGGCCGGTTCCCGCTCCTCGACCGCCATTGTGCGCGCGCCTGTGTAACTTGCCGCCAACATACCGATCGGCTCCTCCTCGCTGTGTCGCGGGCCGCACCGGCCCACAGCCGGCGCAGCCTAGCAGGAAACATCATACGTATGCTCTCGTGATTTACACTCCTCCTCGTGACCAGCAATCAACCGCCACGCGACTACGCATCCACGGAACGGACACTGCCGACCCGGGGACTGCGCACCGGGCACCAGCTCACGGAGTTGGGCCTGGGCGCGGCCCAGTTCGGCAACCTGTTCACCGAGACGACCGACGACGAGTCGTGCCGCGCCTTCAGAGCGGCGGCCGAGGAAGGGATCCGCTACTTCGACACCGCCCCGCACTACGGCCTCGGGCTGTCCGAACGCCGCCTGGGGGACGCCCTCCGCACGGCCGCCCCGCGAGGTGCGGTCCTCTCCTCGAAGGCCGGGCGCCTGCTCGTGGACAGCCCGGAGACGAGTCACCGGCTCGACGACGACGGGTTCGTCGTGCCGGCCGCGAAGAGACGGGTCTGGGACTTCAGCCGCGACGGGATCCTCCGTTCCGTGGAGGAGTCGCTGGAGCGGCTCGGCACGGACCGGCTCGACATCGCCTATCTGCACGATCCGGACGACCACTGGGGGACGGCGTCGTCGACCGGGATCGCCGCCCTGGCCGAACTCCGGGACCAGGGCGTCGTCGCTGCCATCGGCGCCGGCATGAACCAGGCGGCGATGCTCGCCGAGTTCGTGCGGCGGACCGACGTCGATGTGGTGATGGTCGCGGGGCGGTTCACCCTTCTCGATCAGTCGGCGCTGGACGACCTGCTACCCGTCGCCGCCGCCCGCGGTGTCGGCGTCGTCGCCGCGGCGGTCTACAACTCCGGTCTGCTGAGCACCAGGTCCGTGGACGGCTCGGCGCCCTACGACTACGGGGCGGCGCCGCGGGCCGTCGTCGAACGTGCCGCCCGCATCGCCGCCGTCTGCGAGCGGCACGGCGTGGAGCTCCCCGCGGCCGCCCTCCAGTACCCGTTGCGCCATCCCGCCGTCGTCTCGGTGGTGACGGGGATGCGCACCGAGGAGCACGTGCGCAGCAATGCCGCGCGGTACCGGGCGGAGATCCCGGCCGCGCTGTGGGAGGAGCTGCACGTCACAGGGCTCGTCCCCGACCCGGTCCGGGCGAGCTAGCCCTCAGGAATTACAAGTCATACGTCACACGAATCTTGTCGCAAACATCATACGTATGCTAACTCTGTGTCGGGCATCAACGCCCCTATCACAGGAAGCGATCGAACATGACATCAACGTCAGACTCGACCCGCTCGATGAGCAGGCGACGGAGGCTCAGAGCCGGCGCCCTCGCGGCGCTCGGCGCCTGCGCCGTCATCGCGTCAGCGCTCATTCCCCTGCAGGCGCAAGCCGCGCCCCGGACGGTGTACTTCGCGGCCCCGGACGGCAAGGACGCCGGACACTGCAGCGAGTCGAAGCCGTGCTCACTGGAGCGGGCCCAGCATGTTGTCGGCCCGGCCGCCAAGCACGGTGACGTGACGGTTCAGCTCGCCGACGGTACCTACCGCCTCTCCGAGCCCCTCCGGTTCGGGCCCGACGACGACGGCGGCGACCACACCGTCGAGTGGACCGCCGCCCCGGGCGCCCACCCCGTCGTCACCGGCGCCTCGAAGGTCAACGGCTGGTCCAAGTCCACGGCGGGCTCAGGTATCTGGGAGGCCGACACCCCCAGCGGCCTCGACACCCGCCAGCTCTACGTCAACGGCGTGATCGCCCCTCGCGCCGCCATCCGCCTGGCCAACTCGGACGTCACTCCCACCGCGACCGGTCTCACCATCAAGAACCCGGCCCTGAGCTACCTCGCCACGCTTCCCGACCAGGGGCGCATCGAGTTCGAGTCCCTCGGCGACTTCACGAACCGCTACTCGCCGGTTCAGAGCATCAGCCCCACCGCGATCACGATGGCGCAGCCTGCGTGGGACAACAACACGTGGGGCTGGGACACCGTCCAGAACTCGTTCCTGGCCGGTCCGAGCTGGTACCTCGACAACTCGCTGAGCTTCCTGACCCAGGTCGGCCAGTGGTACATATCTCCGAGTGCCGGGAAGCTCTACTACAAGCCGGCGGACGGGGTCGACCCCAACCGGCTCGACATCGAGCTGCCCCGCATGGAGTCGCTGATCAGCATCGGCGGGACTTACGACAAGCCGGTGACCGGACTCGCCTTCAAGGGCATCCAGTTCTCCGGAACCTCCTGGCTCGGCCCGTCGACCGACGGGTACGCGGACCAGCAGAACGGCCTCTTCATCAAGGGCGCCTACGACTACCGCCCCGCCGACGCCTTCACCAACTGCTCGCGCGGCTGTGAGATGTTCGAACGAGCGCGCACCAGCTGGTACCAGGAGCCCGCCGCCGTGCAGGTGTCCGCCGCCAGCCGCATCTCGTTCACCGGCAACACGTTCACCAACCTCGGCCAGTCGGCGCTGGGCATCGGGAACGACACCAACGCCACGGTGACCGGGGTCGGGCTGGGCGCCGGCGACATCGACGTGGTCGGCAACCGGTTCACGGAGAACAGCGGCCACGGCGTCGCGGTCGGCGGCGTGCTGCCCGACGCGCACCACCCGAGCGACCCGAGGATGACCAACCACGACATCCTGATATCCGACAACACGATCAATCGCGTGGCGGTCGACTACAAGGACAACAGCGGCATCCTCAGCACCTACGTCACGGGCGCCCGCATCCTGCACAACGAGGTGTCCAACGTCCCCTACGACGGCATCGACACCGGCTACGGCTGGGGCATCAACGACGCCGGGGGCTCGAACGACTACGTCGACCGCGGCTACTACAAGTGGAACACGCAGTACACGACGCCGACGACGCTGAAGGACAACCGCGTCGAGGGCAACCTCGTGCACAACACGAAGGCGCGCTTCGCCGACGGCGGATCGGTCTACAACCTCTCCGCGAGCCCGGGAAGCGTCGTCGCCAAGAACTACCTGTTCAACATCTCGGGAGTCGGCCTCTACCTCGACGAGGGCTCCCGCTCGATGACGTATGAGAACAACGTGGTCCAGGGCGGTTCCTTCGTCTTCACCAACGCGTACAGCCTCCGCAACAACACCAGTGACAACGTCATCCAGAACAACTGGTACAACTCGGGAGGCGCCTCGACGCCGAACGCCGCGGCGCACAACAACCAGCTGATCAACAACGTGAAGGTCACCGGCGCCAACTGGCCCGCGGGCGCGCGGGACGTGATCTGCCAGGCGGGTGTCGCACCGCAGTACCGGACCTCGCTCAACGCGAACCAGTTCGGCTTCACCGGTTGCCCGTCCGGTGGACCGGTCGCACCCGGCCTCCGCACTGCCGGAGGTTCGGCCGTCAGCTCGTACTTCGGCCAGAGCGGGGGTGCGTTCGGGATCGCGGCGGCGGGCGCCGACGTGTGGGGCGCCGGCGGTCAGCACGACGACCAGTTCGGCTCGGTCTACCGGGACGACTCGTTCGGCGCCGACTCGAGCGTGTCCACCCGGGTCGTGTCGGTCAACGACGCCAACGCCTGGGCCAAGTCCGGGGTCATGGTCCGCAACGACATGACCAAGGCGGGAAGTTCGGCCGGATACGCCGTCGTCGCGGTCACCGCCCGCAACGGCGTCGTGTTCGAGTGGGACGCCAACGGTGACGGATACCTGGACACCGACGCCCGCGCCGCCGTCGACATCTACCGCCCCATCTGGGTGAAGCTCACCCGATCGGGCACCTCGTTCAGCGCCTCGTACTCTTACGACGGCGCCAACTATGTCCCGATCGGACAGCCCGTGACGTTGGCCTCGGCGGCGGCGAAGCAGGACGCGGGCATATTCTCCACGTCCCACGACGTCGCCCAGTCGGCGATCAACCAGTTCGACTCCGGCTCCTTCACGGCCGCAATGTTGCCGTAGGTGCCGCTCACGGTGGGTCGACGACAGGCCCGGTGAAGTGTTCCGGAGCACGCCGGCTGAAGGTTCACGGCCGCGTCCGGCTGCGGGCGCATGCGAGGACCAGAGCGCCGAGCGTGACCTGTCGTCGACCATCCGGCCGTGGGGGGCGGGGGGGAGGGGGGCCCCCCCCGCCCGCAGGGGGCCGGGGGGGGGGCGGGGGGCAGC
>NZ_JBHXSO010000001.1:41444-258978 GCF_042714775.1 Streptomyces sp. NPDC058691 | reverse complement strand
GCTCTGGCTCGGACCTGCGCGCTGTGGGTGCCGTTAGTTCCACCTGCGGGCGGGGGGGGGGGGCAATCCGCGCGCCCCGCACGGCCTTCTGGCACAGTGCGGTGGGCCGGATTCAATCCGGCCGGTGGGGTTGTGCGGACAGCAAGGGCCGAAGGTACTCGTCACCGGCCACGTCGCGCCGGTGCTGTAGCGGGTTGGACCTGGTCCGGGGTTTGTCCCGGCCTCCGGGTTGGTGTCCGCACAGACAAACGGCCACCGGCTGATCTGCCCATGGAGCCGAATCCCTGCACGGCTGCAGCACGTACGCAAGCCCTAGCCGCTCTGCTCCGCGTCTGCCCATGTCCCGGACACGGCAGGTGCAAGCAGTCCGCCAGTTCCTCGCGCGTCGGGCGACAGGAACACTGTCGGCACCAGCCCGCGGGCCTAACGGCCGACGGCCTGGCGCTGGGCTTCCCCGCCGCGTTGGTCACCGTGCGGGCAGGCGCACTCGCCGTCGACCTCGTACTCCCCCGCGCGTGCTTCACCGCGCGACAGGCCCGATTACTCGCCGAAGCCGTCGGCGACGGCCGGCGCGCCGCCTCCGGCACAGACCGCCCCCGCCCGCCCGGTCCCCGCCCGGCCATCCAGTACCCGGCGACAACGGAGCTATCCGCTCCCACGGCGGCCGGTGCGGAAGCGGAGGTGCTGCTCCGCTCAGTTAGGCTGGGGTCAGTCGAGGGAGGTCGGACGTGGGCGAGCCGGAAGAGCCCGGACAGTCGGTGCGGCCCCGGCGCAGGGACGCCGCGCGCAACCGGGAGGCACTGATTGCCGCCGGGCGGGAGTTGTTCGACGAGGGGGGCCTCAGCCCGACCCTTGACAATGTCGCGCTGCGGGCCGGGGTCGGTGTGGGCACCGCCTACCGGCACTTCGCCAACAAGTACGAACTGGCTGACGCCGTCCTCGCCGAGTCATTCGATGCCATGCTGGCGGAGGCCGAGCGGGCGGCGGCGCATAAGGACGGACTGGCCGGGCTGGCGGCGTTCTTCGAAGCGGTCCTGCGGCCGCAGGCCGCCAAGCGCGCGCTCCTGGACTTCCTGCGCAGCGCCCCCGAGGGCCCGCTGCTGCCGGATGTCCGTACCCGGGTCGAGGCGTGCATCGAGCAGTTGCTGGAGCGCGGACAGGCCCAGGGCACGATCCGTGCCGAGATCACGTCGACGGACGTCGGCGTGCTGATGTCCTTGCTGACAACGCTCATCGATACCTATGGCAGGGCGTCCCCCGACCTCTGGCGCCGGTTCGTCCCCCTCCTGCTCGACGGCTTGCGTTCCGACGCTCCCACTCCGCTGCCCGTCCCGCCCCTGGGGCGCGGGGAGTTCCTCGCCCTGGTCAACGGCGAAGGGGACTGACCCGTGGGAGCGCACCGCCGGCGGGGAGTGCCGGCCGTGCAGGGGGCCGCTCACTGGAAGGCCGGTGCCGCGGGCTGGGGCCCGGACGGTTCGGCGGCTACGGCCAGAGATGTTTTCGGCCTGATCAGCGCGGTGCAGAGTGCGGCGGTGAACGCGAAGGTAGCGGCGCCCCACCAGAAGCCCGTCGCGTACCCGTGGACGGCAGCGCGGGCGAGCAGCGGCGGGCCGGCCGGACCGTGGGAGTGCAGGTAGCCGCTAGTCGCCGATGCGACAAACGTGCTGATCACAGCTACCCCGAGCGCCGTGCCGATCTGCTGGCCGACATTGTTCATGCTGCCGGCGGTCCCTGCGTCGCGCGGGTCGTCCGGGACACTGCCGATGGTCACGGCGATGACGAAGTAGACGCCGATACCGACGCCGACCAGCACGAGTCCGGGAAGAACGTGGGACACGTATGCGGCCTGGACGCCGACCCTCGTGAGCAGTGCGGCCCCGAACGCCGACAGGACCAGTCCTGCGGCGACGATGGTCCGGGCGGTGAGGCGCGGGAGCAGGGCACTTTGGGCGATGGTGGCGCCGACCGCGATCCCGACGGGCAGGGGAAGGAAAGCGAGGCCGGTCCTGATGGGGGTGTAGCCGAGGATTCCCTGGAAGTAATAGGTCAGGAAGAGGAACAGCGCGAACAGCGCGGCACTGCCCAGCAGCAGGCTCAGATAAGCCGCGCCGCGGTTCCGGTCGAGCACCACCCGCAGGGGGACGAGGGGATTGACCGCGCGGCGTTCGACTGTGACGAACCCGGCGAGCAGAACGGCGCCGCCGACGAGGGAGCCGATCGTGAGTGCGGCGCCCCAGCCGTCCTTCTCGGCCTGGGCGCTGCCGAACACGAGCAGGAACAGGCCGCCCGATGCCAGCAGCACACCGGGAAGATCGAGGCGCGGCCGGTCCGGGTCGGCGGAGTTCGTCATCAAGGTGAGAGCGCCGACAAGGGCGACAGCGGCGAAGGCGATGTTGACGAACATCGTCCACCGCCAGTCCAGGTAGCTGGTGAGCAGCCCTCCCAGCAGTAGGCCGACGGCACCGGAGCCGCCGCCGACCGCGCCGAACACAGCAAACGCCTTGTTGCGCTCGGCGTGGTCGGTGAAGGTGACGGTGATCAGGGAGACCGCGGTGGGCGCCAGTGCGGCGGCGAACACTCCCTGCAGAGTGCGCGCGATCAGTAGCACGGCCGTGTCAGGGGCGGCGCCGGCAAGTGCGGAGAACACGCCGAAGCCCACGAGGCCCACGATGAAGACCCGTTTGCGTCCTACCAGGTCGGCCAGCCGTCCTCCGAGCGGGAGCAGGCTGCCGAAGGCGAGGACGTAGGCCGTCACCACCCACTGCCGGGTCGCGTCGGAGAAGTGCAGCCCCGCCTGGGCCGAGGGAAGCGCCACATTGATGACGGTGGCGTCGATCAGGATCATCACCTGGGAGATCAGGACTACCAGCAGGATCAGCCAGCGGTGTGCGTAGTGCGGATCGGCGGTTGCTGACGGAGTTCCCGCCAGATCTTGGGATCGGTTCATGCCTGCACCATAGAGATGCGTGCGCTCGCACACAAGTGCACACGCATGTTTGTTACCATGGTCGTCATGAGACCGCCCTCCACCAGGCACGCGATCATCTCCCAGTCACAGGAGGACGCCTGGTTCGCTCTCCTCTACACGCATGCGGCGCTGACCGCGCGGATCGAGGCCGTGCTGATGGAGCGGCACAAGATCTCGTTCAGCGCCTTCGAGATCCTGTGCCGTCTACAGGATCTGGAACCACAGCCCGTGCGGGCGCTGGCCGGCGAACTCGTCAGCGTGAGCCCCACCCGTGCGTCCCGGCTGGTGCAGGAACTGATCGACAGAGGCCACCTGCGCCGCAGCGCCGACCAGGACGACGGCCGGATCTCCCTGATCGGCTTCACCGAAGAGGGCCGCAGGTACGCCGATACGGTGGCCGAGACCTTCGAAGCGGCCGTACAGCAGTACTTCGTGGCGCCGCTCGGCGAGCAGGACATCGCTGCCCTCATCCGCATCTGGCGGAAACTCGAGGCCGCCGAGGGCTGAACCGGCGGGAATCGCCGCCCCTGCCCGGCCGGGTGGCACCCACTCAACGAGGCGCCGAGGGTGAAGACGCCGAGGCGTGGGCCGGCGATCTTGACCATGCCCCGGGACGACGCTGGCGCCTCGTACGCCGCCGCCTTGACTCCACAGGGAACGTCCGGACGGCGATCCTCAAACCCGGCCGCCGCCCCTGACATCGTCCCTGCCCACCACGCCGACGGCGTCACGGCGGCTGTCGCGGGCGGCTCATCGCGGCATGCCCTCGGCGAAGCCGGAGAAAGCCGGAGGGGGCGGACCTGGCTTCATCCGGCCCGGCTGACGGCGCGCGGGCTCTGGGCCATCCACCCCGGACACCTATGTGGAGATGCATCTCCGATTCGGAGTACAGTGAAACGGAGATGCATCTCCGATTGGTCTTCCGTCGACCGCGCCGCCTGCGCGGCGTTGTCCCCGTACTGCGCAAAGGAACGACTCGATGGCTACCTCGTCACCCCCCGTCTGGCTCATCACCGGAGCCTCCCGAGGCCTGGGCCTCCACTGGGCCAGGGCCGCCCTCTCCCGCGGCGACCGCGTCGCGGCCACCGCCCGGAACTCCTCGTCACTGGAACCGCTGGTCAGCGAGTTCGGCGATCAGGTGCTGCCGCTGACGTTCGACGTGGCGGACTCCGCTGCCGTCCGGCAGGCCGTGGGAGAAACCGAACACCGCTTCGGCGGCATCGACATCCTGGTGAACAACGCCGGCCACGCGCTGCGGGGAGCCGTCGAAGAGGTCTCCGAGGAGCAGGCACGGGCACAGTTCGACGTGAACTTCTTCGGCGCCCTGTGGACCACTCGGGCCGTACTCCCGGGCATGCGGGCCCGCGGACACGGCCGAATCATCCAAGTCTCGTCCTACGGCGGCCTCGTCGCGTACCCGACGATGGGCCTCTACCACTCCTCCAAGTGGGCGCTGGAGAGCATGAGTCAGGCCCTGGCTGCCGAGGTCGCCCACCAAGGGATCCTGGTCACCCTCGTCGAGCCCCTCACCTTCGCTACCGGCCTCGGCGCCACCGCTCCGGCAGTCGACCCAATGCCGGAGTACGAGCCCGTCCGCGAAGCGCTCATGGCCGGGATGAAGGACGCGCCGTTCGTCACCGGCGACGCAGCGACGACGGCGGACGCGCTGCTCGCGATCGTCGACGCCCCCAACCCGCCGCTGCGCGTGCTCTTCGGCACGGGCGGCATCGAGCCGCTGCAGGAGGAGTACGACCGCAGGATCGCGGAGTTCCGGGCGTGGGAACACATCGCCAACCTCGCGCAGGGCGTGCCGGCGTGACCCAGCGGCCTGCCTGATCGGGTGGCCGGTCCGCCCACCACTCCAGCGAGGTGGGCGGGCCGGCCGCGGCAAGCAGTCCCGCCGCCGTCGGGCCGGGTTCCGGTGCCGCCAGTGCGGGGGGCGCCGAAGGGAGTGGTGTAGCGCTCGGTGGTGGCTTGGGTGGTGGCGTCGACGGCGATTTCAAATCCCGCCCCCGCTACCAACATCCGGCCCCTGCCCGACGACACGTCAGGCAGGGGCCGGAGTCGTGTGCAGGCCGCCTGGGCCGACCAAGACTCCGGACACGAGGTCCCTCGCCTCGTCAGCCTCCAGGACCACGGAGAGCCTGCCAGAGGCGGAGTAGGGGCATCGATGAGGACCCGTACCTACGGCAGGGTGCCGAAGGTGGCGGCACCTGAGACCTGCGCGATGACCCGGACCACAAGTGCCAGCAGTACACAGAGACGGCTGTCGGCGCCCGCCGATGTGAACTCACGCAACGACACCCGCAGAGACTCCTCGCTCCAGCGCGTACGACGTTGGCCCGCTTCAGCTCGGCGATCTCCTCCTAGCGCGTGACCCCGCCGCCCATGCTTCCCTCCGCGACGCCCCTCACGTGATTAGTTTGCTGTACGCGCTTGACAGAGCCGCAGCCACCAGGCTGGCTCAGCGCGCTGCCGAGCACATGCTCCTCGATCATCAGTTTGGGATGGAAGCGCTCCTAGAGGTGTTGGAGGATGTCGGGCACGGGCGGGGCCGGAGGTACGGCGAGGGCGGCGGCGCGGTGTGGGTGGTAGGCGTCGATGGCCAGGGGGATGAGGAACGGCACGGCGAGGGAGGCAGCGGCCCGGCTGTCATTGGCGCACAGGCCCCACAGCACACCCGCCGCGTTCAGGCTCGGTTCGCCGTCGGCGCGCAGGAGGTGAACGGCCCTTCGGGCGTCGTACTCATGGGGGAAGTTGCCCCACGGGACGGCATCGAGGTCCAAGCGCAGGCGGGGTTCGGGCAGGATGTCGGCCACCACCGCCCGCACGTCGAAAGGGCCGCCCGAGAACAAGGCCAGGTCCGCCCCGTCCACCACTTCACGGCACATCGCGAACGTCGGATCGGTCCGCCAGTCCTTCACACCACGCCCCACCGTTGAACCCCCGGAACTCGATCGTGACGGGCCCAGCCATCGTCGACCGGCTCACCTTCAACGGCACCATCATCGAGACCGGCTCTGACTTCTACCGTCTCGCCAGCACCCGAGCCCGAGCCGAGGCAGAGGCGAGCTGACCCCGGTTGCGGAATCCGCCGCTCCCGCAGGCGGGGGCTGCCGACTCAGCGAGCGAGGGATCTACCTTATTAATCACCTTGGTTGCCGTTCCGCTCGACAGCATCCATGAATTGATCGTGCACCCGCAGCTCACGCCCCCTACTTGGACTTGTCAGGACGATCGTCTTCGCCTCGCCGAGGGCTTTGGGACCCGCCCCAAGGAGCTCGCGCGTGATCACCACTGCATCGAGCACCTCGACTCGGCGCTGAATCAGCAACTGCTGCACTGCAGCCATCCCGCCGTCACCCGTCAACAGCAGTTCGGCACTGTCTCACCTGGCGTGGCTGTGGCACGTCCGATCCTCTCGATACGATCTATGGGCGGGACGCCCGTTGCGATCTGCTCGACCGATCTCGTGCTGCGGGAAAATCCTTACTGCCATGAGATCGGGCCGGTGACGGTGACTTCTGCTGCATCGATCGCTTCCGCGAGCGTGTGGAACCCTTCTGTGGCCGGCCAGAACGAACGGTCGCACGCGGGCCACCCTGGCAGATGCTGGACGTAGTAGAGGCAGCCGTCCCCGTCCTCATTCAAATCCGGGACCTCTCCGGGCTGCAGATTTCCGTCTGCCTCTCCGATGGCGTACCAAAAGTCGTAGTCCAGCATCACTACGCGGGTTGTTGTGGGCACTGTGCCGTCATACAGCCATACGCCCATCGCTACGACTGACTCCATATGATGATCTTAAGCGCGGCCGGATTGGCGACTTCAGGAATGCGGTGCAGCACAGCGACCCGGAACCCCACTGAGGGGTTCCGGGCCGCTGCTGTGTGTACGGGCTGAGGTCACCCGGTCGGCTACCTAATGTGCACCACTCGCTACACAGGGCGATTCTTGCTGTGGGCTCGCTGCTGTCTCCGACAGCTTTCCTCTCCTGGTCAGCGGTATCAGCCGCGCCTTGCGGGCCCCTTGCTGGAGGTGACGTGTTGTCCCGAATAGCCATGCCTCAGGTGCCCGCACGAGGGCGCCGAGGCAGCATGCGGATGTGGGCGATGGCTGCGAGCGTGGTCCTGGCGTCCAGTGCCCTGATGGGTGCCGCGTACGCGGGGAGCGCCAGTGGGGGCGAGGCTGATGCCGTAAAGCCCCGCGCTCAGGCCGGTCTCGCTGACCCGTGCTTCCTCTTCCCGGACTTCCCCGGATACTGCCCAAGCCGTCCTGGCCGGCACTGGCATCCAGGCCGCCCCGGCATTCCCGGTCCTCCCGGCCCGCCGGGGCCACCCGGACAGCAGGGCCCCGCTGGGCCCGCTGGGCCCAGCGGGCCGCAGGGCCCTGCTGGTCAGACGGGGCCGAAGGGCGACCCCGGCGATCAGGGAATCCAAGGCCCTCCCGGACAGACCGGGCCGAAGGGCGACCCCGGCGATCAGGGAATCCAAGGGCCTGCCGGGCCGCCGGGAACCGGCGCTGTCCCGCACGACTTGGTGGACTTCACCGAAAACGGGACGTTCACCCCGCCCGCCGGGCTCACCCAGGTCTTCGTCCAGGTGTGGGGCGCCGGCGGGGGCGGCGGTCCAGGCATATTGGCGCTCCCGCTCGGCGGAGGCGGCGGTGCTGGTGGCTTCGCCTGGTGCTCCGTGCCGGTGCAGCCCGGAACGGCCTACACGGTGACCGTCGGCCAGGGCGGGGCTGGTGCTCCGCCCCTCGGTGCAGACGGTGCGAACGGGACGAGCAGCACCCTGGTAGGGCCTGGCGGTGTACTCGCGTCAGCGACCGGCGGCGCCGGCGGCCATCCTGGGCTTGTTCTCGGCCCCTCGAGTCCCGGCGGAAGCGGCACCTGTTCGCTCCCTGCCAAGGGCACGACCCGTCCAGGCGCTGCGGGCTTGGCTCCCATCGCCCTTGGCGGGCCGCCAGGAGAAGGAGGCAAACCCGCGGTCGGCGGCATCGTCGAACCGGCTTCTGGCGCGGCCGTGGGTGGCAATGGCGGTACGGGCACCCTGATAGCAGCTCCCAATGGCGGCAACGGATACGTCGTCATCTGGTGGTAGCAGGCCGCCGCCTCACCTGACCCGCGCCACGCGCAGCACTGCGGCCCGGAACCCCACCGAGGGGTCCCGGGCCACAGTGCTGCGTCACCGCTTGATGCGACCGCGGACTCCTGCGAGACCCTGCCAGGGCGCCGGCCGTTGTCGATGTCATCCTGGCGCAACCACTTCGACAAGGTGACCGGATGGATGCCGAGGTCAACGGCGGTCTGCTTCTGTTCTTTTCCTGCCCGCACCAACGCGACGGCGCGGGCGCGGAACTCAGCGGGGTAGGCGCGGGGCATGTCCGGCAGCCTTTCGTGAAGGCGGTCAGTTAGCCAGCAGAACTGGAACCTGAGAGGTAGGGCAGGTCAAGATGTCACCCGATCGTGCAGCAGACCCGACCACGCCCCTCCCATGCGTGGACGACGCCACCAGTCGGTGAGCGGACGAACTGCCCACTCGTCTGATCGTCCACGGGAGGACTCATGACCGTTCAGCCGGTCACCACCACCCAGAACCTGACGGCCGACCGGTCCTGGCTTGCCAGCCTTCACGTAACCCGCAACGTCGACTCCATCACCCTCGACCTGTCCACGTTCGTGTCCGGCACCCACTACATGCCGCCGGTCGACACGAACGTCCCCTACAGCCGTCTCCTGTCCGGCCTCCCGGTTGGCAAGACCACCGCGTCTGGCCTCCACGGGCTGTACGCCCCGGGTGCCGCAGACGGCCGGCGGAACCTGGCCGGCTTCATCCCGGTCCGTCGAGGGTCAGTGGCCGCGCCGGACCTTGTCACCCGGGCGGCCCGCCGCGCGGGCAAGGCCCTGGCGGGGGTGGCAGCGTGGTCGCATTAGAGCCTGGCCTGAGCAGGACCGCACGCATCCTGGAGTGCCGAGCGGTCGTCTACCCGCCTTCGGACACGGGGGCCGTCGCGTCCGCATCGAGGGCGAGTTCCTCAGCATCGCGCACAGCCCCGTCGACCTGAGCGGCCCCGTCCGTTTGGGCAAGTTATCGGCGAACGCGAACGGACTTGCACTTCAAGGGTGCGTCCACACACGCCAATGGGCATCCTGTGCAGATGCCTGCTGCTGATCCGCCCCTGGTAATCGTTTATCCGCCCATGGACCACCACCGGCGAGTGGCGGTCCGTGGCTGCTACGCCGGGTCCGCACGCCGGATGGCGGAGCTCCTGGACGTCCTGCGCCGCGCCGGCCTGGACCCCGACCGCTTCAGCCTTACCGACCCAGGCGTAGTTGAGTGGCGCGGCGGCGGCCCCGAGGTGTGGGGATAGTCCGCGCGGCCCCGCCCGCGGTGGAGGTGGACGGAGCCGTGCTACAGCTCAGCCTCGCTCCGCCTTTGCCTAATCCCGGAGCCTGGCCATGACGCGGGCCGCCGCCTTGTCGCTGGCGTGGCCCTCGAGTGCGGCCCATTCGGCGACGTCGAGGGGCCACAGGGAGCAGTGGTATTTGATGATCACCTTCCTGCCGTCCTGGCGCACCGTGTGGTGCGAGTCGGCAGGCAGCTGCCCGACCTCGACGACGGCCGCGGCAGACCGAGAGTTGCGGCACTTGAGACGCGTCTTGGGCACCGGTGCTCCTGCAGTAGCGAACGTTGGCGAATCCTTGCCTTGGGATGCTAACCGGGGTGCTGCGCCTCCACATCTGGACGGGTGACATTCGGCGGAAGCGGGGCGGTCACCGGGCCGGAGCAGTTCGCCGGGCGGTGGATCGCCCCGGGTTGCACGCTGTCGGTATGCGCACGCTCTGGAGGGCGGCTACATCTCGGCCCGACGGCCGCACTGTCGTGCTCCTCGATAAGGACCTGGCCGCGCTCCCTCTCCCTACAAAGCGCACCGTTGACGTGCTCGGGTTCGTCGACGGGGGCAACACCGACCCCGTGCTGTAGGCGAAGCCGTACTGGGTCGGGCCGGCCGGGGAAACGGCGCAGCGGCCGTACGCACTGCTCGTCGAGGCGCTGGCGAGGCACGGCACGGTCGCGGTGGCAAAGGCGACGCTACGGACGCGAGAGCGCCTGGCCGTGATCCGGCCGCGGCACGCGATGCTCGTCCTGCACACGCTGCTCTGGCCCGAGGAGATCCGGGAGCCGGGCGACCTGTCGTCGGCGGCCCCGGTGACCGAGGAGGAAGTGCAGCTCGCCGAGATGCTCATGGACCAGCTGGCTGGCGTTGATATCGCCGAACTGCACGACGACGCTCAGGCGCCCTTTCCAAGGCTGGCGTTGTTCACGAGTTCGGTCGGTTCGGACAGCACTTGTTCACCACTTCGGACAGCACCTTCGACCCCCGGCTCTTCGATTACTGAAGGCGCAGCATGTCCAAGAGGGTGATGCCAGCTGCGGATGGCCGGTTCTTAGCTGTCCGCTGGTTTTCCAATGGCGATGGGCCGGTAGAGCGGCACCGGGAACCGGTGGGCTGCCGCTTGGAAGGCGCGATGCTCGGCAGCGAGCCAGTCGGTGAAGGCGGGCTGGGAGGTCGGTCCGAAGCCGACCTCGGGTTGCGTGCCGTCCAGGAGCGGGAAGACGGTGTCGCAGAACTCTTGCGGGTCGGCTCCGTGGTTGTGGCCGGGGCCGGCGAGTGCTGTTGCGACCGCTGGCGGGATCAGTTCCACCACTCGGCAAGGCGTGGCCTGTAGCGCGTGGCGCAGGTTCACGGTGTAGCTGTGCAGGGCCGCTTTGGCCGCGCTGTACAGCGGGGCGAACGGCTGGGGGATGTAGGCCCCGCCGGAGGTGACGTTGACCAGCACGCTGGGGCGGCCATGTGCCAGCAGGTGCGGCAGGAGGAGGCGTCCCAGGTGGATGGGGCCGGCCAGGAGGATGTCGATCTCGTTCTGGGCTTCGGCCCAGGGAGCGTCGTCGGCCGCGATGGCCACTCGTCGCTGGATTCCGGCGTTGTTGATCAGTATGTCGAGTTCCGGCATGGAGTTGCGGATGCGGTCGGCAAGCTTCTGCCGCTCGTGCGGAGTGCCGATGTCGCTGGTGAGCGTTTCGATGCCGGGGAGCTGATCGGCGATGGCGGCGAGTCGGTCGGGGCTGCGGCCGGTGATCACGACCCGGTGGCCTTGTTGGAGGTATCGCGCGGCTAGGCCGAGGCCGATGCCCGAGGTACCGCCGGTGATGAGGACTGCATGCTTCGCTTCTGTTGCCATGTAAACATCATGCATCGTGACACGTTTACATGGCAACACACGGCTAAGATGGGTCTGTGACCGATCCGCTCGACGCCACCGAGACAGCGCAGTGGACCACCTGGAAGCACGCCAACGAGGCCGTTGCCGTAGCGGTCGCGCAGGAAATCCAGGCTGCTGCGGGCCTGTCGGTGGCGGACTTCTCAGTCCTGTCCAGAGTGATCGAGAACGGGAGTGGCCGCTTGGCCCAGAATGAGCTGGGGGCCATGCTCGGCTGGCAACGGCCCCGACTGTCCCGTCAGCTTTCCCGCATGGCCGACCGAGGACTCCTCGTCGGAGAGGCCGGTACTGCCGGCCGGCGCCTGATCACCGCCACCGAGGCCGGGCGCGATGCCTTGGCAGCCGCCAGGCCGGCCCACGCCAGGGCCGTCAGGCGAGTCCTACTAAGCCGCGCACAGGCATCGCCGAATGACACCTTCTGGAATGTGCTCCAGCACATCGCCAGCGATGCGGCTCCAGCTGACGACCTGGCTGAACTCGGCTGAGCACAGGTCGTCGTGTTCGATTCGGTTCAGGTCCTTGCTGCTGTCCGAAGTGGTGAACAAGTGCTGCTTCGTCGGCATGTGCGCCAGGTCCCCCGGCGTTGCGGCAAGGAACACGGCTCAAGGGCAGGCCTCAGCTGCGTCGAGACGTCATCGCGATGGCAGAAGTACGCGGTCGGGACGGCAGACGGGGCAGGGAGCGGCGTCGGGACGTTGGAGTGTGGCGTGGGCTTGTTCGGTGGTCGCCGGCGTGGAGATGTCCCGGATGGCGCGCGGCAGTCGCCACGGTGCACGATCCGGGCTGGGCCGACGTCGCCGGTGAAGTACACCGGTACCTCGGCCTTCCACCCCGGGGTGACGTGGTGCCGGATGGTTGGCACTTGGTCGCAAGGCTGGCCGGCGATGGGTTCGCAGCGGTTGGCCGGTGCGAGGAATACGACTGGCGCGGGTTCATCGGTCAGGCGGCCATGCACGTCGGTAGCGGAGGGGAGATGGGTCGTTGGTACCACCAGGACCCGTCGGCCTCATGCCGCCGGCTCTTCGCCACGGCGTAGAGGATCTGGCCGTCATGGAGTTGCACCCGCACCAGCGGCCCGTCGGCCCGCGGAAGGTGTTCCGGCGGGGCCGTGTCCTCGCTCATCGCTCCCACCTCCTTCCGAGTCCCCGTTCGGTTCCATAGTGGAACGGCCTGGCCCCGGCCCGCCTGATGTCCCGCGGGTCCGTGGGCGGTGAGCCTTGTGTGGGGTGGGGCCGGGCGTGATTCGGGTGTGCGCGCCTATGCGACCCACTGGCTCCCTGCCTTGGGCGGGGCGGGCGGACTGTCGGATGTATGGCGGACTCTCACGGGGAAGTGACGTTCGCGGCTGCTGCGGTGAGGAGGGCCGGCGGAGACCGGGCGGCGGTTACGAGCGCGCCGAATCCGTGGGCGCTGCGCTCAGGCGCGCCCGGATGGGCGATTTCTTGCTCGCGGAGAACGTCCGACCCGGCCGATCGGGGATCCTCAGGAAGCTCCGTACCGCCAGGCAAGCTGACCTTACTGCGCATGTCGAGCGAAGTGTCGAAGGGTGTTGCGGGCGGTGAGAGGAAGCCGTCCTCACCGTCCGCCGGCGCAGTCACTCAGGTCTCTAGGAGCCGCGTGAGTGGGCCCCGCCCGGAGTGTGACGGCCTGGCGGGGCCCAGTGATGCGCGTCGGCGGCGACGATGACACCGGCGCGCATCTGTCACTGAAGCCGACGGCCGGCCGCGTGATGTTGTGGCGCGTCGACGCGAGGACCGCCGTCACTCCAATGGGTGTCCTGCCTCGCCTGATGCAGGCTCGGGTGACGGACGGTGCGCGGTTCGTAGGACATGGCCTGTCGGCGACGGCTGGTGATGAGCCCGCGCTAGTGGTGGTGGACTTGTCGGCGGGGTCCGGCCAGAAATAGCCGGACCCCCCATGCGTTCGTGCCGCGGTGCCGCATCCGGTTCTGTGTATCGGAGGAAGAGGAGCAGGCAGCGTGTACGGCGGCCACCGCTCGCCGGCGCCACTGCGTTGAGGTGATCATCAAGTGCCGCAGTGCACTTGTGGCCCTCGTCGCCCAATGGGCTGCACCCGAAGGGCATGCCAGCGGCAAGGCGGCGGCCCGCGGTGATGGCCCCGGCTTCGCGATTAGACGACTCGGCATCGAGGACGGTCCAGCGTGCTGCTCCCCCAGATGGCAATCGGGCCGGTCCCCGGCCGCCGAGGGGCGGCGTCCCGAGCGCAGCGAGCCGGGCGGTCCCGCCATCGGGCAAGGACGGCGGGGCCGCACTTTCAGAGTGCGCTCGAGTTCGGCTCACAGCACGCTGACTGGGTGATAGCGGGCCGTCGCCGAGCGAATGGTCGGAGTCCGGCAGCAGCGTGTGTCTTGGCGTCATCCGGCAGGCATGCGCTGCCGATTTGCGGACGGGCCTGTGTCAGCCGCGCCTCACGCCTCCAGGGGTGTCCGACATGGCGCGCCCCGCCGTGCGAGCGCTGCCGGGACGCGTTGCTGCCGCTGCGAGCGCCACCGCCAGGCCGATCACGCCGACGATCACATTGCTGGTGATGGTGCGCCAGCTGCTGACCTCACCCGCGACACACCAGGGCGAGATGATTGTCCACAGGGCGATGACGGCCGCCGCCCAGGCCTTGGAGTGAGTGCGCTCGAAGCCTCGTCCCACGCCGCCCATGAGCAGTGCGTACGCGATGCCGGCGATGAGATTGTTGACGGCGATCGTCGACAGCGCGTTGAAGCCCGCTATCGCATTGAAGCCCGCGATCCATGGTGAAGCAGCCAGGTAGGTGCCTATGAGGAGGCCCATGGCTTCTACTGCCTGACCGCGATTGGTCGCGGTTGCTCGCTCGTAATCGGCGCGAAGTTCCAGCAGATCCGGGTGATGCTCGATGCCGGGCTGTGTGCGAGACATACAGGCCATCTCCTGTCATTTCAGTCATTCCACCTGTCCATCTACCCGCACTCACGCACCCAAGTCCGGTCACCCTGTGTGCAGGACTGGCTCGCCATCCGTGGCCGATGCCCGGCATCAGCGTTAGGGACGTAGCCCACGCAGTGAGTGGGGCCACGGCACCCGCGGATTCCATGCCGGCCAAGCTGACCCCGGCGGGATTGAGGCGCATTCTGGAAGAGCGGTCCCGACCGTCCCAGCCGGGCTTCTGTTTCGGGCGGGGGACGCGCGATAAGCGGTCCGGCGTAGTCCCGGGTCTCCGCACAGGGCTGCGCCGGACGCCGTCACCCGAGAGGCGGCAGTCGACGGGCGCCAGCCGGCGAGGGTGGGGAGCGGCAGGCATGCTGGGCCCCTCCGGTCGCCAGCCATGACAGAGCCCCTGTTGCCGGGTAGCGGCAGGGGCTCTGTCGCCGTCACCCGTGGCCGCCGTCCGGAGCATCGACGCCTTCTACCCCGACACCGTCACCAAGCTGCCACGGCAGGCAGTAGCGCCGCGGTCGCCGGTCCGCGGACCTTCCGTCATGGCTTCGGGTAGTGGCTGCCGGGCCAGGTTGGGCCCGAGGGCCGCCCTTGCTTCCCCCGCACTTCGCTGAGGAGTTCGAATGGCGGGCGCAATCCGGGGCAGATGGGCGATGCCCTGGGAGTGCAGAAAGCACCAGGTAACAGGTTGAGGAGGGCACTGGGATGCAGGCATTGGCCGATGACGCGGTCGAGACGGCGCAGGATTGCGGTACGCCGGAGGAGCTTCCGGAGGTGTCCGGGGCGATGACGGCGCCGGAGGTCCGGCAGGTCTCCAAGGTGATGTTCGCCCGCCTGCAGACGCTGGAGGAGGGCACTGCCGACTACCAGTACGTCCGTAACACGCTGATCGAGATGAATACCGCGCTGGTGCACTTCGCGGCCCGCCGCTTCTCCCAGCGCGCGGATCAGATGGAGGACATCCTGCAGGTCGGCACGATCGGTCTGATCAAGGCGGTCGACCGGTTTGACCCCGATTACGGGGTCGAGTTCGTGACCTTCGCGCTCCCGACCATCGTGGGCGAGATGAAGCGGTTCTTCCGCGACACCAGCTGGTCGGTCCACGTGCCGCGGCGGCTGCAGGAGCTGCGCCTGGACCTGGCCAAGGCCACCGACTTCTTGGCTGCCGAGCTGGACCGGGCGCCGACGGTGGCCGAACTCGCGGGCCGGCTGGAGATCGGCGAGGACCAGGTCGTGGAAGCGATGACGGCCGCCAACGCCTATTCCGCCGCCTCCCTGGACACGCCGCCCGCCGAGGAGAGCGACAGCGGGACCGGCTGGGCGGAACGGCTGGGCTACGACGACAACGCTTTCGGCAAGGTGGAGGAGATCGAGGCGGTCAAGCCCCTGATCCGGCAGCTGCCGGAACGGGACCGGCTGATCCTGTCCCTCAGGTTCGGCCACGACATGACCCAGGCGCAGATCGGCGAACGCCTTGGTATCTCCCAGATGCAGGTTTCCCGCCTCCTGACCCGGATCCTCACCCGGCTGCGCACCCAAGCTCTCCAGTAGCCCGGACAAGCGCCCTCCGGGGACTGCGGTGTGGGCCAGCGGCAGGGTGGCTGGCCCACACCCATCCTTCGACTTCTGCCGTTCCAGGAGAAGCACCACATGAGTATCGACAAGACCCTTGTCACACCCCCGCAGGGTGACGACGGCCTTCTGCAGGCAGGGGAGCGCAAGCAACGTCTGCGCCGGCGTCTGGAAAGGCTGATCGGGGTTGCCGCGACCGAAGGCAACGAGCTTGTTCCGCTGCGCAACGGGGACGAGATCTTCCCCGCGATGCTGGCGGCGGTCCGCGGGGCCGAGCACGTCATCGACATGATGACGTTCGTGTACTGGCGTGGCCAGATAGCCCGCGACTTCGCCGCTGCTCTGGCCGACCGAGCCCGCGCCGGTGTGCGGGTGCGGCTGCTGCTGGACGGCTTCGGGGCCAAGGAGATCGAACAGGACCTCCTCGATGACATGGACGCCGCCGGAGTGCAGGTCGCCTGGTTCCGTAAACCTGCGTGGACCTCCCCGCTCAAGCAGAACCATCGATGCCATCGCAAGGCTCTCATCGTGGATGAGCACACCGCGTTCACCGGCGGGGTAGGCATCGCCGAGGAATGGTGCGGCAACGCGCGCACCCCCGAGGAGTGGCGTGACACCCACGTCAAGGTCCGTGGCCCGGCGGTTGACGGGATCGCGGCCGCGTTTGCCCAGAACTGGGCCGAGTGCCACGACGAACTGTTCGATGAGCGCGACCGCTTCACCGAACATACCCAGCCGGGCTCCTCGACCGTGCAGGTGGTGCGGGGCTCGGCCAGCTTCGGCTGGCAGGACCTGCAGACCCTCATCCGCGTCATGCTCACCTCCGCGCAGGAACGCTTTCGCCTCTCAACCGCCTATTTCGCCCCGGACCCCTACTTCATCGACCTGCTGTGCGCCACCGCCCGCCGTGGCGTCCAGGTCCAGATCCTGCTGCCCGGCCCGCACACCGACCAGCGCGCCTGCCAACTCGCGGGCCAGCACCATTACGCCGCGCTGCTCGCAGCCGGTGTCGAGATCCGCCAGTACCAGCCGACGATGCTCCACACGAAGATCATGACGGTGGACCGGGTCGCAGCGCTGATCGGCTCCACCAACTTCAACCGTCGCTCGATGGATCATGACGAGGAAGTCATGCTCGCCGTCCTCGACGAGACCTTCACTGGCATCCTGGACGACGACTTCGATCACGACCTGACACGCAGCGAGGCGATCGAGGCGGCCCGGTGGAAGCGCCGGTCCTTGCCACAGCGTCTGAAGGAAGCCGCCGTCATCCCCGTGCGGCGCTTTCTGTGACCTTGGGGGCTCTGCGCACGGGCCCTTCGCCTACAGCCAGGGGGCCCGAGGGTGCGTGAATGAGCGTGGCGTAGACGGGGTGGGGCGGCTCGCCGGGGAGGTTCGCGCTGGTTCCGGGGCGCGTCGACGGCGAGCTGCCTTGGTTGCGTCTACCCCCGAACGGGGTGGGGAAGTGCGAAGGGTGGGGTTCGCGGCCTGATCGGCGGCACGAACCCCACCCTGGGGCTCGGGTTGTGTCAGTTCACCATCGGTACCAGCGGCGGCGTCCGCCGCCTTCGGCGGCCCGGAAGACGAAACCGAGGAGCCACACCACCAGCACGATGATGGCGATCCACCACAGGGCCTTGAGGGCGAACCCCGCGCCAAAGAGGACCAGGGCGAGTAGCAGGACAGGCACCAAAGGAACGATTCCGTGGCCCTCCTGACTTCGCGTCTGTCCCGCGGATGGGATACCACGCGTGAAAACAGGCTGGAGTCGGCCTCGATGCGCCGTCCGTGGGACCGCTGTAATCGCCGTCGTTTTGCGTGGTCAGTACGCCAAATGCCAGCTGGTGGTGGGCACGTGAGTGGGCAGTGAGGGGGTGTGCTGGGCGAGGGAACGAGCACGCTGCCACATGCCGTGCACCTGCTCGGCGGGGCGCTGCTGTTCTCCGTGCAGCGCGTTGACGATCACCAGACCGCCGGTCAGCGCCGGCACCAGCCATTGCAGGCACGCCAGATGACGCTGCGCGGTCGTCAGGTCGACCGGGTGCTCCGTCGCCTTCTGCGCGTCCTCTGGCCGGTCGGAGGAAGCGAGCCTGATCTTCCTTCCCAGCACACCGCTGTATGCGGTGGCGGCCACAGCGGCCCCGGTGAGCACGGTCTTGACCAGGGTGGAGGTTGCCACGCCTTGCTGGACAGCGACGCGATGGGCGTTCACCGCGAGTAGGCCGCTAGCGCCGATCAGGTGGCAGCCGATCGCCGCCGCATTGACCGGCGCCCACTTCTCCCAGCCCGAAGCGGCGATCCGGGCATTTCCTCTCTCATTGCCGCCTTCGGCCCGGGCAGCGCCGTTCAGGCCGACCGCGCCCATCATGGAGCCGCCGCACCACGCGGCCAGTCCCACATCGTGCAAGCTCCGCAAGACCGTATGGCGTTCGGACATGCTCCCGTGCTCCTTGGATAGCGATCTCAGACGACGGTGGCCCGCCGGTCTTCCTCACCGTGACCCACCGCAGCCGCCACCGCCATCGAGGCTGGTACGAACGAGCCCACGGATCTGGCTCGGGCAGGGCTGCGGTGTCCTCCATACTCCTGCAACGATGCCGCGAGGGCATCGGTGGTGGCCCGCGATGACGTCTACGCCCGGGCAGACCTGTGTACTGCGACGACGTGCGGCACCACCCCGTTCCGCAGTACGCCGTGGACGCACGTCGACCTTGGCTTTCATGCCCTCCGCGTAAAGAATTTATTCTTACATTTGGTACATCTGGGCCCGGTGATGGGAATACTCGAGGTAAGTGACTGTTCCGAGAGACGGCTGAAGGGGGCAGTGGCTCGCCAGTCCACCCTGCAAGCGGCAGGAGGGGCCATGGACCCGTGGCTGATCTGGCTGATTGCCGCGGCAGTGCTGGCAGTGGCGGAGATCTTCACGCTCACTGCCGCGCTGGGGCTGCTGGGTGGGGCCGCGTTGGTCACAGCGGGATGCGCGGCAGTCGGGCTTCCACTGCCCTTGCAGTTCCTGGTGTTCACCATCGTCGCTGCGAGCACCGTGCTGTTCGTCCGTCCCGTAGTGGTTCGCCACGTGCGCCAGCCCCAGGCCGAGCGATTCGGCGTCGACGCACTGGTCGGCAGGAGCGCATATGTCGTCTCAGAGGTCACTGGTCTGGGCGGCAGGGTCCGCATCGGCGGTGAGGAATGGACTGCCCGCGCCTATGACGAGACGCTGGTGATCCCCCCTGGAGCGACTGTCGACGTCATAGAGATCAGCGGCGCCACCGCACTCGTCTATCCCCAGGGGTGAACCATGGAATCGGCGCTATTCGTCGCTGGACTGATCGTCGCGCTCTTCGCCGTCTTCACCGTGTTGCGGGCGGTACGAATCGTGCCTCAGGCCCGAGCTCGCAATGTCGAACGGCTCGGCCGCTACCACCGCACCCTGAAACCCGGCCTCAACGTCGTCATCCCCTACATCGACCGTGTCTATCCGGTCATCGACCTGCGAGAACAAGTCGTCTCCTTCAAACCACAACCGGTCATCACGGAGGACAACCTCGTCGTGGAGATCGACACCGTCCTGTACTTCCAGGTCACCGACCCGCGAGGGGCCGCCTATGAGATCGCGAACTACCTTCAGGCAGTCGAGCAGCTCACCGTCACTACGCTGCGCAACGTCGTCGGCTCCATGGACCTGGAAAAGGCTCTCACCTCGCGCGACACCATCAACAACCAGCTTCGTGGCGTACTGGACGAGGCCACCGGCAAATGGGGGCTGAGAGTCAACCGGGTGGAGATCAAGGCCATCGACCCCCCGCAGTCCATCAAGGACGCGATGGAGAAGCAGATGCGGGCCGAGCGAGACAAGCGAGCCGCGATTCTCGGCGCCGAAGGACAACGCCAGTCGCAAATTCTTACCGCTGAAGGCGACAAACAGGCCGCCGTCCTACGCGCCGAGGGCAACCGCACAGCCGAGATACTCAAGGCCGAGGGCCAGTCACGGGCCATCGAC
The DNA here is from genome assembly GCF_042714775.1 of Streptomyces sp. NPDC058691. Classification (NCBI taxonomy): domain Bacteria; kingdom Bacillati; phylum Actinomycetota; class Actinomycetes; order Kitasatosporales; family Streptomycetaceae; genus Streptomyces; species Streptomyces sp. NPDC058691. The sequence continues at coordinate 239,230 of NZ_JBHXSO010000001.1, read as the reverse complement.
GAGGTGTTCCAGGCCGTGCACCGCAACGACCCCGACCCCAAACTGCTCGCCTACCAGTACATGCAGATGCTGCCCCAGCTCGCACAAGGGCCAGGCAGCAGCTTCTGGGTAATCCCCAGCGAGGTCACCGCGGCACTCAATGGCGTTTCCCGCGCCTTCAGCGAGGTGCTGCCCCAGTCGCCGGCCACCCGCGCAAAATCCTCGGACGACCGAGCTGCCCAGGCAGCCGACGACACGGCTCAGGCCGCAGAGGCCGCTGCCGAGGCCCTCGCCGACGCGGCCAAGGCCGATGGCGCCTCCGCCCCCGGCCCACGCAATCCCTAGACGAGAACCCACGGACCGCCACCGCCCGACCCCAATGCCAGAGACGCGCCATGGTCGTGCCGGCGCCGACGAGGTCCGGTATCACTGCGGGGAACGGTTCGGGGCAAGTGGCTCAGGGCGCCGAGGCGGCGAGCGGGGGGCAGGAGAAGCACCGAGTCGCTGACCTCCGTTCCCGGTCGCAGACCAGAGCGCGGTCGGCGGCCGGGGAACATTGGGATCGGGCCCGGAGGAGTTGTCTCTCAGGGCTGATGGATGGCCCGTTCGGCGGCCTTGCGGGCGGCTTGCCGCTCGCTGTCGCCGGCGCTCACGCTAAGCGTGCCGCCTGGGTTCTCCAAGTGCGCGCGCACGAACCACTGGAACAGCTCCAGCTGGCGAAGATGCTCGATGAGCATGTCCTGGGTAACCGGGTCCAGCGCGTCGGTGGCCTGCACCGCCCTGCGGTGGTCGGCGATCACACCGCTGTAGACCATGTCGAGGGCCCCCAGATGCGCCATGCTCTCGGCGCGGCCGACGGCGTAGTCGTTCCAGCTGCGCTCCCTGACCAACGCGCCGGGTGTGCCGACCGGCGATCCGCCCAGGACGGCGATGCGCTCAGCGGTCTGGTCAGCCATCTCACGGACCGCGTCCACCTGCGGGTCAAGCATCTCGTGCACCGCGATGAAGTGCGGCCCCACCACGTTCCAGTGGACGTGCTTCAGGGTCAGGGCCAGGTCGTTGAGAGCATGCAGCCGCATGCGCAGCACCTCAATGGTCCGGGCTCCCTGGTCTGCACTCATTGAGGGGACGGTGTACTCCGGTGTGTTCATTTCGGCTCCTGTTGAAAATCGGTTCGGGCATGCCGGGACCCTTGGCCCCTCGGCGGTCGCTGCTTATGCGTCCTACTGCCGCCGGCTCCGCGGGCCGTGCCTTGGTCCCGCAAGTTGGCCACCGGGAAGAACAGGAAGGCGACCAGATCCTTTTCCTGGTCAGGCTGACGGGCTGACCGGTGAAAACCGCACGAGAGTGGAGCGAGAGCAGGAAAAGGTCACGCTGGGAAGGGCCCGTTCCATGACGTTGCCCCTTTTCCCCGCCGCGAGTTACCGGGTGGGGGTTGGGCGTCTCAGAGTTTGCGTGGTCCACCTCTCATCCGCCGGCGCAGCTTTCAGACTGCGTCGAGGGGTCGTACCGTTCGGCTAACCGCCACAAAGGGATCAAAACCACAGAATCTATTTTGTGATCGCGCGACTCGAACTGAGGGACCGCGAGGCCAGGCGTTCCACCACGCCAAAGCGGCGCTAGCGGCGCTGTCTACGAGGCGGCAGGGCTCATAGTTCCATCAGTGCGTCAGGTGCCAGTCCGGAACCGCAGGCATGTGAGGGGCGAGCGATCGGGCCCTTTGCCACATGCCCTGGACCTGCTGCGCGGGGCGTTGCTGTTCGTTGTGGACGGCGTTGAGGATCAGCAGCCCGCCTGTCAGAGCCGGTACTGCCCATTGCATGACGGCCAGATGCCGCTGGGCCTTGTCAGTTTCGAGGGGATGCTTGGCCGCCTTCTCCGCGTCTTCGGGACGGTCGGACGAGGCGAGTTCCAGTTTCCTGCCCAGGAGACGGCTGTAGGCCGTGGCCGCCAGTGCTGCCCCGGTGAGGGCGGTCTTGGCCAGGGTCGAGGCGGCTACGCCCTGCTGGGCCACGACCCGTGCGGCGTTGACGGCGAGCAGGCCACTATAGTGCTGACCAGGTGAGTGCGGATCGCCGAGGCGTTCACCGGGCACTTCGACCAGCCGGAAGCAGCGATTTGCGTTCGGACGTCAGACAGCTCCTCAACGGCGGACCCGTCGACACCGCCTGCCGAGCTCTCTCCCACAGTCACCCCGGCTGCGCCTCATGCCACCTCACAGGTGCGCACGGGCCAACGGACTCCCGCTCCATTCACTCGGTTGCCGCATTCAGCGCAGGCCCGTCAACGCCGATATCGCAGCGATGCACCCACAACTCTCAGCACCGGCGGCCCGCTTGCTACCTCGGGCGCGCAGCACCCCCGGTCCGACTGCCAGACCCACTGACTGTGAGACCGTGGCCTCACCGGAGCCCGCTGTCGAAGAGGACAACCTCCTGTTGCTTGTCATCCAGGAGCTGTGCGCCCGCGGACTTGTCACAGCGGGCGAATCCCACTCCCCCGGTTGCGATCACAAGGCATTTCCTGGGTGAGCTTCGGCGGTCGCTCGGCATGTAGGGCGGCACAAGGGCTGTAACGCGCGCGGCGCGATCGAGTGATCGGGGTGCGCGCCTATTCTCCGTTCCAGGCGCATCAGGTGCGGACCCTGGATGATCATGTCCAATAGCCGTGGCGCCCCCCGGATCTGTCGCCATGGGTCAATCGGGGAAGGATCGCGGGTGTGTGGCGGATCAGCGAACGCGGCGGGCGACGACAGACAGAGCCACAGTGTTGCGGTGGCCGACTGCAGTGCAAGGCGGGCTCCGGGCTCCGGGTACGGTGGCAGCCCTACGCCGGTGCAGCGATGGTGGTAGCTACCGCTGCCGCAGTGGCCGCTGCCGCGGTCGACGCGGACAGCGCCTGGTATCGGGGGTTGGCCACACCGCGGTGGCAGCCGCCGGCTTGGGCGTTCGGCGTCATCTGGACACCCCTGTACGCAACCATCGCGTGGTCCGCGGGGCGTGCCTGGAACCAGGCCGACGAAGGAGAACGTACCCGGCTAGCCGCCGCGCTTGCGGTGAACCTGTCGCTGAACACGGCTTGGCCCTGGGTCTTCTTCGCAGCCCACGGCCCCCGCGCGGGCTTGGCCGGCACCCTGCTGCTGGACGCCAGCAACCTCCATCTCATTCGCACCACTTCCCGCACGGACCGGCGCGCGGCTCCTGCGCTCCTGCCGTACGCGGCATGGAGCTGGTTTGCCACGACCCTCAATGCCAAGATCGCACGGCGCAAAGTCTCACACCTGACTGACCGCCACCGCTGGTCCGCAGCAGTGCGATCACGCGCTCCCCGCATCGCGTGACGCGATCAGCGATCACCGGGTCTCCTCATCGTCCTCTTCATCTTCGTCCTCTTCATCTTCGTCTTCGTCGTATTCCTCCTCTCCGTCTTCGTCGTATTCCTCCTCTCCGTCCTCTCCGTCCTCGTCGTATTCCTCCTCTGTGTCTTCCTCATCGCTTTCCTCGTCTGCGTATGCGTCGTCAGCGGAGGTGTCCTCTTCCTCTTCGTCGGCTTCGTCGGCCTGTTCCTCTTCCTCGATGGCCTCCTCATGGGTGCGGACCACTTCACCCTCGCGGATCTCGCCGCGCCAGCCTTCCGGTTCCTCGTCGGTCAGGGTGACGTAGCGCTGGAAATGCTTGAAGTCCAGCCGCAGGCGCCGCCCCTGAGCGCGCCAGATGTTGCCGGTCTTCTCGAAGAATCCGGAGGGGTAGTACTCGACGACCAGGACAATGCGCGTCAGCGTGGGCGTCAGTTCATGGAAGCTGACGCAGCCGCGCGTGGTGCCCTTGGCCCCCTCCGAGGTCCACACGATGCGGTCGTCCGGGATCTGTTCCTGGACCGTGGCCTTCCAGCCGCGAGTGGAGGGACCGACCTTCACCTTCCAGTCACTGTCGGCCTCCTTGCCCTTGGAGACACTGCGGACGCCCTTGGTGAAGCCGCTGAACTTCTCGAACTGGGTCCAGTAGTCGTATGCGTCCCGTATCGGTACGCCTACGTCCAGTGCTTCGATGATGTTCATGACCTTGGTGGTGCCGGACCCACGGCCCTTGCCACCGCCGCCGAACGCCTCCTTGACCTTGCCGACCACGCTGTCCTTGACGCTCTTCGCCTTCTCACCGATCAGAGCCTTGATCGGTGAATCGCCCTGAAGCATCCGCAGACCGGCCTTGGGGAGCACACCGCCGTTCTCCGCCACACCGGTCAGTCCGCTGGTGATGTCGCCCAGTTTGTCGCCGGCCTTGTCCGCCAGGTTCCCCACCTGGGCTCCGACGAAGTCCTTGAACGCGCCACGCAGCTGGTCAAGTCCCGAGCCCTGCTCGATTTTGGTATCACGTGCCGTGTCGGCCATGGGTCTACCTCCGCCGCCCTGCGGACGTCTTCTTCGCCGCCGTCTTGTTCGCTGCGGTCTTCTTCGGCGTGGCCGAGGACTTCCTCGCCGCGTCCGTCGTCTTCGCGGGCGCCGCCTTCTTCCCTACTGCCTTCTTCACAGGTGGCGCCTTCTTGGCCGGTGCCTTGCGAGCAGCGGACGACTTCTCGGGACGCGCGCCGCCCCGTCCGTGCCGGGAACCCGCTTCGCGGTCCTCGTCTCGCTTCCGGGCAGCGGCCGCGCGACGACGGGGGGCAGGCTCCTCTTCCTCTTCCTCCTCCGGTTCGTTCTCGTCCTCGGGCTCTTCCTCCTCCGGTTCGTTCTCGTCCTCGGGCTCTTCCTCCTCCTCCGGTTCGTTCTCGTCCTCCGGCTCCTCCTCTTCCTCCTCCGGTTCGTTCTCGTCCTCCGGCTCCTCCTCCTCCTCAGCCTTGCTGCCGATGCGCTGGGTACGCGCATGAAGGGACTCGGCCAGATCGGCGAGTTTGCGATCGGCCACCACGCCCATGGCCTTACGCCCGGCGTCGAGTACCTCACCTCGCAACTGCTCGTTGAGGTCAGCGAATTGCGGAAGTTCACGCAGCCTCTTGACCCCCTCTATCAGCAGCTGCTGGGGTTCCAGCCCCACCCGACGACCGGCCAGGTAGGTCGCCATCGCAAAGGCGACTCGTCCCTTTTTCGTCCGGCCAAGGACATACCCCCCAACAACCGCGGCGGCGAGGGCGATCTTGGGTACATCAGCCATCAGATTTCCCTTCGAAGGGCTGGGCTGCCGAGCAGACGCTGCGGCTCGCGAGTGGCGCCCGGCAATGTCAGGGCTCGCTCGCAGGAGGGAGGCATCCGTACGGAGTAGCCGGCAGCGGCCACGCTGGTCACTCCCCTCCTTTCAGTCTGGGTGTTGACGTCAGCGGGCGCATGCGGAGAGCAGAGAGAACTGCGGGGCCGCCGCAGCCCCGCATGATGCCGAGGTGATTACGCCACATAGTCGATGCAGGCCACCGGCGATCCGTGTCGCCGAGCCGGTCTCCGGGCGGCGGCGTCGACACGCTCCTAGCATGGGTTTATGTGCGCAGATGACGCCCAGCGGCCCCAGGGGCAGCCGGACTTCGCGGCCTGTGACGGGCCCACCGGCAAAGCGCTTGGTCACGTCGCTGATGGAAGGCCTCAACAAGCGGTCGGCCTGGTCGAGACGTCAGAATGCAGAACTGCAGGAGCGGTCCACCAGGTTGGCGAAATGGTCGAGGGGGTCGCCAAGGCGATGGAGCCGCTGAAACCCAGACTCCGCGGCTGGTTGCATGCCGGCATGTTTCCCGTCTCGCTCATCGCCAGCGTCACACTGATCTGCCTCGCTCGCACACCCCTGGCCGCGCTCGCCTGTGGAATCTTCTCCGCCTCCACGTGGCTGCTGTTCGGTATCAGCGCGGTCTACCATCGCGGCACGTGGGGCCGGCGCGGCGAGGCTGTCCTGCGACGGCTGGACCACGCCAACATTTTTGTGATCATCGCCGGTACGTACACGCCCCTGGCCGCAATTCTTCTCCCCCAGCACAAGCGAGCCGTCATGTTGGGGCTCGTATGGACCGGTGCCTTGGCCGGAGTTGCTTTCCGGGTGCTGTGGGTTGAGGCTCCCCGATGGCTGTACACCCCTTGCTATCTGGCGCTGGGCTGGTCCGCCGTCTTCCTGCTCCCCGACTTCATGCACGTCGGCGGGGTAGCAGTGGCAGCCTTGATCGTGGCCGGCGGCCTTCTCTACACCGCGGGCGCCGTGGTGTACGGAATGAAGCGCCCCGACCCCTCTCCGCGCTGGTTCGGATTCCACGAGGTCTTCCACGCCTTCACCCTGGCTGCCTTCACGACCCACTACGCGGCAATCGCCCTGACCGCCATGTGACCACGACCGCGATGTCCTGTGTGGTCTCGAAATCGCCGCGGACAGAGAGGCTGCGGCCCGTCGGCCGGGTGTGCATCCGGGCGGAGCCCGTACCTCAGGGCTGCGCCCCCTGTGCCGTCGTCTGAAGTGCCTTTCCTGACGTGCGCCGTTGGGCGCGGAGCGTAGCGTGGAAAGTGTCCGCCCAGCCTGGGCCCGCCAGCCGAGGCCGCGCCTCCAGCCGCCGTGGCGTTGGAATGAACGGAAGCCCGCTGACCAGCAGTGACGAGTCTTCGCGGGAGGATTTCATGGCCGTGCAGCACCGTTTGGTGAGCGGATCTCCAAGAGAGGTGTGGGCCGTCCTTGCAGATGGCTCGCGCTACGGTGATTGGGTCGTCGGACCGTCGCATTCCCACCAAAGCGATGGTCAGTGGCCGCAAGTCGGGTCCTGTATCGAGTACAGCGTTAGCGTGGGCCCCCTTGCGGTTAACGGGAAGACGGTCGTCCGTATCTGCCGGCCGCCCCGGCAACTGGAACTTGAAGCCGAGGCCGGATGGCTCGGCACCGCTCGCATCGCGCTCGACCTCCGTCCGTGGGGCGAGGACACCCTGGTCGTCCTCGACGAACATCCGCTGCGCGGCCCTGGCGGGCTCCTGCACAACGCAGTGCTGGACGCCCTGATCCAGCTCCGGCATCGCAGCATGCTCGGCAGGCTGGCCGACACCGTGGAGAACGACGTGGGCGAGCAGGCGAAAGCGAGCTGACCGCAGGCCCTCAGGAGGCAAGTTTCGGGTGCTCAATCGATGCTCGCCTGCCACGTCATCAAGCTGTCTCTGGAGCGCCAAAGCGCCCGCGTCATGAACGGATGCCCTGGCCGCCCGGCATCAGCAGTTCGCATCCGTATCCTCCCAGGCGCGGGAAGTCAGAAGACCACGGACTCTTCCGGACGATCCTTCTTAAAGCCTGGAATGTTGGCATCTCCAGTGACTAACGTTGCTGCATAGCAAAAGTCTCGGTGACATTCTGTGACCATTCGGAAACTTTATGATCCCGGAGGCGGTCATGGGGGCTGGGAGAGATTGGCAGGCGGGCATCGCGTTCCCTGGCGGGTTGCGACCCGATGGTCTGCCGGCTGCACTGTCGGACCGTCGGCGGCTGGCGGCGGTGGAGGCGACCGGGCTGCTCGACACCAGCCCCGAGGACGCCTTCGAGGACCTGGCGCAGCTGGCGGCCGCGGTGACCGGCTGCGGGCGGGCCTTCATCACGCTGGTCGACGAGCACCGGTCGTTCTGGAAGTCCTGCGTCGGGGTGGACGTCCGGGAAGCGGTCGAGCGGCAAAGCCCGGTCGGGGAGTCCTTCTGTTCCTTCCTGGTCGGCCTGGCTGGCGATCCCTTCGTGGTTGAGGACGCTGCCGCCGACCCCCGCACCGGCGGGCATCCGTCGGTCGCCCGGATGAAGATCGGGGCCTGGGCGGGGCATCCGATCCTCGCCCCGGGCGGGGAGGTGCTTGGCAGCATGCACGTGATCGACGAGAATCCGCACGTCTGGCAGCCCGAGGAACTGGCCGCGCTGGCCACGATCGCCCGCGCGGTGAGCAACGAGATCAACCTTCGTACCTCGCTGGCCGCCGTCGAGGACGCCCTGGAGACCTCCAGCGGCCTGGCCCGCAGTCTCCAGGACAGCCTGCTGCCCCCCGTCCTGCAGAAGGTGCCCGGCTTGGAGACCGCCGCCTCCTACCTACCGGCGGCCGGTGGCAGCACCGTGGTCGGTGACTTCTACGACCTGTTCCACGCCAAAGGCCCGTGGTGGTGCACCGTGATGGGCGACGTCTGCGGCAAGGGCACCGAAGCGGCCAAGGTCACCGCCCTGGCCCGCTACACCCTGCGCGCCGAGGCGACCCAGCACATGTCACCCGCCGCCGTCCTCGACAACCTGAACTCCGCCCTCATCGAGCAGCGCAAGGGCGAACGGTTCCTGACCGCCGTCTACGCCACCTTCCGCAGCACGCCCTCCGGCATCGCGGGGCGCCTGTGCAATGCAGGACACCCGCCGGCCCTGATCCGCCGCGCCAACGGCCGCGTCCGGGAAGTCGGCCGATCCGGAACCTTGCTCGGCGTCCTTGCCGACGTCAAACTCATCGACGTTGCCTTCAGGCTTGCGCCTGGCGACGCGCTGCTGCTCTACACAGACGGCGCCACCGAGGCCCGCGCCCGCCGCACGGCTTCCTCCGGCGCCCGGCCACAGTTCGGCGAAGACGCATTGTCCGCCGCCCTCGCCGGCTGCCGCGGTCTGGATGCCCAGGGCATCGTCACCCACCTCGGCGACCTCATCGCAGAGCACAGCGGCGACTGGGCCAGCGACGACACCGCCCTCCTCGCCCTGCGAGTTCCCCCTCGCCCCTGACCAACAAAAAGGCCATGGTGGGCGCCGGGGGCACCTGATGCTGCGCCGAAGACCTAAGCGACCCGCAACCGCGGCGGCACGGTCTACGGATTCCTCTCTCTGGTCCCACCCGAAGAAGGGCCGCCGGATGGCTCCTGCGGGTCCACTGCAGTGGACTCTGAAACGTCCTTGCTCCCGCTGGGGCGCCCGGACCGGCCACGAGGCCCGGTGTCGTGGATCCCCTTCTTACCGGACTTCCCAGACCGCTCCTCCCCGCTGCGGGAAACGTCTTTCACCGGCCTGCCTTCCAGCGAGTCCTCGATGTCCTGCTGACTCGGCTCGCGGTTCTTCCCGCCGGGCGCGTAGGTGTCCGGATGGAAGGAACGATGCGCGCTCGGATTTTCCTCCTGACGGGTCGCGTCCACATCCGGAGACCATCCGTGCTGGTCATCGCCCTTGAACCGGCTCGGACCCTCACCGTGAGGGCCTTCACTGCGCTTCTTCGCCATGGCAGCTTCCCTTCACCAACCCCCCGAGAGGCAATATGCCCCATTTGCGCGCATGCCCAATATTCGACATCCAACCGGGTCGGCACGAAGGGATACGCCCTGCTGTCCGGTCGCACCGAACTGACACCGGCTGCCTGACCGCCGCATGCCGAGTCCCGGGGGATTGACAGTTACCCAGCGTCAATCCCGCTGCGCGCCAGGCCCCCCTTGCCGCAGCAGCGGCCTTGGGCGCGGCTCCACGCTGTGCTGCCGTTGCCCACGCGTCGATCTGCTGGCCCATCGGGATGAGCAGCGCACGAAACGGCCCCTACAGGTAACGGCGCCCCGGTCTGCTGTTTCCACTGCTTGGCGGGCCCCGGAACTGGTGTTGGACGGGAGTTGTGGAACGTCACGTATTTCCCCATCCGCAGCGCCAACTTCCCCGCCCTGTCGTTCGAACGTGCGGATCACGGCTCGGGGATCCATTCCGTGGGTGGGGGTGTGCGGCTGTAGTGGGCTCCTCTGGGGCCGTAGCGGGCGAGGTGGAGGGTTTCGCCATCGAGCTGGATCTCTGCCGGTGGGGGGTTGGGGACGGAGATCCGTGGGTGGGCGTAGGGGTGACCTTCGATGAAGAGGGGCTCCCGGTGCAGGTTCCAGCTGTCCGCCAGGCTCTGGGCGCGCTCGCGGATCCACGGGTTCTGCAGGGTCCGTCGGGCGGCCGGGTCGTGGGCGTGACCGTTGAGGCTGCGCACCAGGGCTTCGCTATAGACGCCCTTGACCCGGAAGTTCTCCAGGTGCTCCACACGTACGACCATGTTGACGTACCGGCGGCTGTTGCCCCGGTGCCGGCCCACCGCGTGCCAACGCCAGTGGCCAGGGTCCCAGCGAGCGGGCGGGAGCCACAGCAGGGTGCCCGCGCGGAAGTGCTTCGTGCCGTGCTGGATGTCGAGGCCGCTCTCGCCGTGCGAGGTCTCCCGCGCCACGTTGGCCACCAGGCACCAGCCCAGCAGCCCGTCTGGTGTCTCTTCTTCGGTGGGTCCCGTGTCTGTCACGCCGAGAATTCTGAGGCCCGAGGCGGGTCGCAAGCCAGCGTTTATCAGCTGAGCCGACCGGAGCGAACCACATCAGATCACCAGCCGCAGAAGATGTCGGCCTCGTTCGAACATGTGGGCGGGGAAGCTGGGCTCTTGGTGGGGAATTTGGTGACCTCCGACAGGGGTGCAGGGGCTCGCTTCGTTGCGGGTGGCGCCTTCGCCCACACGATGTGCACAGGCACGCCGACGCAGGGCGTGGGGGCATACGCAGCGATGCGCTACGCAGCCCTGCAGAGATTCACCCGGCGACAGCAGGGAGCAGTTGGTATTGGGTGGCCAGTTGCCCGACGCGGCGGGCCACCTCCACGGGCAGGCTCTCTCCTCGACAGCCTGCTGAAGATCCGGAGTGAGCTTGAGCAGTGCCAGACGCTGGGTGACCCATGGGCTGGATTTGCCGAGAGACCTCGCGACGACCCGCTGAGAGCCATGGACTTCCACGAGGCGCTGAAGCCTTTGCCTCGTCCAACGGGTCAAGGGTTCGTGTTGGACCGCTGCGGTGAGGGCGTTCTCAAGCAGGGTGTCAGCCCCGCAGCATGGCCAGCGGCTGGCTAGCGACTGATGCCGAGCGCCGGCAGCGCCACCGCATCGATGTAGCGGTGCATGAAGGCGGCATCGACCTCCATGTCCTCCAGCAGGCGGTGGGTGACCACGGCTCCGAGCATCATGTGCGGCATGAAGTCTGCTGCAGGCACGTCAGCTTCTATCTCCTCGCGGTCGGCGGCTCGCCCCAGCATCTGCCGCACTCCGGTGAGCTTGGGCTCGATCATGTGCTGGCGCAGCGCCTCAGCGAGGTTGGAATTAATGGCGAAGGCATGGGCCAAGCCCCGGATCAGCGGGACATCGACGGCCGAGCCGTCGCCGATGCGATCGGCGAGCTCGTGCAGGTCGCCGGGGAGGGAACCGGTGTCGACGTTCTCGACGTGGACGGCCTTCCCGCGCTTGAGCGCGGTCGCGACCAGGTTCTGCTTGCTGCTCCATTGGCGGTAGAGGGTCGCTTTGCTGGAGCGGGTACGGACGGCGACCGCGTCCATCGTCAGGGCGTCGTAACCCGCCTCGCGCAGCAGGTCGATCACCGCGCCGTACAGCTCCTGCTCCCGCTCGGGCGTCAGCCGAGTGCGACGCGCCGGTGCGCTCGAGTACGTGGTCACTTCCGTGCTCTGTCTCTCGCTCCTGGTGTCGGGAGCCCCTGAGGGGAGTCCCGGACCACGCAGAGGTCAGACGGGATGCCCGGTCGGATCACCACGTGGTCCCGGCAAGGAGCACGAGATAGCAACCGATCAGTGCCGCACCGGCTACTGCGGGGATGAGCTTGGGGAGCCTGTCTCCGGTGCGGACGTGCGTTGCCACGGCTCCGGCGAGCAGTAGCAATAGACCGGTGGCGGCAAGGGCTCCGATCGGCGGCACGACGGGGCCGAGGGTAACGCCGACGGCGCCTGCCAGTTCCAGGGATCCGATGACGCGGTAGCCCGTGGTGCTGAAGCCTGCGTGGGCGGCCATCTTGGGCATGGGGCCCAGGGCCAGCATCTTGGCCATGCCCAGGAGGGCGAAGATCAAGGCGATGAGGCAGAGCAGGACGGTGGGGAGGTTCATGCGAAAGACCTAGCGGTGTGGGGGCGGGTGAGTGCGGGCGCGTGCGCACCGGTGAATGCGCGCTGCTGCGGTCTTGGGGGTCGGCCCTACTGGTCGCCGGCGCGGCATGTTGAGGACGTCATCGGCTGCTCCCGGTGTCGTGGTCCGCGGTTGTGACGAGGCCGCGCTGCCGGCGGCGTTCGGCGCCCAGGCGGGCGAACCAGGCGACCAGTTCGGGGTTGTCGACGGCCGCGGGGTTGAGGACCCGCTCGACCGGGGCGCCCTGGAGGATGCGTTTGACGGGGACCTCGAGCTTCTTGCCGGTCTTGGTGTGCGGGATGGCCGGCACGGCGAGGATCTCGTCGGGGACATGGCGTGGTGAGGCGCCGACGCGGATCGCGTCGCGGATCTTTTCGCGCAGGGTGTCGTCCAGGGTGACGCCGGGCGCGGAGACGACGAACAGGGGCATCCAGTAGCCGCCGTCGGGTTCCTCTGCGCCGATGACGAGGGCCTCGGTGATCTCGGGGAGGCGTTCGACGATGTCGTGGATGTCGGCGCTGCCCAGGCGTACGCCGTTGCGGTTGAGGGTGGCGTCGGAGCGGCCGTGGACGATCACCGAGCCGTGGGAGGTGAGGGTGATCCAGTCGCCGTGCCGCCACACGCCCGGGTAGGTGGCGAAGTAGGCGTCGCGGTAGCGGCTGCCGTCGGGGTCGTTCCAGAAGTACAGCGGCATCGACGGCATGGGCCGGGTGACGACCAGTTCGCCGACCTGGTCACGGACCGGGGTACCTGTGCCGTCGTAGGCGGCCAGTGCCACGCCCAGGTTGGGGGCGGACAGCTCCCCCGCCCACACAGGGCTGGTGGGGGCGCTGCCGGCGAAGCCGGAGACGACGTCGGTGCCGCCGCTGGTGGAGGCCAGCTGGACGCCGGGCCCCACGTGGTCGCGGACCCAGGGGTAGGCGGAGGCGGGCAGGGCGGAGCCGGTGCAGCCGACGGCACGGATGGCCGACAGGTCGTGCTGGGAGGGTTCGATGCCGAGCTTGGCCATGGCCAGCAGGTACTGGGGGCTGGTGCCGAAGAGGGTGACCTGGTGGCGGGCCGCCAGCTCCCACAGGATGTCCGGACGCGCGTGCGGCGCGGGGCTGCCGTCGTAGGTGCAGGTGGCGGCGCCGGTCAGCAGGGTGGAGACGACCAGGTTCCACATCATCCAGTGGGTGGTGGTGTACCACATGAGGCGGTCGCCGCGGCCGAGGTCGGTGTGGAGGGCGAGGGTCTTGAGATGCTCGAGCAGGACCCCGCCGTGTCCGTGAACGATGCCCTTGGGCAGGCCGGTGGTGCCGGAGGAGAAGACGACCCATAGGGGGTGGTCGAAAGGCAGCGGGGTGCAGGCCAGTTCCTCGGTGCGCCCGGCGGCGTCCTGCCAGGGAACCGTCTGTCCTGGGTGCCTGTCCTCGGGCCATGCCAGGCCCACGTGGGTCACGAGCACCGTGCCCTTCACGGAGGGCAGGGCGTGGGCCAGTTCGAGGGAGGCGTCGCGGCGGTCGTGCGTGGTGCCGTTGAAGAGGTAGCCGTCCGCGGTGATGAGCACCTTCGGTTCGAGCTGGGCGAAGCGGTCGGCGGCAGCCTTGGGAGCGTAGTCCTGCCCGCACACCGACCACACGGCGCCCAGGCTGGCGGTGGCGAGGAAGGCGATGATCGCGTGGGGGGTGTTGGGCAGGTAGCCCACCACCCGGTCGCCCTGACCGACGCCCAGATCGCGCAACGTGGCGGCGACGGAGGCGACCTGGGCGCGCAACTGCGAGCCGGTGATCTCGTGGCCGGCCCCGGTCTCGTCCAGCGCGATGATCGCGGGAGCGTCCGGGTGCAGGTCGCGCAACGCGTGGTGGGTGTAGTTGAGGGTGGCGCCGGGGAACCAGCGGGCTCCGGGCATGGTCTCCGCGGCCAGTACCCGCTCGTACGGAGTTGCCGCGTCGATGGCGAAGTACTCCCACACCGCGGCCCAGAACCCCTCCAGGTCGGTGACGGACCACCAGTACAGAGCCTGGTAGTCGGTGGGGTCTTGGATGCCTTCGGCGCCCTGGTGCCGGACGGCTTGCCGGGCGAAGTCCACGATGCGGCTGCCGGCGGCCGCCTGCGGGTCGGGGGTGAAAAAAGGTTCCGGATACGGCACGGAGTGGGGGGTGGTCATGGGGCGGCGCTCCTTGGGAGGGGGACGGCCGTGCCGTCGGTGTTCGGCGGGGCTGTGCTCAGCAGCGGTGCCCAGGCGTCGGTGCCGGTGAAGTTCCCGGTGCCGGCGGGGACGGTGTCCATCACGATGCGGTCCGGGCGCAGCAGGACGGCGTCTGCCCGGCCGGTTGCCAGCCAGGAGGCCAGGGTGCCGTCGTCGCCCAGGGCGCCGGCGTGGAGGGTGTGTGCGCCCAGTGCGGTGGTCACGGCCGTCATCTGGGGGGTGGGCGGCACGGTGGTCAGGAGGGCGAAAGAGGTGCCCAGGAGATCGTCGAGGCGCACGCGGTTGCCGTCGTGCAGCACCCAGGGTTGTGGGCTGTAGGTTCCGGCCAGTACGCGGCCGGTCAGCCGGCGGCGGCGTCGTACCAGGGGGCCGGCTTTCAGGGCGGGGCTCAGGTCGCGGCTGATGGTCCGGGTCACGCCGGGGATGCGGCAGGCTGCGCCCACCAGGGTCCGGCGGATCGCCGCGGCGTGGTCCTGGCCGCCGGTCATGGCCCAGCCGACGGTGACGGCGAGGCGGATCATGTGGCGGGCGTGGGGTTTGCGTTCGTGTTCGTAGGTGTCCAGCAGTGCTTCGGGGGCTTCGTGCCGGAGGACGCGGGCGAGTTTCCAGGTGAGGTTGTGGGCGTCGCGCAGGCCCGCGCACAGCCCCTGTCCGATGAAGGGCGGGGTGAGGTGGGCGGCGTCGCCCAGCAGGAAGATGCGTCCTTGGCGCCACCGGTCGGCCAGGCGGGCCCGGAAGGTGTACTGCGCCTGGCGTATCACGTCGAAGTCGCTGTCCCACGGGGCATGGGGGGGCAGGTCCACCCAGGGGGCGACCAGCTTGCGCAGACGTTGGTTTCCGTCCGGGCCGTCCAGGTGCTCGTCTTCGGGGAGCCGGAACTCCCAGCGGTAGCGGTCCTCACCGACGCGCATGAAGGTGGCCGGCTGGGTGGGGCAGCAGATCTGCTCGGCGCCTTCCCAGGTGCGCACCTGGCGGGTGGTGCGCACGTCGATGACGTTCCAGCGTTCCTGGAAGTGCAGGTCGTTCCAGGTGGCGTCGATGGCATGGCGGGTGAGACTGCTCGCGCCGTCGCAGCCGAGCACGGCATCGGCCCACAGATACTGCTCCTTGTCGCTGCCGTCGCGGCGGAAGGCGACCCGGACCGGGGTCGTGGGGCCGTGGTGTCCGCTGGGGTCCTGGGTGAGGGATGTGACCTCCGTTCCGGTCCACAGCTCGCACTCGGGGTGGCGGGGCAGGGCGTCGCGCAGCAGGCGTTCCAGCTCGGGCTGGTCGAACATGCTGGTCTGCGGGTATCCGTGGTGTCCGTGTGGGGAGCGAGGGAGTTCGGCGATCAGGCGGTGCCGGGCATCCAGCAGCCGCAGCCCTCGCCCGGGGCGGGAGATGGTGGCGAACTCCTCGTGGATGCCGACACTTTGCAGGATCCTGCGGACCTCGTCGTCCACGACGACGGCGCGCGGCAGGGGGTAGATGTCCTGGTGGCGTTCCAGGATGAGGCTGCGCACGCCGCGCTTGGCGAGGAGGAGGGCGGCCGTGACGCCGACGGGCCCGGCACCGATGATCACCACCGGTCTCCGGGATGCGGTGGCGTTCACTCGGCGTCCGCCACGGGGGTGTGCTGTTCGCCGAGGTCGATCCGCCCGTCGGGGGTGGCGATCGTGGCGGTGATCAGGTCGCCCTGCCGCAGGTAACGGGGGTTCTTGGCCTGGCTGTTGAAGAAGGCCTTCCATTTCCGTGCGGGCGGGAGCAGCGCGCCGATTTTCTCGACCGCCTTGGGCGGGGCCTTGAGAGCGGTGCCGCCGGGCGTGCCGGTCAGCAGCAGGTCGCCCGGATCGAGGGTCTGGAAGCGCGCGAGCAGGGTGAGCGCTTGCGCGGGCCGCACGATCATGTCGGCCAGCGTGTGGTCCTGGCGCGGTTCGCCGTTGACCGACAGTCTCAGTCGCAGGTCGAGCAGGTGGGCGAAGTCTTCGGGTTCCAGCAGGGCCAGGTGCGGTCCGGTGGGTGTGAAGGTGGGGTAGGACTTGCTCTCGTAGAACTGGGTCTTGGTCAGCTGGACGTCTCGGGCGCTGACGTCGTTGGTCAGGACGAGTCCGGCGACATAGCGCGGCAGGTCCCGCTCCTCGACGACGGTGCCCACGGGCAGGGGGGCGCCCAGGACGAGGCCGAGTTCCACCTCGTAGTCGAGGAATTTCACGTGCGCGGGGCGGACGATCGTGTCGTCCGGTCCGCTGACAGAGCCGGATGCCTTGCGGAAGAAGGTGGGCGGGATATCGCCGGTGAAGCCCGAATCGCGTGCGTGGCTGCGGTAGTTGACCATCTGGGCGACCACCCGGCAGGGGGTGGTGACCGGAGGCAGTACTAGCAGGTCGGCGACGGGCGTGCCGCTTTGTGCGGAGCAGGCGGCCTCGCGGACTGCGTCACGGTCGGCGAGCAGTTCGGCGGTGGTGGCCGCCTTGGTCTCGATCCGGACGGCGCTCTCGTTGCGTACCGCCCACCAGCCGTCGGGGGTGCGCACGACGTTGGTGCTCATGAGCTCATCGCTTTCATCAGGCCCAGCAGACGTGCGGGGTCGAGTTCGTTGTCGCCGCGCAGGGCTTTGAGGACCTCGCGGAGCTTGGCGGGGGACGGGCTCGTGCCCAGGAAGTCGCGGGTGACCGACGGGCCCCACTGGGCCAGGCCGCTGCCGGACATCGGCGCCCACCCGGCCTCGACGTCACAGGAGAACAGGTCGCCGTCGGCGAAGTGCTCCAGCATGAAGCGGTCGGGATCGCGCCAGTAGTCGAACAGCTGGCTGCCCTGGATGTGCCGGCCGATGCCCCAGCTGCGCCGGTAGCCGCGCTCGGCCAGGTACTCCCCTCCGGCGGCGATCGCGTCGAGGTCGGTGACCTGGTAGGCGGAGTGGACGTAGCCGGCTCCGGGCCCCAGGTGCATGGCCAGGGTGTGGTGGTCCACGGCCGTACTGCCCTGGTCGCAGCGGATGAAGGCCATGGTCGGCCCACGGTCGCGCTGCCCGTCGAGGAACAGGAAGTCGGACACGATCAGCCCGAGGGTGTCCAGGTACCAGTCCAGGGTGCGGGCGAATACCGGCGTCTCCAGGACCACATGGCCCAGACGCTGGATACGGGAGGGCTCGCGGAGCGGACGCTGGGTGGCGTTCGTGCGGCGGCGATCGGTGCCGAAATTCAAGGTCAGCGGGCGCTGCTCGGGCAGCGCGGGCAACGGTTCGGCGCAGTGCACGACGCGGACCGGCAAGCCCGAGGGGTCGAGCAAGGAGACCGACTGTCCGCCGCCGGGGACGTCGGCGTCCTTGACGGTGCTGCCGGTGGTGCGGGCCAACCGGTGCACGTCGGCTCGCTCGGCCGCGCGGAATGCCGGCCCGAGGAAGCGGGAGGCGCGTCCACGGCGGATGACCATGCACGGTGAGCCGGCGAAGGTGCCGCGCAGCCATAGTTCCCGCTCGGTGCGGGCGGCGATCGCGAACCCGAAGTCATGTGCGAACACCTCGGCCCGGTCCAGGTCCGGCTTCTCGAACTCCAGCCACGCCAGGTCCGCCACCTTGGTCGCGGGGTTGCGGGCGCGCCCCGGGTGCTCGCCGCGCAGGGCGCCCTGCTCGCTGTGGAGGTCCTGGTGGGCCGTCGGGGGGCCGGCTTTGTTAACGGGAGTTTCGGACATGGTGCCCTCCAAGCAACACTTCTGTAATGAGGAAATCATCAACTTTGAAGGAGTCATCGTCAATAGGGCGACATCAAGAGGCTGATGAATGGATCAGACATGTAGGACTCATCGCCACGGTTGTTACACTCTCCGTATGCCGACGTCAGCCCCACCCGGGAACCGCTTCGAGCGGCGCCGCGCCGAGACCCGCCACGCCCTGGTCCGGGCGGCCCGCCAGTTGCTGGCGGAGACCGGCGACACCAGCGCCAGCATCCAGACGATCGCCGATCGCGCGGACGTCGGTTTTGGCTCCTTCTACAACCACTTCGAGTCCAAGACGGATCTGTTCGACGCCGCCGTCTCGGACGCTCTGGAGGAGTTCGGGCAGGTCATCGACGAGCGCGTCCAGGGGATCGACGACCCGGCCGAACTCGTCGCGGCGGGCTTCCGGCTCACCGGACGGATGGTGGACTCCCACCCGGAACTCATGCGGATCCTGCGCGATCACGGGCTCGCCCACATCCACTCCGAGCGCGGGCTCGCCCCGCGAGCCCTGCGCGACATCCAGCACGGCATGGCCTCGGGCCGTTTCACCTGCGCCGACCCGACCATGGCGTTGTCGGCCATGGGCGGGACCCTGCTGTCCCTGGTGGCGCTGCGGCTGGCCCGGCCCGACCTCGACGGTGACGGTGACGAGGCCGCCTCGAACCTGGCAGAGATGGTCCTGCGCATGCTGGGCGTCCCCGCCGGCGAGTCCCACGACATCGCCCGGCGCCCACTTCCCGGCCTCGCCTGACCCGCGTCGACCCAGGCGTTTCGAAGGCCCTTCATGCCACAGGGCTGTTCGGCCGACGGCGAATGCAGGGGTCGCCCCATGGCAGTGAGCGGCAAGCCGCTGTAAGACCGCTGCCGCCGTCCGCCGGCCGACCGACACCGTGATCTTCTGCCGCGGGCTCTAACGCATTCGTCGGTGATGCGACGACGCCCCCTGTGGAGGGCGCTCGCTCCCGGCAGGCACAGCGCTCCTCGCGCGCTGTCGGTAGCGGCATCCGCGCCTTGCCGTCACGCCCCCCCGTCAGGCCCGTGCGGGGTGGCTTTCCACACCTGCGATCGCGGCGTCCAGCGCACAGCTGAACATCGTGTCGATCTCGTCTGCCGAGGAGTCGTACGCCTCTTCCCCATCGGGGCCGACCGGTCCCGGCGGGAGAGTGGTCCACCGCTGGAGCGCTCCGGTCAGTTCGCTGACCAGCAGCCCCGTGAAGACAGCGCACAGGGTTGCAGCGACGCGCGGGATCTCGGGAGCCGGCAGCCCGGCGGCGGCCAGCGTTTCGGTAAGACCACGCCAGAAGGGATCCTCGGGCTGGATGTAGTCGGCGCGCGCGAAGGAGTACTGCATCAGCTTGGGGTGACGGTGCGCCAATGCACGGAAGTCGACGGCCAGTTGGCGCAGGCGCCCCTGCCAGGAAACGTCCCCCTGCTCCGGTGTGCGGAACTGTGAGCCTACGCGCTCGGCGACGCCGCGCAGCACGGCGTCCTTGTTCGGCACGTGGTGGTACAGCGACATCGGGTTCGCATCCAGCGCGGCCGCGAGCTTGCGCATGGTCAGCGCCTCGACACCGTCGGCGTCGATGAGGCGCAGCGCCATGGCGTAAATGCCGTCCTGGGTGAGTGGTACGTCCCTCTTCCTCGTGCCCCGGGGAGCCTTCTTTGGGGTTTCCATACGTCGTATGGTAACACTGAATGAGTTCCATACGACGTATGGAAACCGGGGTTCGCTGCCGGTCGGCGGCCTTCCCCGCATCGCACAGTGCCCTTGCCCCTCCCCCTTCTGCGCACAAAGGAGCACGTCATGGCCACGCAACACGTGACCGATCTGCGTCCCATCCGGTCCCCGCGGGGGATCCCTCTGCTGGGCCATACGCCGCAGATCCCCAGCACCAACCCGGTGGAGTACTTCGGCAAGCTGTCCAAGCAGTTCCCCGAGGGCATCTACGGCATGGACATCGCCGGTATCGAGCAGGTCTTCGTCTACGACCCGGACCTGGTGGCCGAGGTCTGCGACGAGACACGGTTCTTCAAGCAGATCGACAAGACGCCGCTGAGCCATGTGCGGGACTTCACGGGGGCGGGCCTGTTCACGGCCCACCAGCACGAGGAGGAATGGGCCATGGCGCACCGGATCCTCCTG
Source organism: Streptomyces sp. NPDC058691 (assembly GCF_042714775.1). NCBI lineage: Bacteria > Bacillati > Actinomycetota > Actinomycetes > Kitasatosporales > Streptomycetaceae > Streptomyces > Streptomyces sp. NPDC058691. The sequence goes on along the minus strand of NZ_JBHXSO010000001.1, from coordinate 219,380 downwards.
CCGGCGTTCAGCCAGCGGGCCATGAAGGCCTACTTCGGGCAGATGCTGGAGATCGCCGGGAACTTGGTAGGCAAGTGGGAGAGCCGGGAGGGGCAGCCGGTCAACATCACCGACGACTACACCCGGCTCACCCTGGACACCATCGCTCTGTCCGGCTTCGGCTACCGCTTCCAGTCGTTCGGCAAGGAAGAGCTGCACCCCTTCCTCAACGCGCTGCTGGAGGCGCTGATCGAGTCACTGCGGCGCTCGCAGGAGCTGCCGATGATGACCAAGCTGCGCAAGGCGGACGACAAGAAGTACCGCGAGAACATCCAGGTGATGCGCGAACTGGTCGAGAGCGTGATCAAGGAGCGCCGGCAGGGGAAGGGCACCGGTGAGGAGGACCTGCTGGGCCTGATGCTGGAGGCCACCGACCCGGAGACCGGCAAGTTGCTGGCGGACGACAACGTCCGCGACCAGGTGGTGACGTTCCTGATCGCCGGTCACGAGACCACCAGTGGCCTGCTGTCGTTCGCCACGTACTCGCTGATGCGCAATCCGCACGTGCTGGCCCAGGCCTACGCCGAGGTGGACCGGCTGCTGCCCGGCGACACCGTGCCGGACTACGACACGATCATGCAGCTCGACGTGATCCCGCGGATCCTGGAGGAGACCCTGCGCCTGTGGGCTCCCATCCCTCTGATCGCCAAGGCGCCGCTGGAGGACACCGTCATCGGCGGCCGCTATGAACTGAAGAAGGGAACCAGGGCGAACATCCTCATGGGCGCGCTGCACTCCCACCCCGGCGCGTGGGAGCGGCCGGAGGAGTTCGACATCGACCGGTGGCTGCCGGAGAACCGCGCCCAGCAGCACCCGCACGCTTACAAGCCGTTCGGCAACGGCGTACGTGCCTGCATCGGCCGGCAGTTCGCGCTCACCGAGGCCCGCTTGGCCCTGGCGCTGGTGCTGCAGAAGTTCAAGTTCTCCGACACCAGCGACTACCAGATGGACGTGCGGGAGGCGCTGACGCGCAAGCCCGGCGACTTCCAGCTGGTCGTCCGTCGCCGTCAGGAGCACCAGCGGACCGTATTCGGCGCCGCGGACCGGCAGACCGACGACACGCAGGCGCAGGCCGCGGTCAGCGGTGTCGGGGTGAACCTGACCGTCGCCTACGGCTCCAGCCTGGGCTCGTGCGAGGACCTGGCGCGTACCATCGCCGACCGTGGTGAGCGCTCCGGCTTCGGCACCACGCTGCTGAGCCTGGACGAGCTGGGCGACAACCTGCCCACCGAGGGCCTGCTCGCCGTTGTCGCCGCGAGCTACAACGGCAGGGCTCCCGACAACGCCCAGCGCTTCGACGACCTGCTCACCGCCGGACTGCCCGAGGGCTCGCTGTCCAACGTGCGGTTCGCGCTGCTGGGCGCCGGCAACACCCAGTGGGTGGCCACCTACCAGGCCTTCCCCAAGCGGATCGAGGAGGGCCTGCTGGCCGCCGGCGCCACCCCCGTCATCGAGCGCGGCATCGCCGACGCCTCCGGTGACTTCGACGGCATGGCCACCCGCTGGATGGACAGGCTGTGGTCCACCCTGGCCGAGGAGTACGCCGCCGACACCTCCGAGGCGAGCGGCCCGCGCTACCAGATCCAGCTGCTCACCGAAGCGGACGTCCGGCCTGCCATCGTCTCCGAGCAGGCCTACCCCCTCACGGTGGTGGCCAACGAGGAACTCGTGGCCGACGCGACCGGCCTGTGGGACTTCAGCATCGAGCCGCCGCGCCCGTCCGCGAAGTCGATCACCATCGAACTGCCCGAGGGCGTCAGCTACGACACCGGCAACCACCTGGCCGTCTTCGCCAAGAATGAACCCGCCCTGGTCAACCGCGTGCTGACCCGGCTCGGTGTCGAGTACGACCAGGTACTCCGGCTCGACCAGCCTGGCGGCGGCAGGACGCACCTGCCGGTCGGTGTTCCCGTCACCGCCGGGATCCTGCTCACCGAGTTCCTGGAGCTGCAGGACATCGCCACCCGCTCCCAGATCCAGACCCTCTCCGAGTACACCGAGTGCCCCTGGACCCGGCCGCAGCTGCAGGCCTACACCGCCGACACCGCCGAAGCCGAAGAGCGCTACCAGAAGGAGATCCTCGGCAAGCGGGTCTCGGTGCTCAACCTGCTGGAGCGCTTCCCGGCGGTGGAGCTGCCGCTGGCGGTCTTCCTGGAGATGACGGGCCCGATCCGCCCCCGCTTCTACTCCATCTCCTCCGCCCCGCAGGCCAACCCGCGGCACGTGCGCCTGACCGTCGGCCTGCTCGAAGGGCCGGCCCTGTCCGGTGACGGCCAGTACCGCGGCACCTGCTCCTCCTACATCGCAGGCCTGGAGCCCGCAGACGTCGTGTACGGCTACATCCGCGTGCCCTCGCCGACGTTCGCCCCGCCTGCCGATCCCGCCACGCCGCTGATCCTGATCGGCCCCGGCACCGGCATCGCACCGCTGCGCGGCTTCCTGGAGGAGCGGGCCTGGCAGCACGAGAACGGCACACTGGTCGGCCTGTCGCAGATCTTCGTCGGCTGCCGCCACCCGGAGCACGACTACTTCTACCGGCAGGAGATGCAGGACTGGGATCAGGCCGGGATCGCGCAGATCCACACCGCCTACTCCGCGGTGACCGGCCACCCGGCCCGGTTCGTGCAGAACGCCATCGCAGGCGCCGCCGACACGGTGTGGCAAGCCATCGAAGACGGCGCGTACATCTACGTCTGCGGTGACGGCCGCCGCATGGCGCCCGCCGTCCGCGAGGCCCTCGCCGCCATCTACCGCCAGCGGACCGGCAGCGACGACGAGAGCGCCCAGCGGTGGCTCGCCCAGCTCGAGGCCGACGAGCGCTACCAGCAGGACGTCTTCGCCTGACCCCCAGGACGCCGGGAGGCATGCGTCGCACCGGCCGCCCCGCATGCCTCCCGGCCACCACAGCCCGCTGGACATCACACGGCACCCGCCCGCCCGGGAAATGCCGCTCACAGAAAGCAGATCTTCATGGACACCATGCTCGCCGGACGCTTCCACCTGGACAGCAAGAAGTTCGCCGTGGAGGAGGTCCCCGTCCCCGTGCCCGGTCCGGGCGAGATACTCATCGAGGTCAAAGCCGCCGGCGTCTGCCTGTCGGACGTCCACTTGATCGACGGCTCCCTCGTCCCGCTGTTCGCCACCTCTGATGCGGTCACCGTCGGCCACGAGGTCTCCGGTGTGATCCACACTCTCGGCCCCGACCTCAAGCGCGGCCTGACCGTCGGCACCCGCGTCACCCTGGAAGCCGGCAAGACCTGCGGCCGGTGCTCCGGCTGTGTGCGCCACCGCCCCTGCACCCAGATGCGCACCGCCGGCATCGACTACGACGGCGGCTGGGCCCAATACACCGTCGCCCGCGAGGACACCCTCATCCCGATCCCCGACAGCCTCCCCTTCGACCAAGCCGCGATCATCCCCGACGCGGTCTCCACCCCCTACGCCGCCGTCGTCGCCACCGCAGGCGTCCGTCCCGCCCAGTCCGTCGGCGTCTGGGGCGTGGGCGGAGTCGGCGCGCACAACGTGCGCCTCGCCCGCCTGGTCGGCGCCGCACCGATCATCGCTGTCGACCCTCTGGTCAGCGCCCGCGAGCGCGCCCTGGCTTTCGGCGCCGACTGCGCCCTGGACCCGGCCGCGCCCGACTTCGCCGACCAGGTACGCGCGGCCACCGACGGACGGGGCCTGGACTTCGCCTTCGACTGCGCCGGCGTGCCCGCCGTCCGCGAACAGGCCGCCTCCGTGCTCGGCCTGAACGGCTCCCTGATCCTGGTGGGCATCACGCCGCACCCGCTCACTATCAGCGAGGGCCTGACCTTCAACTACCTGAGCAAGCAGGTGCGCGGCCACTACGGCGGCTTCCCGGAGTCCGTCAGCGAACTGGTGCGGCTGACGGCAGCCGGCCGTCTCGACCTGGCCCCCTCCATCACCGACCACATCCCGCTCGCCGACGCCGCTGGCGCCATCAACCGGCTGGAGAACAAGATCGGCGACCCGATCCGCCTCATCCTCGTCCCCTGACGACTGCCGCGCAGAAGCCAACCTCGGGCAGGGGTGAGTGGGCGCTGGTGCTTGAGGGAGCACCGGCGCCCCGCGGCTGTCCGACATCCCTCGCCTCGCGGTGCCCACCGGCCGATCGCATAGGTGCGCGTCCAGGGGCCGCGCGAGAAGGGCATGACGGAAAAGCACGGCTCCGCGGGCTCCGCACATCTCGGCCGGCAGCGGCGGATGCGTGCGGCAGAATCCAGGCCCTACCAGCGCCTCCGTGCCTGCCCACGCAGGCGGCAACCGCGCGCCCTGGAAGTGCGTGCCGGTCAGCCGGCTGCCCTCGGACGGTGGAAGAAGCGCCGCGCTGACCCCGTCGGGCCGGTCTGATACCCCTGCGATCGGGAAGAACACAAGAAGACGCAGGGGCAAGGGAGGCTGCTGCGATGTGCGGAGCAATGAACCAGCACAAATCCGTCCGCTACCTGCCGATCGCTGACCACGGCTTGATCGGGGACCTGCGCACAGCCGCCCTGGTGGGCACCGACGGGACCATCGACTGGTACTGCTGCCCCACCTTCGACTCCCCCAGTGTCTTCGCCGCCATCCTGGACGCGGACCGGGGTGGAGCGTTTGAGCTGTCCCCCGCCGTACCGGCCGAAACCAAGCAGTTCTACTTCCCGGACACCAATGTGCTGATCACCCGGTTCTTCACCGAGGACGGGCTGGGAGAGATCCAGGACTTCATGCCCGTGGCCCAGGCCGGCCAGTGCGCCCGCCACAGGCTGATCCGGCGGGTGATGTGCATCCGCGGAAGGATCTTGTTCCGGGCCCGGGTTGCCCCCAGGTTCGGTTACGGCGCCCACCCGCACACCCTGCGGCTGCTGGACCAGGCCGCCCTGTTCACCTCCGACGCGCTGTCGCTGATGCTGACCGCCACGGTGCCGCTGAAGAACGACGACAACGACGTGGGGACGGAGTTCGAACTCTCCCAGGGGCAGACGACGGTCTTCATCCTCGACCAGGCCGACGGCAACGCCCCGCCGCGCAACGACCTGCACGCCGAGGCAGAGGCTGAACGGGCGTTCACCACCACAGTCGCCTTCTGGCGGGGCTGGCTGCAGCAGTCCACCTACCGCGGCCGCTGGCGGGAGATGGTGCACCGCTCCGCCCTCACACTCAAACTGCTCACCTACGCGCCCACCGGCGCGATTGTGGCAGCCCCCACCACCAGCCTGCCCGAGCAGATCGGAGGCGGCCGGAACTGGGACTACCGCTATGCATGGGTGCGCGACTCCGCATTCGCCGTCTACGGGCTGCTCAGGCTCGGCTTCGCCGAAGAGGCCGAAGCCTTCATGGGCTTCCTCACCCGGTCCATACCCCGGCGCGAGGGACCCTCAGGACCACTGCAGATCATGTACGGCATCGACGGACGCTCCGAGCTGCCCGAACGCGAACTCCCCCACCTCGAGGGCTACCGGGGGTCGGCGCCTGTACGGGTCGGCAACGACGCCGTCACCCAGCTGCAGCTCGACATCTACGGCGCCCTGCTCGACTCGGTGTACCTGTACGACAAGTGGTGCCGCCCCCTGACCAGCGGCCAATGGCGCGGAGTGTGCGACCTGGTGAACTGGGTCTGCGAGCACTGGGACCAGCCGGACGAGGGCGTGTGGGAGACTCGCGGCGGCCGCAAGAAGTTCCTCTACTCCCGCCTCATGTGCTGGGTGGCCATCGACCGCGCCATGCGCATCGCCTGGCACCGCAGCCTGCCCGCCGATCTCGTCCGCTGGGGCCCGGTCCGGGACACGATCTACTGGCGGATCCTGGACCAGGGCTGGTCGCCGTCCCGGCAGGCGTTCACCCAGTACGAGGGCGGCGACGTACTGGACGCTTCGGCGTTGATGTTGCCCCTGACCAATTTCATCGCTCCCGACGACCCCCTGTGGCTGTCCACGCTCGAAGCCCTTGGCAACGAACTGGTCTCCGACTCCCTGGTCTGGCGCTACGACCCCAAAGCGAGCCCCGACGGCCTGGAAGGCGACGAAGGCACCTTTTCCATCTGCTCGTTCTGGTACGTCGAGGCCCTCACCCGCGCCGGACGCCTGAACGAAGCCCGCCTGGCCTTCGAGAAAATGCTCACCTACGCCAACCATCTCGGCTTGTTCGCCGAGCAGATCAGCCACACCGGACAGCAATTGGGCAATTTTCCGCAGGCGTTCACCCACCTCGCCCTGATCAGCGCTGCCTTCAACCTCGACCGCGCCCTCGGCTGACCTTGCCATGCACGGGGCCGGCCCGCCGTCCCTGGCGTGGCCGTGCGGGTCTGCGGCCCTGCCCCCATCCTGGATGTGAGGGGGGTGACAACGGAGGAAGTGGTGAGCATGCGGACCGTTGTCGACCTCACACGTTGCCAGGGCTACGCGCAGTGCGTGTTCCTCGCACCCGCGGTTTTCCAGCTGCATGGGGAGGAGGGGCTGCTGTACGCCACGGCCGTCTCCGATGACCAGGTTGAACGCGTGCGCCAAGCCGCGGCGGCATGCCCGGTCCAGGCCATCCTCCTCGGTGAGCAGGTGAGCACCGGTGCCCGGTGACGACCTCAAAAGCGGCCGAATCGTCATCGTCGGTGCATCGCTGGCCGGTCTGAGGGCTGCCGAGGCACTAAGGGACGAGGGCTTCACCGGCTCACTGACCGTGGTCGGAGACGAGCCTCATCCGCCCTACGACCGGCCGCCGCTGTCCAAGCAGGTGCTGCTCGGCCAGGCACCGGCGGGCACCACCGAGCTGCCCATGCGCCGGGACCCGGACGCCGACTGGCGGCTGGGAGTCCGCGCGACAGGCCTGGACGTCCTGGAGAAACGCGTCACGCTGGCCGACGGCGAGTCGCTGCCCTATGACCGGCTGCTGATCACCACCGGCACCCGCGCGCGGCCCTGGCCTAACCCAGAGGAAGCGGCCCGGGACGGGGTGTTTACTCTGCGTACCTGCGGCGACGCCGCAGCGCTGGCCGACCGACTGGCCGGCCATCCGGAGCGGGTGCTGGTGATCGGCGGCGGTTTCACCGGTTCGGAAATCGCATCCGCCTGCCGGGAGCGGGGGCTGGAGGTCACGGTCACCGAACGCGGTCCCGCACCCCTGGTGGGCGCGCTCGGCGGCACCCTGTCGAAGCTCGCGGCCGTCATGCACCGCAATCACGGCGTCGACCTGCGCACCGGGGTGACAGTCACCGCCCTGCGCGGGAACGGCCGCTTCACCGGTGCGGACCTGTCGGACGGCAGCCGCGTCGACGCCGACCTCTGCGTCGCGGCACTGGGGGCACTGCGTAACGTCGAGTGGCTGGCGGACTCCGGCCTGGCCGCAGGCCCGCGCGGGATCGCCTGCGACGCCGGTTGCCGCGCCTTCACCATGTACGGCATCGTCACCGACGACATCTTCGTGGCCGGAGACGTCTCCCGGTTCCCCCACCCGCTGTTCGGGTACCAGATGCTCTCCCTGGAGCACTGGGGCAACGCGGTTGCACAGGCCCAAGTGGCGGCCCACAACATGGTCAATCCGGGACCCCTGCGGCGCCCGCACCTGGCCATCCCGACGTTCTGGTCCACCCAGTTCGGACTCAACATCAAGTCCGTGGGTGTGCCCAGCTACTCCGATCACGTGGTCATCGCCCAGGGCTCTTTGGAGACACGCCGTGTGGCCATGGTCTACGGCTACCAGGGGCGGGTCACCGCCGCGGTCACCGTCGACATGGCCAAGTCGCTCCCGTACTACCAGCACCTGATCGAGACGGCTGCCCCGTTCCCGCCCCCGCCCGGCGCGGCGGACCGCGCGATCGCGGCGGACATCCCGATCCCGTCCGACGTACCGGACCCGAAGGGGCTGTCCCACGGCCCCACCGTGGCGCTCACCGGCTACTTGCCCGACCGCCGGCTGACCATGGTGCAGCCTCTCAGCTGATCCACGTCCCGCCCGACCACGAGGAGCCACCATGGACTCCGACACCTTGCTGGCAAGGATCACCGACTACGCCAGTCGCCCCGACCCCTACCCTCTGTACGCGGAACTCCGCGAGGCCGGCCCCGTAGCGCGGCAAGGCGACGGCAGCTATCTGATCGGCACCTACCACGACATCGCCGCCCTGCTCCACGACCCGCGCATGAGCGCCGACCCACGCACCCGCGGCGAGACGACACACAAACCGCCGTTCCTGCGGCTCGACGACCCTGAGCACCACAGACTGCGCACCCTGGCCATGCGGCCGTTCGGCCCGCCGCACAGCCCGGGCCGGGTCGATGCCATGCGCGGGGAGATCTCCCACATCACCGAGGAACTCATCGTGGCGCTACGGGACCGCGAGCAGTTCGACATCGTCGACGACTTCGCTTATCCCCTGCCCATCACCGTCATCTGCCGGCTCATGGGGGTCCCGCGTGAGGACGAGCCGCTGTTCCAGGCATGGACCGACGTCATCGTCGCGTCCGCCGACATCGGGCCCGAAGAGGACACCACCCAACGGGACAAGGCGGGCATCCAAGCCCGACAGGAAATGGGTGGATACCTGGTGAACCTCGCCGAGCAGCGCCGTGGGCAGCCCGGCGACGACATGCTCTCCGCCTTCATCAACGAACCGGACCCCGCCCTGCGGCTCACCGTCGAGGAACTGGCGGAGAACGCCATCCTGCTGTTCATCGCCGGACACGAAACCACGGTCAATCTGATCGCCAACGGCGTCCTCACCCTGCTGCGCCGGCCCGACCAGCTGGACCGGCTGCGCCGCGAACCCGGCCTGTTGCCGCAAGCGGTGGAGGAACTTTTGCGCTACGAACCGCCGGTCCACATGCGCGAGAGGATCCCCCTCGCCGACATCGACGTCGCCGGCACCACGATCCCCGAAGGCTCGTCCGTCATCCTGGTGCTGGCCTCGGGCAGCCGCGACCCCAAGCAGTTCCACGAGCCCGACCGGTTCGATCCCGGACGCCCGGACAACGAGCACTTCGGCTTCGGCAGCGGGATCCACCTGTGCTACGGCGCGCCTGTGGCCCGCCTCGAGGCACAGGCCGCGCTCGGCGCGCTGATCCCACACCTCGGCACAGCACGCCTGGTCCAGGACCCACCCCCCTACCGGCAGAACGCCATGCTCCGCGGACCGCGTCACCTGCCCATCCATCTGTAGCGCGGCGGGGCGCCACACCACGGCAGAAACGACCGCCACCCCTCGCGTGCTGTGCGGACCAAGGGAAACCGTTCGTGATCGGTGTCGACGGACCCTTACGGGGCCCCGGCGGGAAGGGGGCGCCGGGTCAGGTCGCGGGCCTCATCCGGGGGGACGCCGAGCATGTGCAGGAGCATCGCGGCCAATGTGCCTGCAGCCTGATCCTTGTCGGTTTCGGTTTCAGGTCGGCTGACCCACAGCTCCAGGAGCGCCAGCATGCTGCCGTTCAACGCCATCAGAGCGATGACCGGGTCGATTACGGTAAAGCGGCCCGAGGCCATGCCCTGCTCCATGTCGCGCTTCGCGCGCGGAGCCAGGCCGTGGCAGGAGTACGTGCGGCCGAGTGCGCTGTGACACAGGATCCGCATGATCTCCGGGTGTGACTCGGCCACACGTGCGCTGAGCCGCACGGCCCCAGCGAGGCGCTCCGCGGGATCGTCGAGGCCACGCAGGCCTTCGTCGATGGCTTGGGCGTACTCCTCCAGCGTCTCGTCCACAGCCGCTTCGAAGAGGTCCAGCTTGCAGGTGAAGTGGTTGTAGAAGGAGCCGAAGCCCACGTCCGCGCGTTCCGCGATGGCTCGGATGCTGGTGCTGGTGTCGCCGGACTCGGCCAGCATCTTCCGGGCGGCGCGGACAAGCGCCTGCCGGGTTGCGGCACGACGGCGTTCGAATCGGCTCCTGTACGAGGCTGGCATCAGCATGCACCACAAACAAAGTTACCAGTTCTGATGAATTCATCATTGCAGTCGTAACTGCGACAGTCCACCCCGCGCAACCCGCGCGGGAGGTCGTCCTTGCGCATGAGTTCGCAGCCCGGACCGAGAGCGCTGCCGCTCCGCGGCACACAAATCTGACCAGAACATCAGATCTGGAACACTTGACGATGAAGTGATCGTATCTGATAATTTCATCAGAACTAGACAAATAGGACTTCGGCGGTGACGCCGACGAGTCCTCTGGAAGAGGCACTTTCGCGTGGCGCACCCGAGCCCGCCCGGCCGGTGATGTGCAGGCCCGCCCGTTCCCGCTCGACCGCAGACCGGGCCACCGCTGTACACGCCGGTCCTCTTTCACATCACGACACCGATGGGACACCCGCGATGACGAACACGGATCAAACGCCGCTTGCCGAGCCGCCGAGCCGCCATGAGGTACCCGACGCAGCTATAGCGATGATCGACGCGGAGGGGACAGTAGTGGGATGGACGCAGGCTGCTCAGCAGCTCGTCGGGTATGCGGCGCGCGAGATGGTGGGCCGGTCCGCGGCGCAGGTGCTGCAACCCTCGACGGACGTACTGGGAGCATCGGCGCAGGCCGAGCAGTGCCGTGCACAGGGTGGCTGGTCCGGGACCGTGGCGGTCCGCCATCGCGACGGTCACACGCTCAGGATGACTTTGAGGGTCTCCTTGCTGTGGGGACAGGACGCCAGCACCCGGTGGCTGGTGTCCGTGACCGACATCGGCTCCCTGTCCTCAGGGAGGGTCGACGGGCCGGTACGCGAGTCTCTCCTCGCTCACGCACCGATCGGCATCGTCGTTCGTGACCTGCATCTGCGCTGCACCTGGGTGAACGACGCGATGGAGCGCCACGACGGCGTTCCTCGTGCCCGACGGTTCGGACGCCGCCTCAAGGACTCGCTGCCCGGTTTCGAGGCCGAAGCGCTGGAAGTGGTCATGCGGCAGGTGCTGGCGAGCGGCAGCACCACGGTGCACGAATATCGGGCGTGGCCGCCGGCCGATCGGCGCGGGGAGCACGTCTTCTCGGCTTCGTTCTTCTGCCTTCAGGACGCGGACGGCAGGCCACTGGCGGTGTGCTCCATGAGTGTGGATGTCACCGGCAACCGGCGGGCCCAGGAACGCCTGGCCATTCTCAGTGAAGCCAGTACGCGTATCGGCAGCACCCTCGACGTCATGCAGACGGGGCAGGAACTGGCCAACCTCACCGTGCCGTTGCTGGCTGATCACGCCCTCGTCGACCTTGTCGAGCCGGTTCCGTTCGGCCTGGAGCCCTCGTTCGGCACGGCGAGGGTCAGCCCATCTCGGCTTCGCCGTGCCGGTCTGGCCTCCATCGACCTGGGTGTTCTGGAGTCGCCGTGGGTTCGCGAAGAGGTGGTCCATGTCCACCCGAGCTCGCCGTTCGCCACCGCCCTGCGCACGGGCAGGTCTCACTTGGAACCGGTGCTGGACACTGCCGGCCCATGGGTCGACCACGACCCGGTGCGGGCACAGAAGGTCCGTGACAGCGGGGTCCACTCACTGATGGTCGTCCCCATCCGGGCGCGGCGCTGCATGCTGGGGCTGGCGCTGTTCGGCCGCTCCGAGGAGCAGACGCCGTTTCAGGAGGATGACCTGCTCCTTGCCGAGGAGCTCGTCACCCGGGCCGCGCTCTGCCTGGACAACGCTCTTCAGTACGCTCGCGAACGCACAGTGGCCCTCACGCTGCAGCGCGACCTGCTGCCCCACCGTGTGCGAGGTGGCGTTGCCATCGAGGTGGCCTCGCGCTACATGCCGGCCGACATGGATCATGGCGTGGGGGGTGACTGGTTCGATGTGATTGAGCTGTCCGGCGCCCGGGTGGCCCTCGTCGTCGGCGACGTGGTCGGACACGGCATCAACGCCGCGGTGGCGATGGGGCGGTTGCGCACCGCCGTTCATACCCTCGCGGATATGGATCTGCCTCCCCATGAACTGCTGGCACACCTCGATGACACGGTCCGGCGGGTGAATGAGGAGGACGCCGACGCTCCGGACCAGGTTCCAAGTGGCGCCACCTGCCTGTATGCCGTCTATGACCCGGTCACCAGGCGGTGCACGATGGCGCGGGCCGGGCATCCTCCGCCCGTGATCATCGATCCGCAGGGCCAGGCAAGTTTTCCCGAGCTGCCGGCCGGAGCCCCGCTCGGCCTCGGCCTCGGGCTGGTTCCCTTCGAGTCCGTGGAACTGGTGCTGCCCGAGGGAAGTCTGCTCGGCTTCTACACCGACGGTGTGGTCGAGTCTCGCAACGACGACATCGACGTCGGCCTCCACCGCCTGGCCGCCACTCTGGCACGGCCGGGGCAGTCGCTGGAGGAGCTGTGCTCCGAAGTGATCGAGAGCCTGCCGGTCCCGGCGCCGGCCGACGACGTCACCTTGCTGCTGGCCCGAACCCGCGAACTGAAACCAGCCCAAGTCGCCTCCTGGGACTTGCAGAGCGAGCCGACCGCCGTCCGCGCGGCCCGTCAACTGGCTGCCCGTCAGCTCGATGAGTGGGGGCTGGAGCGCCTCGTGCCTGCGGTGGAACTCATCGTCAGTGAGCTGGTCACCAACGCCCTCCGTTATGGGGAGGGACCCAGCCGCCTACGGCTCATCCAGCACCACGTGCTGACGTGCGAAGTCTCTGACACCAGCGCCAGTCACCCGCGCCCGCGCCATCCCCGCGCCCTGGACGAGAACGGCCGCGGCCTGTTCCTCGTCGCTCAGCTATCCCGCAGATGGGGATCCCGCTCCGCAACGGACGGCAAGGTCGTCTGGGCAGAACAAGACCTGCCTTCCACGCCGCGCGATGTGCTGTCGACGTGGCGATGACTGGTTCGAGTTCCCCCGGCTTCTCATGGGGGGTGGTGGTACCCGCCGCCTCAGGCGCAGAGAGGATTTGAAAAAATGCATATATATGATGCCAACAGCTCCTACCCGGCAAGCAGCCACCGAGCGACGACGAGCGGCGGCGATACTGGCCATAGCGGTACGCCGTACGCCTTCGACGGTCTGGCAGCCGTCGTGCTCGACGACCGAGGCACGGTTGTGCAGTGGACCGGGACAGCCACGGACCTGACGGGGTTCACCGCCGAGGAAGTGTGCGGGCGCTCCGTGCACGAACTCGTGGCCAATGTCCCGGAGGAAATGCGCTGGCCCCTCCACAAGCCGCAGTCCGGCTGGGTACGGCTGCGGCACCGGTGCGGCAATACCATCGATGTCACCTTCCGGACCACGAAGGTGGACGGCTCGCAAGACGTCCTCGTCCTCGCAGCGCCTGCACATCACGTCGCCAACCACGAGCAGGGCGCAGCGCTCTTGCGCGCGCTGGCTTCCCAAAACCGCATCATGGTCGCCCTGCACGACACGGAGCTGACCCTTGTCCAGACAAACTCCATGCCAGGCAATGGCAACGGCCGCGGGGTATGCCCGGGCACCCGGCTGGGCGACATGCTCTGCACCCAGGACGCCGAGAACCTCGAGGCCGTACTGCGCCGGGTCCTGACCACGGGCGTCCCGGTGGTCCGCAGGACTCAGCGCGTCAGGTGGCGACGTGGTCCCGCGCGGCCGCAGGTCCTGTCGCTGTCCGCCTTCCGCCTGGAGAACGCACAAGGGCATCCCACGGGGGTCGCGGCCCTGTACGTTGATGACAGCGACCAGCTGCGCGCTCGTCGTCATCTGGACCTCACCCGTGAGGTGGCCGAGCATGTCGGGAAATCGCTGAACGTCGTGCGCACAGCGCAGGAGCTGGCGAATGTCCTCGTCCCCGCCCTCGGTGATCTCGTGGCCGTCGACCTCGCCCAGGCGGTGTTCGAAGGAGAGGAACCCCCCGGCCGGCCGGGCGGTGGGGATCTTCATCTCCGCAACGCCGCCATGGCCCCGGCCGCCGCGCTCTGGCCGGCCGGCATCAAGCCCGGCGGCCTCGTCCCGCCCCTGCCCGACCACCCCTTGTGGCACAGCTTCCGGCACGGCGAGACGCTCACCCTCAGCCTCGAGGACTACGCTGCTGCGATCGGCGAACCGCGTCTGATCGAGTTCCTCGTCCCGCAAGGCTGCCATTCGGTGATGGTGGCCCCGCTGCACACCCGTGGTCTCACGCTCGGCGACATCTCGGTCTGGCGCACCGGCCGATCAGCCCCCTTCACCGACGACGAGGCTGATCTCCTGCGGCAGATCGCCGCGCAGGGCGCACTGGCCATCGACAACGCCCGCCGCTATGCGCGCGAGCACCGTGCGGCCGTGGCGCTGCGGCAGCGTCTTCTTCCGCCGGCCACCACCGACACAGCCGCGGCCGAGACCGCGGGCATCCATCTGCCCGCAGGCGGTGCACCGGGGATCGGCGGCGACTGGTTCGACGCCATAGCCCTGCCTTCTTTGCGGGTGGCCCTTGTCGCCGGGGACGTGGTCGGCCACGGGATACCCGCGACCGCCACCATGGGCCGGCTGCGCACCGCAATCCAGACCCTCGCCGACCTGGAGCTCGAGCCGAGCGAGTTGCTCGGCCGCATGGCGGACCTGGTGCAGCGTCTCGCGGCCGAAGTCCCGTCCGGCGACCACGACTTCGTCGGTGCCACCTGCCTGTACGCGCTCTACGACCCGATCAGCCAGAATTGCACCATCGCCAGTGCCGGACACCCGCCGCCCATCGTGGTGAGGCCCGACGGGACCTCCGAGGTCGTCAGGATCTGCCCGGGACCGCCGCTGGCCGTCGGTGGCATCCCGTACGAGAGCACCACGATCCACCTGGATCCAGGCAGCATCCTCGCGCTCTACACCAACGGCCTGATCGAAAAGGGCGACAGCGACATCGACCAGGGCGTGCAGCGCCTGACCGACGCCCTCGCCACAGCCTGCCGACCCGATCGGGCACTGGACGACACCGGCCGGTCCCTCCTCACCGAACTGGCAGACCAGCCACCACGTGACGACGCGGCCCTGCTACTGGCCCGCACCCGCGCCATCCCGAGCGAGTACACCGCCGACTGGGAGTTCCCAGCCGACCCGTCCGCCGTCTCCAAGGCCCGGGAAACGACATCCCGCCAACTGCGCACCTGGGGACTGGACGACCTCCTCCTGCCGACTGAGCTCATCGTCAGTGAGCTGGTGACCAACGCCATCCGCTACGCCCACCCCCCAGTGCACCTCCGGCTGATCCGCCACGACGTCCTGGTATGCGAGGTCACCGACTCCAGCAGCACCCAGCCCCGCCTGCGGCATGCCCGCACCACCGACGAGGGAGGACGCGGCCTGTTCCTCATCGCCCAGCTCACCACCCGCTGGGGCTGCCGTTGCAACGACTACGGCAAGACGATCTGGGCCGAACAACCCATCCCCCGAACCCCCGACGACTCGCCGGCACCCTCATGATCCGGACCCGAGCCGCACCAGCACTCGCGGCGCCACACAGACGGCTCTCACCACCGCCCCCTCGCCCGCCCCCTTCACCGCAGCACGCCCCACCGCAGCCAGAATTCGTCACCGCCGAGGAAGGCTGCCCAGCAGTACGCCGCGGGATCAGCCGGCCGAGGATCTACGCGTCGACCGCCCGGAGTTACCGTGCGCCCAGTTCACCTTTTCAGCACACACCGCATCCGCTGACCCCTCGTTGAAGAACAGTATGGCTACCCTCAGGAAAGATCGTGCCGACCGCCGAGATGGCTCCACCACAGCCCCGCAGGCCGCGGGCACCACGGCCTACCGTGCTGAGGTGCTGCGCCAAGCTTTGAGGGATCGGGCCGAGCAAGAAATCGCGCAGCGACTGGGAGCGACGGTGCGGCTGGTCCGGTGAGCACTCCCAACACAGGCACACACACTCATTCAAGAACGAGACCGTGAGGGCACTCGTCACGGAAGGGCCCAAGCACCGGGCTCGGCTGCCCGGCTGATCGAGACGCCACACCCTGGACGAGCGCATCGCCATGCGCCCAGGAGCCTGCACTGCCAGCACCGTCGTCCCTTCACCGGCCCGCACGCTCACTCCGCCGCCGTCCACGGGCCGCGCCGCGCCATCCGTTGGCCGCCTGACCCTTGGCTAGAGGTCTCCCCCCGGGCCACAGGCTTCGTCCGACGCCGCGTACGGAGCGGCCCGCCGAGCCGTTTGGGGGGGCGGACGCCGTAGCCCCCGTTGCGCCGTCTTCGCCCACCACTCAGAGAACTGATGATTTCATCGGTCCTGATGAGACTTGACGAATGCGCTCTTTTTGCTGATGCTTTCATCAAGACTGACTAGAAGTGCTCCACGGGGCGGTTCGGTCGCCGCTCAGAACTCAGGAGAGCCGATGATGATTCCGGTCGCCCGCACAGCCGAGGGCTGGTGGGTGGAGAGCAGCACAGGAAGGCTGCATCGCATCACCACCGGCGCCTCGACCACCTCGGACCTGCTCGCCGACCGCGCCGCGGTGACCGAGGCGGCGGCCCACGCCGCGTCCGACCCGGACGCCGGACGGCAGGCGGGGCGCGGAGAACTGCTCTCGCCGGTCACCGCTCCCTGCCGGGTGGTGGCACAGATGGTCAACTACCGCTCCCACGCGGAGGACTCCGGATTCGACCCCGACACCGTCCCCCCGGCGTTCTTCCGCAAGGCCTCAGGGTCCGTGAGCGGCCCGTACCAGGACCTCGTGCGCCCCTCGCATGTCCGGTTCCTCGACTACGAGATCGAGCTGGGCTTGGTCATGGGCGCGGACCTGCCAGTCGGCACAGAGGTCACAGCGGCAAGCCTGGCTCGCTACGTCGCCGCTCTGGTCGTCGCCAATGACGTCAGCGCACGCGACCTGCAGCTACCCAAGACGCAGTTCTACGAGTCCAAGTCCTACCCCACCTTCACCCCCCTCGGACCTCGGCTGCTCCTGGTCGACGCCGACGACCTCGCCCGCCTGTCCGACCTTCGGCTCACCTTGCAGGTCAACGGGGCCACCCGTCAGAACAACACCGTCACCGACATGATCGTCAAGCCCGCGCGCGCCCTGACCCTGCTGGCCCGGTTCCAGACCCTGCAGCCCGGAGACGTGCTCCTCACCGGAACCCCCGGCGGGACCGCCCTGAAGTCCCCGGGCAAGCTGGCGACCAAGCTCGCCGCTTTGCTGCCACCGCAGAAGCGCTGGCAAAAGTTCTTCGCCCGCCAGCAGCACAACCCGTACTACCTGCAAGACGGCGATGTCGTGACCGCCCGGATCGCGACCGACGACGGCGTACTGGACCTCGGCGAGCAGCGCACGGCAGTGCGCGCCCGCTGACCCCTCCCGGGCTCCCCCCATCCGGGACCGGCCGGTCCGGCCCCCACGCCGGGCCGGCCCTTCACAAGCCGTACAGGCTCGGACTGCGTCTGCAGGGCACCACACGCAACCGACCACGCTGGGCGCTGGGACAGCCCCCAGGCAGATCACCCGGCAACCGGGCGACGGCGGAGCCGTCCG
This sequence comes from Streptomyces sp. NPDC058691, assembly GCF_042714775.1. Taxonomy (NCBI): domain Bacteria; kingdom Bacillati; phylum Actinomycetota; class Actinomycetes; order Kitasatosporales; family Streptomycetaceae; genus Streptomyces; species Streptomyces sp. NPDC058691. The sequence continues at coordinate 202,011 of NZ_JBHXSO010000001.1, read as the reverse complement.
TGAGTTGCCTATCCGCCCTGGCGAGCCGAACTGCCACCAGGACACCGAGGCCTCAGCCCACAGGGCATCCACCGGAAGTACACCACCCAGCCCGTCACCTGATCCAAGGAATGTTCATGATTGCCACCGTCCTTCTGGCCGCCGTTCTGGCCGCGTTGTTCCTCCTGGCGGGAGCGGCCAAGGTCGCAGCGGTTCCCGCGATGCGTCAGGCTGCGGCCCATGTGGGTGCGACCCTCACCCAGTACCGACTGCTGGGCGCCTTGGAGGTGGCGGCAGCCGCCGGGCTGCTGGTCGGTCTGCGCTGGCACATGCTCGGCGCCACCGTTTCCACAGGCCTGATCCTGCTCATGGCCGGAGCCGTGATCGTGCATCTGCGCAGCGGTGACAGGGCCGTCCGCTGCCTGCCGGCCGCCGTCACAGGCGCCCTGGCCGCAGCCGAGCTGATCCTCCTGACGGTCGCTTAGACCTGAACCGGGAGCCCCACGCTGCGCTCGCGCCCGGCCAAGCCCCAACGATTGCCCGCCCCCGTTATCCGTTGAAGAAGGAAAGTCATGGCAAAGCTGGAGATCATCGTCGCGAGCACGCGACCCAACCGAATCGGTCCGTCGATCGGCCAGTGGGCGCTGGCCGAGGCGAAGGAGCATGGGGCTTTCACCGAGGTCGAGCTGGTGGACCTCGCGGAGGTGAACCTTCCGTTCATGAATGAGCCGCACCACCCCCGGCTGGGACGCTATGTGCACCAGCACACACGGGAGTGGAGCGCGAAGATCGCCGAGGCGGACGCGTTCGTGTTCGTGATGCCGGAATACAACTTCGGGTACAACGCCGAACTCAAGAACGCCATCGACTACCTGCACGCCGAATGGCAGTACAAGCCGGTCGGCCTGGTCAGCTACGGCGGAGTCTCCGCAGGAACCCGCGCCGCGCAGATGATCAAGCAAGTGGTGACCACGCTGAAGATGACGCCAGTTCCTGAAGCGGTGTCCATTCCCTTCGTTCACCAGCTCATCGGCGAAGACGAGGGACTGCAGTCCAATGAACTCATGACCGCTTCCGCCAAGGCGATGATGGACGAACTCGCCCGCCTCAGCAAGGCCCTGCTCCCCCTGCGCCGTCCCACGACCGAGTAAAAGGCCGGACCGGAAATGGCTCACCGACGCGGGAGCGTAGAGCCACCTGATGTGCGTACACCGCACGATGGCCGAAGTCCGGCCGCCCCGACCCACCACATGCCTGAAGGTCCGCACTGCATGCGGGGCCGCCCCGTGGCAGGGGCGGCCCCGCATCTCGGAAATGGCCGGGCGACCAGCCCCCCCCCCGAGGCTGCTATATCGCGTCAAGCTGCTTGAGGAAGGTCCGCATGGCTGTGTCGCCCGTTCTGGTCGGTGCGTTCGAGGAGTTTGAAGAGCTGGCGGCAAATGGCGCGCTTCAGGCAGCGTTGGGCATCGCGTGAAGTTTTGCCCTCGGCTGTTCGGCGGGCGACGTAGGCCTTGGTGTCCGTGTCCAGCCGCATGCGGATCAGGGTGATCGTGTGCAGGACTCGGTTGAGCTGTCGGTCGCCGCTGCGGTTGATGGGGACTGCAAAAAGAACGGCACCTCTCTGTGTCAAGCGGGGGCGATCAGAGAGGTATCCCAACGTGTTAAATCGGCGCCAGAGATCGTGGTCTGCAGCCATGATGTCCGAGGCTGTGGCAGGGGTCGCTCAAGTTACACCTGCCGCCTGCGGGCTGGCCCTCGAACGGCGTGCGTCCCGGCCACAGCCGCCGACGGGAGTGGTTCAAGAGAGGTCTGCACTGCCCAACGTTGGTCTGCCCTCCTCGTCGGTCACCCGGAGCCGACCACGAAGGAGACACCGCGCCATCCCGCCGTTCCGCCGACGCCGCATCAGGCCGGGTCAACATCGCCATCGACCCGCACAAGGCATCCTGGACGGCTGTTGCCGTCGACACCCGCCTACGGACGCTGAACGCCTTACGCGTCCCGGTCAGTCGAGCCGGCTACCAGGATCTGCTCCGCTTCGCCCGGCGGTGGCCCGAGGCGATATGGGCCATTGAAGGCGCCGGTGGCCTGGGTGCCCCGCTGACCTCCGGGCTGGCCGCCGATGGCATCGCACCCACGGACGTGCCTGCCAAGCTCGCCCGCCGGGTGCGGCTGCTGTCCACCGGCCACGGCCGCACGAGCGACGAGGCTGACGCATTGTCCGTGGGCATCGCCGCCCATACCGCAACCAGTCTGGGCGCACTTCACGGCTGGACGCCCGCGCCACCCGCACATCGATACCCGTGAGATCCGCCGCGGCAGCGAACCTGACTGCTCCAGAATCGGCCGCGCTCACCCCTTGCCGTCATCGTCTCCTAACTGTGCCCTTCACCCCCGGCGCTGCGATGGAGTCCGCCCTTCTCCTCAGTGGCCGCTGCTCGAAGACCGGTCTAGCGTTTGACAGAGAAGGGAGCGCAAGAGCGTCGTTCCTTTCATTCCACCGTCAGAGACGAAGGACGCGGCGACGTTGCTGATGTCTGGCTACGTCAATTTCCCAGCTTGATCAGGTTCCAAGCTCGGATACTCTCGGAGGGCAGCATGCTCCCTACCTACCACCGCACGGCGGCAATCGAAGGACAGCGGGTCTTCTACCGCGAGGCGGGTCCCGCCGGTGCGCCGGTTGTCCTGCTCCTGCATGGCTTTCCGAGCAGCTCCCACATGTTCCGTCACCTCATCCCTGCGCTTGCCTGCGACTATCATGTGATCGCGCCGGATCACATCGGATATGGACAGTCCTCCATGCCCAAAGTCGACGAGTTCGAGTACACCTTCGACAACCTCGCGAAGGTCACCGCCGGACTGCTCGACAGTTTGGATATCAACCGTTTCTCAATTTATGTACACGACTACGGTGCCCCCATAGGGTGGCGGCTGGCGCTCGATCCCGCGTACGAAGTGACCGCGATCATCTCGCAGAGCGGCAACGCATATATGGAAGGGTTTGCCCAGCCCTTTTGGGAGGACCTGTTCGCCTATGCCACGACCCCCAGCGGAGACACCGAGCCGGGGGCACGAGCCAAGTTCAGTGCAGCAACGACCCGTTGGCAGTACGAGAACGGCGCTTTGGACAAAAGCCTGGTCAGCCCGGACAACTGGCTTCACGACCAGACTCTGCTGGACCGGCCCGGCAACGATGAGATCCAACTTGCGCTTTTCCGGAACTACCCGACCAACATCGACGGCTACCCCCAGCTGCAGGAGTACTTCCGCACCAGCCAGGTGCCGCTGCTTGCGGTCTGGGGCGAAAGGGATGAGATCTTCGGGCCGGACGGTGCACGGGCGTTCACGCGCGACCTGCCGAACGCGGAAGTCCACCTGCTGCCGGCTGGGCACTTCGCCCTGGAAACGCACCTGAACACCATCAGCGGCTACATCCACGGATTCCTCGGCCGCGTCCTTTAGCTGAGGTGCCGCCGAAGCACTCATGCCGATTCAGGGACGATCACTCGGGGCGATCTTGAAGTGGGGCATCTAGGTGCGAACTTCACGGTGGGCGGACTCCCGGACAATGAGATGTACATCATCGGTCCTTCATCGCGGCCCCAGATAGACCCCAGCCGGTACGGGTAGCCGGCATCAAGCCGCCCACGCAACACTCGACCAGGCCTCGGCCAGCCGACCCGCCAGCCGGCGAACGGGCCAGGTCGGATGCGCGCTGCGGTCAGTTTCCGGACACGCGTCCAGTCGAGGGTGGGCCGTGAAGCGTGTCTGCTGCGACCCCTTGCACGTTGGAATCTCTCCGGCCTGGTCCAGATCGCCACAGTGTGACCGGGCTACGACAGACCGCGTCGGTCGCTCATCGGTGAAGCCTGGAGCTGGTCGTCTCGGCCTGAAGCTGGGCAAGTTTCTCCGCGGAGGGGCTGCCGGGTTCGGCATGGAAGACGACGATGAGCTGACCATGGGTCCCCGCGATGGTGAACCGCTCGTACTGCAGGGTCATCTCGCCGACACCCGGGTGGTTCAGCTGCGCTACGCCGGCGGCACGCGGGCTGACGTCGTGGCGAACCCAAAGACGCTGGAACTCCGGGCTGACAGTGGTCAGTTCGCCGACAAGTTCCACGACCCGTACGTCTTCCAGTTCTGTCCCTACCAGAGCGCGGAGGCCGGCCACAGCACGGACGCTCATCTCGTCCCAGTTGAGGTACAGGCTGCGCAGTTCTTTGTCGAGGAACGCGGCACGGATGACGTTCACACCCGGGAGGAAGATCGGGGACATGGCGGTAGCCAGCGCGTTGGAGGCGAGGACGTCCATGTACCGGTTGAGGACGATCACGGGTGTTTGCGACCACCACGTCGAGATCAGTTGTCGGATCTCAGGGCTGACGTGGTCCGGTTCGGCGAGGTTGTGATTTCGCCGCGGCGGACTGGCCAGAGCGTGGAGATGGGCGGTGGCGGGTTCGTCGAGTTGCAGGACTCGTGCGAGGGCATCGAGCACCTGAGGTGAGGGGTTCTGGTCTCGTCCCTGTTCCAGTCGCAGGTAGTAGTCGGTACTGATACCGGCGAGTAGTGCGAGTTCTTCTCGGCGCAGGCCCGGTACCCGGCGGCGGCCGCCCGGAGGAAGACCGACGTCTTCGGGCCGGACAATCTCACGGCGTGCACGCAGGTAGTCGCCTAGTTGCTTGCCACCCATGGTTTCCACGGTACGTCGTGGTCTGCGTACGGGAGGAACAGGAGGGGGCTGTCAGTGGGACTTGGCCGTTGATGAGCGGTGGCTTGTCTGCGTGTCACCATCAGGCCAATAGTCGAATGTAAGGCACTCGCGAGTGCTGACTACTTCGGTGGCTATCAGCCGTGCTGCGGCATCCGCATGGGAGTGCCGGCGCACGAATGTGGTCGTCCGACCCGCCTCCCGGGTCGCGGCGCCCGGGAGGCGGGTGACAGCGCGTGCCAGGGTGGCGTCGTTCTCACGGCAGTTGTCCTGCGCATGCCGGCCGCGGCGCCGCCTGGTACGCAGATAGCCGCCAGAGTCAGCCGGCCGCAGCAGGGCTGGGTGCGCCGGCGATGATGCGGGCCGCTCCGGGCAGGCCGCGGGCTCCCTCCACTGCCCGGGCGGTGATGTCTGGGACGCTGTGTCCCAGGGCCCGGACCGCGTCGTCGAAGATGTCCATGTCGATGAGCTGCAGCGTCGTCAGGTGCTCGGCGTTGTCGGTGGTGACCGCGCCGCCGAGGGCCTGCAGGGCAAAGCTCGAGCCGGTGCCGGAGCGCAGAAGGTCGACCAGGGCGGCGATGTCCAGGCCCAGGTCCTGGGCCAGTCCGAGGATCTCCTGGACGTTGCGCTGGTTCATCATCAGCAGGGTGTTGTTCATGAGCTTGCCCAACTGGCCGGCTCCTCCCTGGCCCATGTGGGTGACCTTCTTGGAGAAGCTCTCGAAGACCGGACGGCACTGTTCGACGATCTGCGCGTCGCCGCCGACCATGGTGGTCAGCTGGCGGGCGACAGCCCCGGCGTTGCCGCCGCTGACCGGCGCGTCCAGGACGTGAATGCTCCTGGCTGCCGCCATGTCCGTCATCTCGTTGGCGAACTGGGGCAGGCCGGTGCCGTGATTGACGATGACGGAGCCGGGCTTCATGCTGGCGAGCAGGCCGCCGTCGGTGAGGACCTCCCGGATGTCGGAGTCCTCACGCAGGCACAGTCCGACGATGTCGCTGGCTGCACCGAGCTCGGCAAGGGTGCTGTGGACGGTGTAAGGCAGGCCGTCGAGTGCGTCGAGCGAGCTGCTGCGACGGGCCCAGACCTGGAGCGGGTAGCCGGAGTCGGCGATTGCGCGGGCCATGGGCGCGCCCTGGTCGCCCAGGCCGATCCATCCGATGTTCTGCAGCGCGTGGTTGTTCGTCACGTAGGTCTCTCTTGGGGTGATGGTGTTCGGGCGCAGCGGTGCCGGTGACCGGGTGTCCGTGCACGGGCGTGCGGGAGGGTCGGCTCCGGGAGTCGCTCGGGTGGAGCGCGCGGAGCCTTGGGTGGGGCCGGCCTCAGCCACCGCGTGGTGGCTGAGGGCCGCGGCCCGTTCGTCGTGTGTGCGTTCCGCGTTCGCGTCCGGCGGGCACGTGCAGCGTTCGTGGGGTTGTCCGCCTGCGGGGCGTGGCTTCCACTGGTGAGGTGGAGGTCATGCCCGCGTTGGCGCGGGGGGCGTGGCGTCAGCCGCGGCCCGCCTCGCGCAGGAAGCGGTGGGAGATCTCCCAGATGCGGTCGGCGTTGTCGGGGTCCAGGGCGTAGGGGGCAACGCCGCTGGTCCAGCCGTTGCCGTCGGGCACCTGGATGGCCTCGTTGCAGTCCTCGAAGTAGTGGCCGCCGACGCCGGCGAGCTGCGGAGAGGTGGCGACGAGGAGGGTGGTGGCCGCGCCCTGCTCGACGGTCTTGCGCAGCTCCACGGGGGTCCGCAGGCCGCCGGTGTGCTTCTGCAGGTTGGTGGCGATGGCGCCGGGCATCAGGGCGTTGGCGGTGATGCCGTCGGCGGCCCAGCGCTGGTTCGCTGCGACGGCGAACAGCACGGTCGCCGTCTTGGACTGGCCGTAGGCGCCGATGGCGTCGTAGGCGCGGTAGCGGTAGTTGATGTCGTCGAAGACCACCGGGGAGATGAGGTGTCCCTGGGAGCTGACGACGACCACACGGGCTTCGCCGTCGGCGGCCAGCGCACCGTGCAGGCCGTTGGTCAGGGCGAAGTGGCCGAGGTGGTTGGTGGCGAACTGCATCTCCCAGCCCTCGGGCGTGCGCTGCAGCTCCGGGATGGCCATGACGCCGGCGTTGTTGACCAGCAGGTGCAGCGGGCCGCTCCAGGACCGGACGAAGGCCGCGACCGACTCCTGGTCGGACACGTCGAGGCGGCCGACGTGCACGTTCTTGTTGCCGGTCGATGCGGCGATCTCGGCAGCGATCTTCTCGCCCGCGTCGGTGTTGCGTACGGCCAGGGTGACCTCGGCGCCGATGGAGGCGAGGACACGTGCCGTCTCGATGCCGATACCCGAGGACGCCCCGGTGACAACCGCGCGGCGGCCGGTCAGGTCGATGCCTTCCGCGACTTCCGCTGCCGTGGAAGAAAATCCGAAGGAAGTGGTGATGCGAGTCATGGTGCTAAAGCCCTGCCTGTCGTGGGGTTCTTAGCGGCGAGTGAACGCCGTTGTGAGTTTTTGGTGCCCGGCCTGTCAGGCAATCCCGGGTGAGTACATTGGTGTGAACAGTCCGGGTCCTTACTGCTCAGGCCGACACAGCAATACTGGGTGAGGGCTCGGTGTGGAGCCAGAACCCTGCGAACCCTGGGACTGGCAGGGCTATGACCGGCCTCGTGAGCCGATTCTTCGGAGCCTCTCAGACGGGTCCCGCGAAGCCTGGTAGTAACAGGGCCAACCATATTTGGCGTAAATCGCCTAGCCTCCCGGTATGACTTCTGAGGATGCCCTCGGCAGCTTTCTGCGTGCCCGTCGCGAACTGATCCAGCCGGAGGATGTGGGGATCGCCACCGAAGGGCGCCGGCGAGTGCCGGGCCTGCGTAGGGAGGAGCTCGCGATGCTCGCCGGCATCAGCACGGACTACTACCTGCGCTTGGAGCAGGGACGCGACCGCAACCCGTCGGCTCAGATCGTCGATTCTCTGTCTGGTGCGCTGATGCTCGACGATGAAGCAGCGGCGTATCTGCGTGCTCTGGCGGTGTCCCCGCCGCGGCGGAGGCGGGCGCGTAGACGCCCTGACCGCGTGCCCGTGGGTATCGACCAGCACGTCCGGCTGCACCTGGATATACCTTCCTTCGTTCACGACCGGTACATGAACGTTATTTCTGCGAATCCCTTGGCCGAAGCGCTTTCTCCTTGCCATCGCGTCGGCACCAATGTGCTGCGCACGACGTTTCTCAATCCGGAGGTGCGTGAGCTGTACGAGGACTGGGAGCGTACCGCTCACAGCCTGGTGGCTTCGGTGCGCGCGTTGGCCAGCCCTGACCTGGATGACCCGCAGCTCGCCGAATTGGTGGGTGACCTGTCGATCAAGAGTGAGGACTTTCGCCGCCTGTGGGCGCGGCACGATGTGCGTGCGCGGATCAGCGGCAGCGCCCATTTGCTGCATCCGCAGATAGGTCCGGTGAGCTTGAATTTCCAGAAACTGGAGATCATCGGAACCGACCGGCAGATCATCGTCATCTACCACGTGCCGCCAGGCAGCGACGCCGCCGAACGGCTGGCGCTGCTGGCGAACATCACGGCCACCGACGAGCAGTTGGCTCCCGTCCCGGCAGGCTCGCCCACCGATCACCAGCCCGGCTAGCGCCTGCCGCCAAACGATCTCACCTGGTGGATCATGGTCTAGCGATACCTCGCCGTGAACTGCCGGATACCGAGCGCGAGTTCACGCGGCCGCTGCTGCCCCATGCCGCATCGGGACGGAAGCTGCTGGACGACCGGATGGTCCTGAACTGGGCCGTGTGGAAGTTCCGGACCGGGTCGGCCTAGCGGGACGTCCCCGAGCGGTACGGATCCTGGGCGCCCCTACCCACGCGGTCGCCCGTGGGCTGCGACAGAACCTCGGTCGAATGCAGCAGGCCACTCAGGCGAAGCCTGATGCGGCCGGTTCCATCGACTGGCCGGCACTGGAGTTCCTCCGGCAGCACAGCAACCGCTCATCGCTCGCTGCCGGACCGGCCCCCTCGGGCACCACTTTGGGCGAGATGCCGACATACCGTCACACCAACGCACACTGACAGGAGTTCTGCCATGAACGTGGGACGCACAGGAATCTGGAGTATCGAACTGCGGAGCGCGGACCCTGGAGCGATCCAGGACGCCGCAGCCGAACTCGACGACATGGGCTGGGAAACGCTGTGGATCCCGGGCCTCGGAGGCGGTGATGTCATCGGCGACTCCGAACGGCTGCTCAGCGCTACACGCAGCGCCAAGGTCGCGATCGGCGTGTTGAGCATCTGGCGCCACCCGGCAGCCGAGATGGCAGCCGGACATGCACAATTGCGGCAGCGCTACGGCAGTCGGCTCTTGCTAGGCCTCGGCGTGAGCGATCCGGCCGCCGCCCGCGAGGCGGGACGCGACTACCGACCGCTGTCGGACATGGGTGGCTACCTGGACGAACTCGACAAGGCCCCGGCGCCCGTGCCGGCGGACGAGCGCCTCATGGCCGCGCTCGGACCAAAAATGGTCAACCTCGCCGCTCACCGCACGGCAGGTGTGCACCCCTTTCTGGTCACTCCCGAGTACTCGGCGACCCGCGAACGACTGGGACACGGGCCGCTCCTGGCTCCGTACCAGGCCGTGGTGCTCGAACGGGACCCAAGCGTGGCCCGCGCCGCCGCCCGTGAATTCGTCGGAATGTTTCTGTCGATGGGCCACTACGCCCGCAACGTGCTGCGCCAGGGCTTCACCGAGGAGGACCTGGCGACGGCGGCGACAGCGACCGGCTCGTCGACAGCCGTGTGGCCTGGGGCGACGTAGAGACCATCGGCAGCCGTGTCCGCGCCCACCACCAGGCCGGAGCCGACCATGTCTGCCTGCACGTCCTGGGGGCGGGCTCAGCCATGCCGCTGCCCCAGTGGCGGGAACTTGCCGTACTAACCCGCTGAGAACCCACTCCGGTTTCCGCCCAGAGGGCTCCTGGTGGGCCGACTCGACGAGCAGCTCACAGCGACTGGCTGCCGATTCACGCCAGCCCGGAGCACGACCGCCGATGCAGGGATACGCGATCCTTCTCGCTCCGTCGGCGTCCATCTCTCCGACGTGCCCGTGCACGGCACGAGGCGCATCCTGGAAGGGTAACCCCGCTCGCGTGACGGCAGCTTTCACGCCTTCTGGGCGGGGCCGCCAGTAGTGAGGGAAGCCCCCGTCGCCTGTGTGCCGCGGCGGGGGTCTGCGGTGCCGGCAGAGTCCGCTCACATCCAGACGGCTGGGCCTTCTCCGCGCCACTCGAAGAAATCGGTGTCGGTGAGGTCGACAGTGTCGAGGTCGAGGCCTGCGCGGCGCAAGAACTCCAGCAGGTCGACGGGGCTGTAGGCGACGCCGAGAATGGTGCCGTCGATGCGGACGCGGCGGCCGCCGGTCTCCGTCGGCGGGTAGACGATCACGCGGCATTCCACCTGGCCAGGATGCCCCGGGGCAGTAGCGGTCGCATCCTGGAAGTGCGGCCCCGCTCGCAACACCCCGGCAGGACATTGCCCGCGCGGCGGGGCCGCCCGGGCCCGGCGGCGCTTCCCCTGCGGACGCGGAAGACGGTCGACGGCTTCGGGTTCGTCGATGAGCACGACGTCGACCCTCCAAGCTGTATTGGGTCGGGCCCGGCGGGCGAGCAGGGCCAACGGCCGTACGCGCTGCTCGTGGAGGCGCTGGCACGGCACTGTCGCCGTCGCCAAGGTGACGCTGCGTACGCGCGAGCGCCTGGCGGTGCTCCGCCCGAGGCAGGGGATGCGCGTGCTGCACACCCTGCTGTGGCCGGAGGAGATCCGCGAGCCGGACGACCTGTCGTCGGCGGCCCCGGTCACCGAAGGAGAAGTGCCTCTCGCCGAGATGCTGATGGAGTAACTGGCCGGGGTCGACATCGAGAGCCTCCACGACGAGTACGCGGCCGCGCTGGAGCAACTGGTCGTCGCGAAGATGAGCGGCACCACGGTGGAGGAGCCGGCCGAGTTGGTTCCGGCCGTCGATCTGTTGGCGGCGCCTGAAGCCAGCATCCGCGCCGCCGACAACCGCTGAGGCGGCGCGCGCGGCCGCATCCTGGACGCGCCCTCCCAGGAGCCCTTCGGCCCGCAGCCATCCCCCGACAGCGGGCGCGCACGTCGCGAATCCCACCGCGCGAACGGGTTGGCACTCGGGGTGAGATCCTCCGCGAACGGCGGACATCCCGCCGGGTCCTGTTTGTCCGCGAGCGGCACCGGTTACCCGGAGGCGACGAGGTTTCCGAGGACGAGTGGGAGAGCGCCATGGCCAACGAGCCGGGCCCGGTGAAGAAGATCGTCGACAAGGTCATGGAAGTAGGCGCCGAACTCACCCCGGCAGGGAGGGCGGACATTCCCGGCGTGCCCGCAAGCATGCCCCCCACGGTGGAGGAACCGGTCGAGCCGCACGCGCCGCTGCCGGCCAAGCCCGACCAGGGGGTTCCCACCCCGCTCAGCGCGACGGGACGCCCGGACGGCCCGTCCAGGACCGTGCGGGCGCAGGACGGGTCGTTCCTGACCGACGCGCAGGGCACACGCCTGCCGGACTCCGACCATTCACTCAAGGCCGGCCCGCGCGGCCCGGTGCTGCTGCAGGACCACCATCTGCGCGAGAAGGTCATGCACTTCGACCACGAGCGCATCCCGGAGCGCGTGGTGCACGCCCGGGGCGCCGCGGCGCACGGCGTCTTCCGGGGCTACGGGACGGCCGCCGAGGTCTGCAAGGCGGCATTCCTCGCGAAGGGCGTCGACACTCCGGTCTTCGTGCGGTTCTCCACCGTGCTCGGCTCGCGGGGCTCTGCCGATACCGTGCGCGACACCCGGGGGTTCGCCACCAAGTTCTACACGTCTGAGGGTGTCTTCGACCTGGTTGGCAACAACATCCCGGTGTTCTTCATCCAGGACGCGATCAAGTTCCCGGACGTCATCCATGCCGGCAAGCCGCATCCGGACCGGGAGATCCCGCAGGCGCAGAGCGCTCACGACACCTTCTGGGACTTCGTGTCGCTGCACACGGAGGCCACCCACCACGCTCTGTGGAACATGTCGGACCGCGGCATCCCGCGCTCGTTCCGCACCATGGAAGGCTTCGGCGTCCACACCTTCCGGCTGGTGAACGCAGCCGGCGCCACGACGCTGGTGAAGTTCCACTGGAAGCCGAAGCTCGGCGTGCACTCCCTGGTGTGGGAGGAGGCGCAAATGATCAGCGGCATGGACCCGGACTTCCACCGCCGTGACCTCGCCGACGCCATCGAATCGGGCGCCTACCCACAGTGGGAGCTGGGCATCCAGACCTTCCCCGACAGGCCGGAGCAGACCTTCCAGGGGATCGATCTGCTGGACCCGACAAAGATCGTCCCCGAAGAGCTGGCACCGGTCCAGCCGTTGGGGCTGCTCACCCTCAACGCCAACCCCACCAACTTCTTCGCCGAGACCGAGCAGGTCGCCTTCCACACGGGACACCTCGTCCCCGGAATCGACATCACCGACGACCCGCTGCTGGCCGGGCGGCTCTTCTCCTACCTCGACACCCAGATCACCCGGCTGGGCGGGCCCAACTTCCCCCAGATCCCGATCAACCGTCCCCATGCGCCCGTGAACGACATGCTGCGTGACGGCTTCCACCAGGACGCGGTGCACACCGGTGTCGCCCCGTACAAGCCCAACTCCCTCGACGGCGGCTGCCCGTTCTTCGCCGGCGCCGAAGACCACGCGTACATCGAGTACCCCACGCCCATCGCCCCCTCGGTCAAGGTGCGCGAGGCACCGGCGTCCTTCGCGGACCATTACAGTCAGCCCCGGTTGTTCTGGCTGAGCCTGAGCCCGGTGGAACGCGAGCACACCATCGCCGCGTACACCTTCGAGCTGGGAAAGTGCTACGAAGAGGCGATCAAGGAACGCGCCCTGCGCGCCCTCGCCCACATCGACCCTTACCTGTGCCGGCAGGTCGCCCAAGGCCTGGGTCTGCCCGCACCCGAGCCTTCCGAGCCGCTCGCCGACGCACAACCGAGTCCCGCACTCTCGCAGCTCGGGCATACCTGGCCGACCGCCGGACGCGTCATCGGCATCGTCACCGATGGCACCGGCGACTTGGGCGCCGTGGACACCGTCCGTCGTTCCGTGCTGGCCAACGACATGGTCCCGCTGATCGTCGCGCCCACCGGGGGATCCCTCGCGGGTGAGGGGGCTGATCCAGTCACCGTGCAGCGCACCTTCGCGACCGCGCGCTCCGTGGAATTCGACGCCCTGCTGCTGGCCGGGACGCCGGGACCGGCCGCCGACGCCCGAGGCGGCCGCGATGCCAAGGCAGGCGCCCCGGCGCTCGCCGCCGCGCCGGTGGATCCGCGCGTCGTGCTGATGCTTCAGGAGGCCTACCGGCACGCGAAGCCGATCGGGGGCTGGGACGGCGCCGACCTGGCCCTGCAGGCGGCCGGCATTGCTGCCGGCGCACTCGGCGTCATCACCGGCTCCGATGGTGAGGCCGTACTACGCGAGATCACCACGCTGCTGGGCGCCCACCGCGTGTGGGAGCGGTTCCCGGCTCCGTCCGAGAGCGGCACCGCCTGAGCGGCCGCGAACAGCCATGACGGGCGCCTCCCTCGGCCGGCTCGCTTCGGTCGGGGAGGCCCGTTGCGCGCTCGGTGTCCCGCTCACTTCAGCGGGTCATGACCCCAGTTCATGAGGGAGCACCGCCACCGCGTCTCGGTGATGTCTCCGTGGGGACGCTGCTTGACGTGACGGTGGACGTAGCCGACGACCTTGCGCATGTGCGCCAAGTCGTCGTCGCTGAGCTCACCCCCGTTTGTTTCCAGCAGCCTGACGATGCGCCGACCCGAGGCGCCTACGCTTTCGCCCCCGTCGCTCTGACCGACGCCTCTTGGATTCCTCGGTGGCGAGCCACTTTTCGAGCTGGGCCGCCGTCATGTTGACCGCCTCTTCGAAGGCGTCTATGGCGTCGTCCCGGTCACCCCGCCCCCGGGGCTTCCCGGCCACGGCTCACTCTTCCTTGCCCAAGGCCCCCGGCTTGTGCACTGCCGAGCGCCCGGACTTGTCGCTCTCCACTTCGTACTGTGGTTCCTCCTTTGTCGCGTCAACAGCGCGGCCCGCCGCCTGAGTCCGCTCGGTGATCTTCTTCTTGACCTTTCCGGTCACCTTCTTGCCGTGGCTCTTCCACGAAACCTCGTCGCCCTTGCTCAGGTCGCGTTCGGCCATGGACTCCTCCTGGACGATGACGCTGCCGTTTCCGGACACCCCACCCCGTACGGGTTCAGGTCCGCGCCGCACAGCGATGGGCTGGTTCCCGCCACACCACCAACGGACGGTAACCAGCCCATCAGGGATGGGGGCCGCGAAAGGACGACGGCCCCCGCGACGGGTGCTCCTCTTTACATCCTGCGCCCAGCGCGGCGATGTGGCATCTCGCACCCGGCACAACCTGACCCAGGAAACAGATGGGGTCATTGGCGGCGTCGGAGAACACCCGGAGGTCCGTGGCCATGCCGGCGTACCTATCCGCGCGGTTCTCGCCCACACGCAGCAACGGCGGAGGAGGACGCTGGCGAGGATGTACGAGCCCGCTCAGTGATGGGCGTCGCGCCGCCATGTCGCCTTCGGTCGCGGAGGGTGGCCGCCGTCTTGGCGGTCACACGTGGCCTCCAGAACGGCTGACGACCGGACCCGCGCCGCCTTACCTACCAGTAATGCCGACGCCCGCCGACACTGTGCCCGATGGCGCCCAGCACCCAGAGCACGAGGCCGATAACAGCCAGGATGATCCCGATGGTCCACAGGATCGAGATCCCGGTGAGGAAGCCGATGATCAGCAGGATGATTCCCAGGATGAGCACGATGCCCTCCATTGGTCGGTGCTATACGCAGCCGCATGGCTGCGACTGCGCGACTGCGTCGCGCTCATTCCAGCCGAGAGGTGCTCAGCCAGGCGGATGACTACTTTCCGAGCGCGCGCTCGAGTTCTGCCTTGTTCATGGTGGATCGCCCGTCGATGTTGCGACGTTTGGCCTCCGCGTAAAGCTGATCGCGAGTCGGGCCTTGCGAACCGTTGCCCGACCGCAGGCCGCCGCGCCGCCCAGAGGACATGTCCACTGTGGAGCTCCGGCTCGCAGACTTGGACTCGCCCGCGCGAGCCCGCTCCTTGTTCACCGTGCGCGCGGCAATCTCCTTGGCTCGCTTCTCACTCTCACCGCGTTCCTCGGCGCTGTCCTTGATGTGCTCGAACTGCCGTTCGCGCTTGCTGCTCGACCCTGCTGGCATCACTCACCCCTGGGTGATCAATTTGAGGCCGCCCAATGGCCTGCTACCCGTCATCGTCACGGATATTTCGGACGCGGGATTGATCGCCCGCCCCACCGCAGAGCTGCGACGAGGTTCCCGACGCAGCAGGCCCAAGGGGAAGACGTTCAAGGTGAATGCTCGCTGCGCGCTACTCCGCCCGCGTGATCCCGTGCGGCAATTCTGCCCCCAAGCGGAGTTCGGCGTGCGCGCAGGGAAGATCCACCACGGCGCGGTGGCAGACCGCTCCGCCGCGAAGCAGACTGCGCGTCTATCTACAGAGACGACGGGTAGCGGCTTGGTATGAGCCACTCCGGTAGCCGAGCGGAAGAGCGCCCATCATGAGGGACGAGGCCGAGCGCGCTGCGCTGTTCGACATGGACGGCACTCTCGTGGATACCAATTACCTCCACGCGGTCTCCTGGTGGGAGGCGTTCCGGCAGTCCGGGCACACCGTGTCGATGGCGGACATCCACCGCTGCATCGGCATGGGCTCCGACCATCTTCTGCAGCACCTGTTGGGCAAGGACCGCGACCGCAGCGAGGACGACGCGATCAGTGGCGCCCACAAGGCGCTGTACGGCGCCTACGCCCCCGCGCTCGCCCCTCTGGACGGTGCCGCAGACCTGCTGCGCGCCGTAGCAGCCCGGGGCTTCCGGGTCGTCCTGGCCACCTCCGCCGACAGCAAGGAACTCGCCGTCATGCGGACCGCCCTGGACGCCGACGACGTCATCGCGGACGCCACCAGCAAAGATGACGTCTCCGCCAGCAAACCGGCCCCTGATCTGGTTGCCCAGGCCCTGGAACTGGCGGGCGTAGGCCCGGACCGAGCGGTCTTCGTGGGCGACACGGTGTGGGACATCAAGGCCGCCGCAAAGGTGGGGGTGCCCTGCGTGGCCCTGCTCTGCGGCGGCATCAGCCGCGCTGAGCTGGAGGAAGCGGGCGCCGCCGCCGTGCACCGCGACCCACGTGACGTGCTTGTTTCCCTAGACACCAGCCCTGTATGGCGATAGTCATGCTCCTCGAGCGTCGCCCGTTTGATCGTGGACTTGCGGGTAGCCGCAACCTATGTGGTTCTTGTGCCCGCCAGGGGTGTACCACCCGCAGGACGACACACTTCTCCTCGAAGACGCGCTGAAGCGGGAGCCTATCGCCGACGACGCCCACGTCCTCGACCTTGGGACGGGCACTGGCGCGCTGGCCCTCGCCGCCGCCGGACGCGGTGCAGCGCAGGTGACGGCCGTGGACGCATCCTTGAGCGCCGTGTGTACGGCGTGGCTCAACGCCCGGCTCAACGGACTGCGGGTCACGGTGCTGCACGGCGACCTCACCGCACCTGTGACAGGTCGCCGCTTCGATCTGATCATGGCCAATCCGCCGTACGTCCCGTCACCACAGGCAGCCCTGCCGACCCGCGGCCGCAACATGGCGTGGGATGCGGGGTTCGACGGCCGCGCGCTGCTGGACCGGATCTGCTCCGACGCCCCGCCGCTGCTGACACCGGGAGGAGTTCTGCTCCTGGTTCACTCGGCTCTCTGCGGTGCCGATCGCACCCTGGGCCTGCTACGTCGCGCCGGCTTACGGAGTGCGGTCATCGAGCGCCGGTACATCTCCCTCGGGCCGGTGCTGCGGGACCGGTCGGCGTGGCTGGAGGCGCGGGGGCTGATCGCTCCGGGGGAAGAGAAGGAAGAGCTGGTGGTGATCCGTGCCGAACGCCGCAATGGATGAAGCGGCGTCGACGCTGCCCCAAAATCCGATCGGGACCGAACCGGGGGCACTCCAGGTCACGCCTCCCGGCTGATGTCCCCACTCCGAGCGGGACTGAACACGACTACTGGGACCCACGCCTGCCGGTCTCAGAAGCCTCATCTTGCCTCGGTGGATACGGACCGTTGGCCGCGGACAGGGCCACGCGTGCGGTGATCCGCTTGCCGGTGGTCGTGTGCGTCACCTCGAAGCCTCCGCACAGTGCGGTCACGATCTCCATACCGTGCCGGCCCACTCGCGCCGGATCTGGTTCCACCGCTATGGGAACGAGCGGGGAGGTGTCCCACACGGAGATCTCCAGTACCTGTCCAGCAAGCGCGAGTTCCATGCCGAGGCGTCCTGGGGCGTGCTTGACGGCGTTGGTCACCAGTTCGCTGACCACCAGCTGGACCGTGTCGGCCACGTCAGCGGTTATCTCCCTGGCGGCGCCTTGGCTGATGCGGGCGATGAACGATGCGGCGGTCTGCCTCGCAGCCCATATGGCGCTGGGATCATTGCCGTAGACGTCACTGACGTGCAAGGAAGTCATCTCCGTAGACACCAGAGGGCCATCGTCGCCCTTCCCGGTCGCCCGACCGACGATGTCTTACGCACCATATCTTCACATGCCTCGCTTCCGCCCTAACGAAGTCTTACAAGCCGACCTCCCGCAGGGATTGCTCGCGACCTGAGCCGCTCTCAGCCAGTCGTGGTCCCGGTGCCGATCGGGCGGGCTGCTCTGGCACGCAAGCAGGGCACATCAAGCTGATGCACCCGCAAACGCGAGGCGCCGGCGCTGAGCACCGCAGGCCCCGCGTACTCGCGATCGGGCGCATCGAAAAGACAGCCACCGAGCACGGACAGAAGTTGCAATAAATACGCTGAGGTTCAAGGCAGTTGTAGGCGGGTTGCGAAGACGATGATGTCGTCCTCCGGGTCCGCCCCGAATGTGACGACCAGTTTGTCGCACAACGCGTCGGGATCTCCGGGCCCCGCTGCGGCGGCGTTGCCGAGGAGCTGCATGCGCTGGTCGAGGTTGCTGTCGCGGGTCTCGATGAGCCCGTCGGTGATCATGAGCAGCCGACTGCCCGGCTCGACCTTGTGACTGGAGGCGGCGGGTTGGGGAAGGCCCAGGCCGAGAAGCGGGCCGTGTTCGCGCAGGTAACGCGGCTCGGCATCGGGCGCCAGGAGCAGGGGTGGCAGGTGGCCGGCGTTGGCGACGTGCAAGCGCGCGTTGCCCGGTTCGATCAGCACGATGCACACGGTGGCGGTCCATCCGGGCTGGTGCACGGCCAGCAGGCGGTCCAGGTGCTGCAGCAGGATGTGCGGAGCGTGGCCCTGGGTGGCGTAGGCGCGCAGACCGTGGCGGAGGTCGCCCATGACCATGGCCGCCTGGAGAGAGTGGCCGACGACGTCGCCAACCGCGAGGAGGAGCCCGTGCGGGGTGTTGACGGCTTCGTAGAAGTCGCCGCCGATCTCGGCCGTGGCGGCGGCGGGCAGGTAGCGTACGGCGAGTTCCACGCCGGCTGCCTCGGGCAGGGTCGCGGGCAGGAAGGTGCGTTGCAGCGTGAGGGCGAGTTCGTGCTCCTGTCCGTAGCGCTCGACCACGTCCTTGTGTTCGACCGTGAGTTCCGCGTAGAGGGCCATGACCCCGGCGTTGGTCTCGGTGAGTTCCTCGTTGAGCCGCTCGAGTTCGTCGCGCTGGGCGTGGGCTTCCTGCAGTGCGGCGAGCAGGTCCCGGGTCTGTGCCTGGAGGTCGTCGATCGCGCTCGCGGGAACGTCGAGCTTCAAGACGGCCAGGAGCTGGTCCACCTCCAGGTCCCCGGCGGGGCCGGGAACATGGCAGGTGATCTCGATCCTGCCGCCCGGCGAACGGACCACGGACGACGCTGCTAGGTCCGCGGATTCGGAGGCTGGTTGGTAGCGGGTCTGCGGCAGCAGTCGGGTGACGGCGGACAGGGACTCGTCGCTGGGGGCGCGGTCGTCACGCCATTGCAGGAGGGCTCGGAGGGCGGCCGGTTCCCGCTGCACGCTGAAGGCGGCGGTCATGGCCGCGGGCCGCAGCAGGTCGCGGCCCAGCTCGCTCAGCGCGGTGGCCAGGCGCACCTGGTCGCGGCTGTCGAGGCCGACGGCCTGGGCGATGGTCTTGGCGTGGCGGCGCAGCGCGAACACGTCGCGCTCGCTGCTGACCGGCGTGACCAGCACGGGAGTGGAGTTGCGGGGCCGAACGTCGGGCTCGTTCACCAGGCCGCCTTGGCGATCACCGCGCTGGCGTCGTCCCGGCGCGTCCCGGCCTGGCGCAGCAGTCCGGCGGCGATCACGGCGGGCGGGTGGTGGAGCAGCCCGGCCAGGTCGGCCGCGGTCCAGCGGTCACTGAGTCCGTCGGAGTGCATCACCAGGGCTCCGTGGGAGGGCAGATGCTGTTCGTACGTGCGCAGTTGGTGCATCTGGTGGCCCACGATGCCGGGGTGCGAGAGCAGGTTGGCGCGGGTCGTGGTGGTGACCAGGGCGGCGGTGATGTTGCCGATGCCGCAGAAGAGCACCCGGCCGTCGGGCTCCAGGCGGGCGACGGCCACGGCGGCGCCACGGGTTCCGCGCAGAGCCCGGTGGACCTGCTCCATCACCTGCTCGGGAGTGCGCGCGGTCCCGGTGCGGAAGGCCTGGACGGCCGCCTGCGAGGCCAAGGCGGCCATCGGGCCGTGGCCCAGGCCGTCGCAGGACATCACCAGTACACCCTGGCCCGGTCCCGCCACGGCGGCGCGCACCGGCACAGAGCGTTTCTTTCCTGTCGGACCGACGGAAGCCTCGGGGCGGCGCGAGACCAGCTGCGCGTGACCATCCGAAGGTGGAGCGGCAGTCATCGCCGAACTGGGGTCGATGCGCGCGGCCCATGCATCGCCGCAGACTTGCTCGCCGCTGATCGGCCGGGTGATTCCTCCGACAGCCGGTTCGCCGGACATCGGGGGGCGTAGGTTGCGGGGCCAGAAGCGGGCCAGTTGCACGGTGCCCAGGCCGGGTTGGGAATGGACGTCGAAGTTGTCGGCCAGCCGCTGCACCGCGCCCAGGCCGATGCCCAAGGTGCCGGCCGTCGACATCCCGTCCCGTTGGGATTCCGGCACGTCCGCCATCCCTGGACCGCTGTCCACGACCACCACCTCGACTCCGGCCACGGCGTCGTTGCGCAGCACGCGCAGCAGCAGGGAGCCGTCGACGGCGTGCTTGGTGATGTTGGTCGCCAGCTCGGCCACCGCCAGCACCAGTTCCGCGGTGCGCTGTTCCCCCAGGCCGATACGCCGGCCCAGGGCGGCGGCGGCTCCGCGGGCGGCTTCGGGCTGGTCACGGAACCAGGCCACGTCCTCGCAGTCCAGCAACGGCGCCCCGCCGATGATGTTCACCTTGCCCATTTGGTGATGGTCACCGTGGTGCCCTGTCCCGGTGTGCTGTCCAGGACGAAGTCGTCGACCAGCCGTTTGGACCCGGACAGGCCCAGGCCCATGCCGTTGCCAGAGGTCCAGCCGTCGGTCAGGGCCAGGTCCACGTCCGCGATCCCCGGGCCCTGGTCGGCGAAGACCAGACGCACCCCGCGCCGGCCGTGTTCGTCCACCAGGAGCGCGGTCATGGTGCCTCCGCCGCCGTAGATGAGGGTGTTGCGGGCCAGCTCACTGGCTGCGGTGATCAATTTCGTCTGCTCCACGAGGGAAAGCCGGCACGCCTGGGCCAGCGCACGCACCAGTTGACGCGCCTGCACCACCCCGGCGTTGGCGGTGATCTCCAGCACCTCCGGGGTGCGGGAGGCCCCGCTCACGGGCCTGCCGCGACATCTGGCTCAGCGCCATCGACACCGGGCGCCACCGAGGAATCAACCCCGGTCAAGCCGATCGCAATGGCGTGGGCCCGCTCCAGCACTTGCAACCCCTTGTCCAGGGTCAGCGCGGTCCGCACGCCCCCCAGGGACAGGCCGAGTTCGACCAGGGTGATGGCGACGGCCGGGCGCATGCCGACGACGACGGTCTGGGCGTCCAGCAGGCGGCTGATGGAGGCGATGGTGGCCAGCATCCGGCCGACGAAGGAGTCGACGATCTCCACCGCGGTGATGTCGATCACCACCCCGTGCGCGCCGGTTTCCACCACCTTGGCCGCCAGATCGTCCTGCAGCAGCATCACCGCTTGGTCGTCCAGGTCGGTCTGGATGGAGACCAGCAGCACCTGCCCGATCTGCAGGACCGGAACCTGCTCGCTCACCGGCCACCGGCCTGGGACGCCGTACGGGACACGGTGACACCGGAGTTGCGCAGCGCGTGGCGCAGGGCGTCGGCCAACGTGGCCTTGGTGACGATGTGCCCGAAGTCGATGCCCAGAGCCACGATCGTCTGCGCGATCTGCGGGCGGATACCGGAGATGGTGCACTCCGCGCCCATCAGGCGCGCCGCCACCACGGTCTTCAGCAGGTGCTGGGCAACCTCGGTGTCGACCGCGGGGACGCCGGTGATGTCGATGATGGCCTGCTCGGAGCCGGTGTCTATCAGCGCCTGCAGCATCTTCTCCATCACCACCTGGGTCCGCGCGGAGTCCAGCGTGCCGACCAGCGGGACGCCGATCACCCCGTCCCACAACTTCACCACCGGCGTGGACAGCTCCAGCAACTGCTCGGCCTGCCCCGAGATCAGCTCCTCGCGGGTACGGGTGTAGACCTCAATGGTGAACAGGCCGAGCGTGTCCAGGAGCGCGGCGAACTTCAGGTACGCCTCCACGTCGCTGTCCTTGCCGGTCAGCGACGGTTCCAGGACCTCCTTGAGGGCGAACACGCTCACAGCGGTCTCCGTGGGGGTGAAACCCTGCCGGGCCCGGTTGCGGGACAGCTCGGTGAGCAGCGCGCGAACCTCCCCGAACGCCTCACCGCGCCCGTCCAGGCTTCCCTCGCTCAGCGCCGCCACCAGCGCGGCATAGAGTTCCTGAAGCTCGCGCTGGACCTCCGCGCGGCTGACCCGCCCCTTCAACGAGCTGGTGACCTTGTCGGCCCATTCGGCGCTCAGGTTCTCACCCCGGACGGACAACAGGCCGATCAAGCGCTCTGAAACGTTCTTGCCAGCCACTGGCCACATCCTTCTTCGCAGGAGAACACGCGCCCTCCTGCGGAACCCTAGGCCATCCGGGTGAGTCGCACGTCCGTTCCCGCTGCCGGCGAGACAAGGGCCATAGGGCCGCGGCCCACCGGACCCCTCACGAGGGCCTCGCTCCGGGTGGCCGGTGCGCACCTGAACGCTTGCAGCAGTCGGTGGTCGTGGACGCACCACGGCCTGCAGGAACATGCCCTCACGCTCACGCCTCCGCGCATAGGAACGCTGCTCTGGTTGAGGAGGCGCTGACATGCAGGCAGGGGCCGCGCGATCGGGACGGCGCAGGACTCGGTACCGCAGCGGGGCTGCCAGCGGTGTCCGGCACGATGACGCCCCGGAGGTCCGGCAGGTCTCCATGGTGATGTTCGCCCGACTGTAGCCGCGACGACGCATGCAGAGCGACCTTTGCCAACGGCCCTATTCCCGGAGCCGGGCCATGACACGGGCAGCCGCCTTGTCGCTGGCGTGGCCTTCGAGTGCCGCCCACTCGGCGACGTCGAGTGGCCACAGCGCACTGCGATATTTGATGATCACTTCGGTGCCGTCCTGACGCACCGTGTGATGCGCGTCGGCGGGCAGCTTGCCGACCTTGACAACGACGGCAGCGGACTGGGGGCTGCGACATTTGAGACGCGTCTTCGGCATGACCAGGGCTCCTGCAGCGACAGACTCCACAATCACTGCTTCGGATGCTAGCCGAGGCCCTGTCCTGACCGCCCGCGATTCCGTGCAGACGGAGTAAAGCGGGTAGTCACCGGAACGGGGGCAAGCTCCGGCTCCGAGCCGCTGCCCCGGGCGACCGAGCAACGCGCCTGTGGACGGAGGCAGCTAGCTTGCGGCGGGCGAAGAGGGCACCGCCGGTCGCCATGCCCGGCGATCGAGAGTGGTGGCAGTAGCTGCCCTCACGCCATCTGTCCACTCTCCAGCCAGAGATGGGCCAGCAGGCTGCTGGCACCTATGGGGCCGCTAGGGGGTGTTGTACCCCATTGGGCGGGAAGCCGAGTAAGAACACAGTGAGAGGTGACTTCGGTGGATCTGCCTGATGACATAACTCCGGTGCCGGTGACGCAAGAGCTTCCGATAGCCGACTACAAGCACCTGCCGCGGATCTCGGTCGAGGACCGAGTGGGCAAGCTGGATCAGGACGGTGCGGAAAAGGTGCTGCGGTACGAACGCGAACACCGGGACCGGACCCCGGTCATCCAGCTGCTCCTCGCCCGGCTGCGGCAGCTCCGCACCAACGAGGGAAAGGCCCGTTGATCACGCGGCCGTTTGCCGGCACGTCCGTCGACTGATCTCTCCGCAGTGCGCGTGCCCTGTGTACACCACTTTTCGACATGCGTGTTGGGGCCACCCCGGCTAGCGGGGTGGCCCCAACACAGAGGGTTCAGGGATGGGCGATGTCCTCGCCGACGTCCTTGAGCTTCTCCTTGGCCTCGCGGGCGTCGCCCTTCGCCTGCTCGGCGCGGCCCTTCGCGATCAGCCGCTCGTTACCCACGGCCTCGCCGGCCGTCTCCTTGGCCTTGCCGACGGCCTGCTCGGTCTTCGCCTTGGCCTTCTCGTTGGCAGTCATGCTGCTCACCTTCCCGGGCGTCGAGGTCGTCTGCTGTGGGTTCGTCTGACCGCTGGATGCTGCGGCAAACATGCCGGGCGGACCGGGCGACGGTGCCGCGTTTTCCCCGTGTGGACCCGCATGCGCTGCGGGAATCGGGGCATTCACGGGTGCACGCGGGTGCCCATTGCCCCGTGAAAGAAACATGATCTTCGTGTGCTTGCCGGCCTGGCTCAGGGGCACCCGGTGTCCAGGAGGTTGATAACGATGGTTCCCCTGCTTCTGGTACTTCTTCTGGCACTGATCCTGTTCGGTGCGGGCTTCGCACTGAAGGCGCTGTGGTGGATCGCGGTGATCGTTCTCGTGGTGTGGCTGGTCGGCTTCTTCGTACGGCCCGCCGGTAGCGGTGGCCGCAAGGGCCGCTGGTACCGCTGGTAGAGGCACCACGACAGACGTGCCGGCGCCGCGGATGGCGCCATCGTGGGTGGGGGTTCGGCCAGGGAGGCCGGGCCCCCACCCATGTCCGTACGCATCCATGCGCGCGTATACGGGGCCGTCAGCGTCGGATCCGGTTGAGTGTCCCGGGCGTGCACATCCCAAACGCCGTCCCGGACAGCGCCGAGCACTGCGGCAAGTCGTTGCTGGGCACCATGCTGCAAGTGCTGGACGAGCTGGCCGCCACCGACACCGACAGCGCGTCCGCGTCCGCGTCCGCGACCACCGGCACACCGATCGTGTCGCTGGCCGAATCCTGCGCGACCTGGCCCCCTCGCGCCAACTCACCGCCGCGCAATGCTCCGGCGCACTCGTGCTGGCCAAGCTCGGCCTGCTCACCGACATCCCCGTCTGCACCGACCTGACCACCAAGCCCTGAGTCATCGCCGTCGGCGTCGAGGTGCTCAACCATGTCGCCCCGGTCGGCGAGAAGGAGGAATACATCGAGCGCGCCTGGCGCAACATCACCCCCACCTGCCCGCACCCGCACCGGCGCTCGTCTGAAACGACCAGTCGCAAGCAGTGACCGGAAGTCATGCCCCCGGCAGCCAGGCTGGTCGTTCGCAGCCCGAACACCTACCGGGCTCTTCCAGCCTCATCCCTGGAGAGTGCTTCTTTCATGCGACGACCTGGTCCCAGACAAGTCCCATCGTTGCGGGTCAGGAGCACTCTTCGCGTTTCTGATCACCCACCGGACATCCTGCCGCGTGAAAGCCCAGGCCACTTTGCACCACGACGGAGCCGTATCATGAATCTTCATGAGTGAACTTCCTGAGGTGATCGCCCGGCTGGAACGGGTCGAGACCGAGCTTGCCCTGCGCCGCGCGGCGCACCAGTACTGCGTCGCGGGCGACCTGCGCGATCTCGAGCTTTGGCGCGGCGTGTGGACACCGGACGCTGTGTGGGAGCTCAGCCCGGAAATGGTGTTCACCGGTATCGAAGCGATCTGCGAAACCGTCGAACGGCAGTGGCAGATGTTCCCGGCCATGTCGCACGGAACGGTCAATCTCGACGTCGACGTGGAGGCCGCTACCGGCCGCAGCGACGTCATCGTCCACATCCAGCTCCAGGACACCACCTGGGTCACCGGCGGAGCCACCTACCTCGACGAGTACCGCCGCCATGACGGCGCCTGGCGCATCGCGCGGCGAACGGTGACCCGGACGTTCAACGTCGGGCCGATCCCAAACTGGGGGCCGCCAGGGGAGCGGTAGCCAGCCACGAGCCTGTGCGACGGTCACCGACTGTTCGGTCGTTGACGTCGAGCTTGGTGAACAGTGCAGCAGGTGGCTTGTGACCGGCTCTTCGTGGGTTCCGTTGCGGCGGTCGGCACCGCGTTCACATCGGCGCTGAAGTATCACGCCCAGTCCTTGGCTCACCAGGTCAGCCTGCCCGGCGGTGCGGAGCCTCCTGCGGATCCCCGACAGGCCGGGGCAGTGAAGTGCTCTCAGCAAGTACGGAATCGTCCCCCGAGGCACGCTCGATCACTGCGCCCACGCATTCGTCGCACTGGTAGTCACCGCCCGGCATCTCGGTCATAGTCTCCGCAGGCCCCGCCAGGTCGCAGCCTCCCGCTGCAGCTACGGGCCATGACGCCTGGCAATGCGTTGCGTCGGCGGCGGTCTGGTCAGTCGTGATCGGGGTGGAGTCGGCGGTGCCTTATTGCTCCCCTCACCGGCGTGGGGGCATACGCAGCGATGCGCCACGCAGCCCTGAAGAGATTCACTCAGCGACAGCAGGGAGCAGTTGGTCTGAACTTTGGGGCCGTTCCATCCCAAAGCCTCTGATCTGCAGCTCTCTGAATCCGAATTGGTGATGCCGGAGAAATTACAGCGAGATGCTCAGCCGTTCCGCCTGCCGCCTCAGTACTGTGACTTCGCATGACCGACGCCGAGATCGAGATCACCGCAGACCTGGTGCGCGACCTGCTGCACGAGCAACATCCAGACCTTGCGGGGCTGGCCATCCGCGAGGTGGCGGGTGGCTGGGGCAACCAAATGTGGCGTCTCGGGGACGAGTTGGCCGTGCGCATGCAGCGCATGGACCCTACCCCGGAGCTCCAGCTCAAGGAGCGGCGGTGGCTACCCGTGCTGGCTCCGCGCCTTCCGCTGCCGGTGCCGACTCCGGTGCGGTTCGGTGAACCGTCCGAGCGCTTCCCCAAGCACTGGACAGTGATGACGTGGGTTCCCGGCGAGCCGCTGGACCACGGCTCGATCAGCTGTGGCGCCCACGCGGCCGACACGCTGGCGGGTTTCCTTCGTGCGCTCCATGTGGAGGCGCCCGCCGAGGCGCCGATCAGCTCGGACTTCGGCGCTCACCCCAAGATGTGTACCGACGGCTTCGAGAACTTCTTCCAGGCTGTTGCCCCCGACGACATCGCTGCCGACGTCCGGGCCGTCTGGGACGAGGCCGTCGCGGCCCCCGAGTGGGAGGGCCCGCCAGTTTGGGTGCATGGCGACCTCCATCCCGCGAACGTCGTCGTCTCGGACGGAATGCTCTCGGGCATCGTCGACTTCGGTGCCATGTTCGCCGGCGATCCGGCGTGGGACCTTGCCGCCGCATGGGTGCTGCTACCCGCGGGCATGGCCTCACGGTTCTTCGACATGTACGCGCATGCAGACGAGGCGACGATCCGGCGCGCCCGCGGGCTGGCCGCGATGAAGAGCCTCTTCCTGATGCTGATGGGGCAGAACGGAGACCAGGGCCTTCCCGGCGGCAAGCCGAACTGGGGACCTGTAGGCCGGGCGGCACTTGATCGTGTTCTGAAGAGCGTTTGAGGCGCGCTTTTTGAACTTGTTCTCGATCCTGGTTGAGAGCTGTGCGGCACTCCATCTGCGTGGGTTCATCGATCACCACGCGTTGCAGGGATGCCAAGGTCCACGGCCGTGTGCTGCCCGTGTACCTGATCGAGCTGGCGGAGCTTCTCCTTGGCTCCAGCCAGGCTGGCCTGGAGACCCTCGACCTCGCCGAGCCAGCCTTCCGTCTCGGCTTCGGCGATCCGGGGGTCTGTCCATTGAACGGCTCTGTTCCGTGGTCGGTGGTGACGGTTGGTGATGGGTATCGTTGGCGTTCTATGCGAGACGTCAACTCCCTTGTGGCACTGGTGTTTTCAGGGCTCTCTGCTCTGGTCATCGAGGATGTGGCGGATGACGGCGAGGTGATTCGGGTCATCGCCCGGACCCGGAATGTGCCGGTCCCCTGCCCGGTATGCGGAGTGCTGACGGGGAGGGTGCACGGGTATCACGTTCGGACGGTGGCGGATGTACCGGTGCACGGCCGGCAGGTCGTGGCCCGTGTCCGGGTGCGGCGCCTGGTCTGTCCGGTCCTGGGCTGCCGACGGCAGACGTTCCGTGAGCAGGTTCCTGGGCTGATCGAGCGTCTTCAGCGCCGCACCACGCGTCTGACCAGGCAGGTCTCGGAGGTGGTCAAGGAGTTATGCGGGCGGGCGGCTTCCCGTCTCACCCGGTTCCTGGCAACGCCCGTCTCCTACGCCACCTCCCTGCGCCTGCTGCGTCGCATACCCCCGCCGACGGTCCGCGTCCCACGGGTGATCGGGGTCGACGACTTCGCCCTGCGCCGCCGCCATCGCTACGCCACGATCATCATCGACGCCGAACCCGGGGAGCGCATCGATGTCCTGCCCGACCGCGAGGCCGCCACTTTGGAGGCATGGCTCCGTGGGAAGAAGCAGGTCGATGCCGTGTGCCAGGACGGCTCGGCCACCTACGCCGAGGCGATCCGCCGGGCACTACCCGACGCGGCGCAGGTCAGCGACCGATGGCACCTGTGGAAGAACCTGTGCGACAAGATCCTGGCCGAGGTCCGCGCCCACGCCTCCTGCTGGGGCACCGTCAACCCGCCCCGTCCCGGCGGCGTCCGCGAGCAGACCACACGCGAGCGCTGGCACAAAGTCCATGACCTCCTCGGCCAGGGCGTCGGCCTGCTCGAATGCGCCCGCAGACTGGGCCTCGCACTGAACACCGTCAAGCGATATGCCCGCAACCCTGAACCGTCCGCCGACCACATCGCCCCCCGCTAACGACCCACTCTGGTCGATCCCTACCGCGACCACCTGCGCCGACGCCGGTCCGACTACCCGGCAGTCCCTGTCACCCACCTCCTCCACGAGATCAGGGGACTCGGCTACACCGGCAGCGCCAACCTGCTGGTCCGCTACCTCAACCGGGGCCGCGCAGAAGGAACCGCCCCGTGACAACCCCGCGCCACCTCGCCCGGCTCCTGCTCACCCACCCCGAACGCCTACGAACCAAGGACACAGCCCTGCTCGGCCTCCTCACCGCGGCCTGCCCCAAGATGACCCAGCTCACCACCCTCATCCGCGAATTCGCCGCCCTCCTGACGCCCGCCGGCGGCAACGACTCCAAGCTCACCGGGTGGATCGCCCAAGCCCGCAGCGCCGACCTGCCCCGACTGCACAGCTTCTGCAACGGCCTCGAACTCGACCGCGCCGCCGTCAATGCCGGACTGACCCTCCCTTGGAGCAACGGCCGCACCGAAGGCATCAACACCCGGAAAAAGAGGATCATGCGGCAGATGCACGGCCGAGCAGGATTCGACCTCCTCCGTCACCGCATCCTGCTGCAATAACGACCACCGACCGTCACCACCGACTACGGAACAGAGCCGTTAGCTGGACACACCCGCAGCAGATGGCGGCGGCAAGGCCGATGAAGGCCAGGTAGTTGCGAGGCCCCGGACGGCCGGCCCCGCGCCCTCCCCCGGCGGAGACGCGGGGCCGGTTGCTGGCTCAGGCCACATCGGGCAGGGACTGCCATTTCCAGTTGGGGCGTTCGTAGGCGACCTGGAAGCCGAGCCGCAGCATGTTGTGCAGGGAGGTGTTGCGGGTGCCGGGGGTCTCCGTGCCGGTCTCGGCGATGACGAAGCGGCAGCCGAGGTCCCGCGCGGCCCGGGCGCGGGCGGCCAGGAGGGCGGTCTGCCCGCCGCGGTTGCGCGCGTGCGGGAGGACCGCGCCGGCGAACAGCTGGGCCGTGTCGCCATGGACGTGCATCGTCCCGGTGCCGACGAGTTCCCCGTCCAGCCAGGCGGCGAACGGGTGCCATCCCGGCTGAGCGGCCGAGTACGCGGACATCTGGGCGTAGTGCTCCTCGGGCATGCCGAACGCGCGCACCAGGACCGACCCCCACTCGGCCGCGTGGCCGGCCTCGACCGGGGCCACGGTGATCCGGTCGGGCGCCTTGTCGAGGGCGTCGGCGCGGGCGACGACATCCTCCGTCGCGCCGACGAGCTTCACCCAGGACGCGCCCTCGGTGATGCCCTCGCTCGCGCAGATGGCCTCCCAGTCCGAGGGAAGGAACGCGGGGGCGATCTGCAGGACGGCCTGCGGGGTCCCCTCCGCCCGGTAGAAGTCGCACACCTCGCGGATCAGCTCGGGCGTGACGGCGCCGGTGACACCGAATCCCAGTGCCTTGCTCCAGAAGCGGGTGGGGTCGTTGCGCATCGACAGCACGACTCCGCCGCCGATCCGCGTGGCGTTTATGCCCAGGGCGGCTCGCAGGTGCTCGGGGGCGCCGGTCTCGAACCGGAACAGCGCTTCGGCCTCGGACTGCTCGGCAACCAACGGGGAGACCAGGGTGTTCATGGGCCATCAGCTCTTTCTCTCGGGTCTGTGTCGTATGTGAAGGTCGATCCGCGAGCGACCTGGCGCCGTGCGGACTGCGGCGGACAGCACAACTCCCAACCGCAACCCGGGGAGGGTGCCTGTATGTCCTTCGTCAAGCGGTGGTGGGGTGAGGGGTCGGTGGAGAGTGCCGTCGCGGAGCATGGCGAACAGGACGCTGATGCGGTGGCGGGCGAGGCGGAGGAGGGCTTGTGTGTGGGGCTTTCCGCGGGCTCGGCAGCGGTCGTAGTAGGCGCGTGAAAAAGGGTCGTACAGGGCGGCGAATGCCGACGGGAACATTGCTCGCTTGAGCTGCCGGTTGCCACCTCGGGGTGCGTGTTCGCCGTGGATCGAGGTGCCGAACTGCTTGGGGGGAGCGAAGTCGGCGTAGGAGGCGAGGTGAGCGGCGCTCGGGAAGGAGCTGCCGTCGCCGATGGGGACCATGAGGACTGCGGCCGCCGACGCCAGGACCTGGGAAAGAGGCTGGGCCTCCAGCAGGGTCTGCACGACATTGCGTTTTATTCGTCAGGATGGGCGGATGTTGTGATTGATACGGAACATATTGGCCGGGTCGAATTCCCTCTTTATCTGTGCCAGACGTTGATAACGATCTGGTCCGTACACTCGCTGGACGCCCGTTTCGGTCAGGGCGTCGTGAGGTGCGACGAAGTTTCCTGAAACCCGGTCGTCCGCCCAAGGGGCGAGTTCCTTGGCGAGGATATCAAGGGAAGCCTCGAGTGCTGAGGCGTCGGACGAGCCGGCGGTACCGGTAGCGAAGACAAGGAAGGGCAAGCCGCGTGACGGCACCGCGTTGGGGACCAGCGGTTCGCGGTCGAACGCGCCGCCTAGAGCGCGTACCTCGACCATGAGGAGTGGGCTGCAGCCGGCTTCAGGGCCTGCGAGTTCGAGCAGCTTGTCCAACGTGTCTGCGGTCAGTTCGCGTAGGCAGAATCCACGGTCAATCGTCGGCAGTGGATCGACGGGATCCATGTGAATGTCACCTGCCTGCTCGAACGGGCGCTCAACGACGAGGTCCAGCAGCGGAGTCGCAACGGCGCGCAACGGTGCGAGGAGAGTTTCGCCTTCGGCGGCTGTGCCAAGGTGAGCAAAACGAAGGTGCAGGACGAACTCGCCCCGCAGAACGGGAGGAAGTTCCGGGATGTTCGGTAGCCGCATGAGGGCCACAGAGGTAGTGGTCTCTTCACCCAGAGTGTCGACGAAGGTACGCCACGCCCTGAGGAGCTCGGGTGAATCGTCGCCCGAGAAGTAAATGCCACCGCCGTAGAAACGCGTCACCGGGAAGAGGCTGAATTCCATGCGGGTGACGATTCCGAAATTTCCTTTGCAGCCGCGCAGCGCCCAGAAGAGGTCCGGTTCGGTGTCGCTCGCCACGTCGCGTACCTGCCCGTCGGCGGTAACCACTTCCATCCGGAGCACATGGTCGGCGGCATACCCATAAGAGCGGCCCAGCAGAGGGCTGACTCCGCCGCCGAGTGTGTATCCCATGATGCCTACATTTGGGGCTGATCCAACTATGGGAGCGAGTCCGTGCTTGGCTGTCGCGGAGAGGGCGTCCGTCCAGCGCACGCCGGCTCCAACGGTCGCCGTGGCGGCACGGCCGTCGACAACGATATCGGTCATGCGGCGGGTGGTGATCAGCATCCAGTCGTCCCCCTCCTCTGGGATAACCGTCTGATGGGCGGCGTTCTGCACTCCGACGGCAAGGCCGTGCTCTGCTGCGAAGCGCACAGCGGCGGCTACATCGCCGGTCTCTGTAGCACCCACGGCGATGCTGGGGCGTATGGCCTGGCGCAGGTTGAAGACAGCGCATTCCGCCTCGTAGGCGCCGTCTTCGCGCGTCAGGACCGGCCCTGCAACAGCGGCTCGCAGTCCGGACAGTTCCCGGGGTGTGAAAATTCGGGCAGAAGATATTATCGTCACGATATATCCTTTTCCTGTGGCTGCATCATTCGGATCTCATTGGCGCTGGAGGTAGTAAGGTCTGCATTCCCAGCAGGGAGTGACGCATTGTTTTTCCATGGGAGGTTCCTCGGGCCTTCCGCGACTCGTCGGTGCGACGGCAGATCAACGCGGGGGGGCACGTTCCGCGATGGGACGCGACGAAGCAGGTACGGCCCGGCCTGCCTTTCACTGCCGCCCGGTCGCGTGTTAGCGGTTGAGGACGTTGTTCAGTGCGTGGTGCGGTCGTCGGAGTGACTTGCGTGCGGTCAGCCGCCTGGCAACAGGCGGTAGTTCCAGGAATCCCAGGGTGAGCAACAGGGCGGATGTCGCGCTCAGCACACCGCCTGCGACGTCCGGAGGGTAATGCGCCCCTAGGTACATCCGAGCGAGCGCCACCCCCGCCGTCATCAGAACACCGATTACCGCCACCAAGGCTCGGGCCCGCCGCCCGCGTACGATGAGGACCGTGGTGAGCGCGACGGCCGCAGCGATCGTCGTGTGCCCACTGGGAAAGCTCTGCGCGTTGTCCGGTGGATCCACCCACAGCCGGACCGGTGGGCGGTGCTCAGCTATCGCCACCTTCGTCACAAGCGTCAGCGTCGGCGCCCCGACAAGCACAAGCAGTGCCCGCGCCGCGTCCCGCCGGCGGTGCAGTATCCACAGCGCCAGTGGAATCAGAAGTGCAAGCGCCACTCCAACCTTGGTCTGCGTCACTTCCGTAGCTGCCTTCGCCATCCACGTCAGTGCACCATGGCGCCGCTCGGCGAGTCCCTCGTCGAAGGCTGTGTCCCACCGCGTCAGCACAGCGGTCTTCGCCACGAGCCCCAACCCGAACAGTGCCACAAGCACCGCCAGACCACCGGCCAGCTTCCTTCCACCTGCTATCACTTCACGTCCTTCCGTCGGCTGACGTGTCGTTCGCCGCCGAAACGATGACAACTTGCTCCTCAGTGAGCACGCCGATGAGACGGCCAGCCCACGCGCACACGAATGGCCTGCCCGCCCATATCAGCAGCCCAGGCACCCGTCGAGCGGTGCCTAGCGAAGCCTTCCGGAATTGCCCGACTCCCCCAACAGCGGGACGCTCATCCCGACCGCATCACATGCTCGATCCGGCACGCTTCCGGAGAATATTGCGTGCGTCGAAACCAGACAGGCCACGAGCAGCGATGTACGCCTTCTCGTGCGCTGCCAGTGAGACCCGGCCGCGCAATACTGCCTCGGGCTCGCGCACGAAGCGGTCGAGGAGCCTGCGGTATATTCCTGCCATTGCGGCCACGCACGCACCACTGCGCCGGTCGAGCATGGGCAGGAGACGAAATCCCTCGTCGTACAGCTCAAGGGCCCGGCGGGCCTCGAAGCGAACAAGCTGGGCGAAATCAGCATCGAGCGGCAGTGCAGCGCTGCGGAAACCCGCACCGCATCCGAACATCCTCAAATCCTCAGCAGGCAGATATGTACGCCCTATGGCCGCGTCCTCGCGCACGTCTCGGAGTATATTCGTGAGCTGAAGCGCAAGTCCCAGCGTGTCGGCGTACTCGGCCGCGCGTTCCGTATCGGGCGCGCCAGGTACGGTTCCAAACACGCCGAGCGAGAGGCGTCCCACGGCTCCCGCGACCCGTCGACAGTAGAGCTTGAGGTCGTCCCAGGTCTCGTAGGTGGCACTACGGACATCCATGAGGACACCGTCGATCACCTCTTCCAGTCCGCTGAGGGGAATCGGAAAGCGCCGCGCGGCGTCGGCCAGTGCCACAGCTATCGGATCAGCGTCGAACTCATCCACCTCCCCGGCCTGCACCCGCTTTATCACTGCGCGGGCCGCTTCCAGCTCTTCCTCCTTCCTGTCTCGTTCCAGAGGGCCGTCACCGATGTCGTCCACCAGCCGAGAAAAAGCATAGAGTGCGGACATGGCACGCCGTTTCTCTTGGGGTAGCAACCTGATGCCGTATAAAAAGTTCCGGGCCTCATGGCCGGTGACGACCTCGCAGTACTTGTAGGCCGCCAGCACTCGAGCGGTCGCGTATTGCTTCGTTTCCATGGTTCACCTGGTCTTTCCTATGTGATCTTCAAACTATTGACTTCACTGAATGTCCACTGGTGGGTCGCAGCCCACTTCGCTCCAGCCGCTCCGGTGCTGTTCTTTACGCCCACGCCCCCCTCATCCGGGTAAACAACGAGCCGCTCATGCTGGGCCTCCTGTCGATGCCGACACGGCCCGGCCGCTATACGCCGGCCGGAACCCGAGCAGTCCGCCCCCGCGTCCCTGCTATGGCGCAGCCAGCGGTGCAGTGCCGCTCGCGTCCGGTCTGGCTAGGCACCACCCGGGGCCCGCCAACGGCCACGGCGAGCTCATACGTGATCACATCGAAGAACCTGAACTCGGGGTGCGATTGCACCAGGCGTCCGCAGTCTGTGGTGATCAGGTTGCCTAGAGAACATGCATGATCACCCCTGGCCGCGGGCCTCTTGCCACCTGGGGGGCAACCAGCCGTGGAACACACCGGGTGACCGATGATCAAGCGTGACGAACGGACGTACCGCTCGTCGGCAGGCACGGTCCTCCAGGCAGGTCACGGGGCGTCGAGAACTCCATGATCTTGGAAGCCCGTGTCTGTCCTGCTTCTAGCCCCCTCGCCCAACGAGCCGTCACGAACCGGACGACGGCCGACTACGCGGGAGCCCTGGGGGGCGCGGTGGATGGTCAGGACAGGCGTACGGGCAAGGTGGTAGGGCCGTGCATGAGTAGGCTGTCGCGCATGGTGAGGGCGTCGGGTGATACCGCGAGCCGCAGGTCGGGGAATCGTTCGATCAGCTTGCCCACCGCGGTGTGTGTCTCCATGCGCGCGAGTGGAGCACCGGGGCAGTAGTGGATGCCGTGGCCGAACCCCAGGTGGCGCGCGCTCTGGTCCCGGTGGGTGTCGAAGCGGTCCGGGTCGTCGAATCGGGCGGGGTCGCGGTTGGCGGACATGACCGAGACGAGGAGCGGCTGGCCGACCGGCACTGTCACGCCGCTGAGGGTGACCGGTTCGGTTGTCCAGCGTTGGCTGGATATGTTGACGGGGCTGTCGTAGCGGAGGACCTCCTCGATAGCCGCAGGCAACAGGCCGGGTTCGGCGCGGACTTCCGCCAGTTGTTCGGGCGCTCCCAGGAGCGCGAGGACGGTGTTGGCGATGAGGAAGACCGTGGTGTCGTGGCCCGCCACGAGGAGAAGCTCCGCATTGTGGAGCAACTCCGTCTCGGACAGTGCGCCTCCTTCCTCCGAGGCCGCCACAGCTAGCGCGGAGAGTAGGTCGTCCCCGGGGCGGGTCCGCTTGTCGGCCACCAGTTTCTCCAGGTAGGCGTAAGCCTCGCGCTTCACGGCGGGGTCGTCCTGCGTCCCGTTGATCGCTTCCGACCAGGCGGTGAAGTCGGCCCTGTCGTCCTCGGGCACGCCGAGCAGCTCGCAGATGACCAGCATCGGGATGGGCAGGGCGTACGCGGAGATCAGGTCGACCTCGCCCTGCTCGGCCATGCGGTCGAGCAGTTCGTCGGCGAGCTGCTCGATCTTGGGGCGCAGGTGTTCCACGGCGCGCGGGGTGAACGTCTTGTTCACCAGGCGGCGGATGCGGGTGTGGTCCGGCGGGTCGAGGTAGAGGAGGCTTTCGTGACCTTCCCCGGTGTCCTGCTCGGGGACGTTGCGTCGGTCCCGCTTCACCCGGGGATCCGTCATCAGGCTCATCACGTCGTCGTAGCGGGTCACGAGCCAACCCTCGCCGTGCGAGGCTCCCGCGTGCACGTGACCGACCGGGCACCCGGCCCTCCGCTGTGCCATCACTCGCTGCGCGTCCTGGACGGCGCGGTCGACGGGAAAATCGGTCTCGTTTGATAGTGCGGTCATAGCGCCGCCCCTTCCGTATGGTCACTGGCCCCAGCGCACTCGCTGAGCAGCCACGCTTCAGGCTTGTGGTCGAACTCGTACCGACAGACGACGACTGAGGGCAGATGGTGCCGAACCGGTAGCGGTGTCATCGTCACTGTGATCGACGCGCTTACGGCCGGTTGCCGCCTCGGCCTGCGGACCCCATAGGTCGGCGGAGGGAGCCCGGGGTGGGAAGTCAAGCGCCCGAACGGCCCCCAGCAAGCAGGTGCGTGAGGCCCATGCGGCCACATGCGTGAATTCGGCCACCCAAGTGCGGTTCGGCGTCGGGACGCCGAAGTCGCGGTCTACCCGGTCCAGTGCCCTGGCGGCGGCCGGGTCCGCATTGGTGGTGATGACCTTCTTGCCACGGACGGCGCCGGCGATGCAGGTCAGGAGCACTCTCCGCTTATGTGATCAACCCTCAGACACCCCACCTCGTGAAAGGGTGAGGCTGACGTCCGTCGCGGGCTCGGCCGCTCTGCCGTCGCGCTCAGACGCCCGCAGCGCGTGCTGCCGTATACACGTCATGCAGGACTTCCAGGACGTGGTCCCCGTCACGGGTGGTGAAGCAGAGGTCGAGCAGGACCTCTTGGAGTCCGTCGATCTGTGCATGGGCGAGCAGGTCTTCAACGATCTGCTCGATGTTGCCCTGGAACGGCTGGCGGCCTTCTCCTTCATAAGGCTTCTCGGTAAGAATGACGTTGGCACGGACCGTGAAGTCGAGCGGGCGAGTGCGGCCACGCTGGGCCGCCACGTCCTGCATCTGCTGCCAGACCCCGGCCAACTGGCCGGCATGCATGCCTGTAGGCATCCATCCCTGCGCGCGGTCTACCAGACGACGCATGGCTTTGCCGCTGGTTGCCGCCAGGTAGACGGGCACAGGGCGGACCGGCTTAGGGCCGATCTCAGACGGTGCGATCCTGCTCAGGGCGCCCTGGTAGGAGACAGGGTCGGGACCATGGACAGCGGCGAACACGTCGAGCACTTCGTCCAGGACGCGCCCGCGCTCCTCGAAAGGCGCGACCGATCCAGCAGCGTACTCGTCGAGCGACCAGCCGGTGCCGAGGCCCGCAACCGCACGACCGCCCGTAGCCGCATCGAGCGTTGCGAACCAGCGGGCCAGCTGCAAAGGCACGTGATAGGGAGCGACGAGGACACTGGTGCCCAGTCGGGCCCGCTCCGTGACCGCGGCGGCCATCACCAGCGTCACCAGGGGGTCGGCGACGCTGCGGTACTCGTCAGGCCACGCAAGCCCGGGCACGTCGTAGAGCCCCTGCGTCGTCGGGGTCGGGAACAGGGTGCGCTCGAACACCCACAAACTCTCGTAACCCGTCGCCTCAGCGGCCCTGGCAACCCTGACAATGTCCCTGCTCAGGTCGAACTTCTTCATCTGAGGCAAAGACGTACCGAGCTTGATCGACATACGGGACTCCTTCGAACAAGGAACAGTGAAGCCGACATTCGAAGACCCGCCCCGGCGGAGAGATGGCGACCGGCCACTGGAAAGGTGGCCCAGGCGGCAGCCGGCGTGCGTCGGCATCGGTTCCACCGGCGGCCAAAGGACCGATGTGAACCATTCCGGGGGGGGGCCTTCTCCCCGGAGGGCGGACAAGGCCCGGCTCTACGCGCCGTCTCAAAGGGCAGGGTCGAAGCGGATGGGATGCGGCGGGCGCTGGCCTCGGTGCTGCTGCCGCGGGCGGCCGTTGGCCGGCTGGTGTGAGTCAGGCTTCCTTGGCGGCCTGCTCGAGTGCGTTGCGGAGGATCGCCGCGGGCGCTGCCGGGCGTGACAGGGGCGCTGGAGGGCAGTTGCACCGTCCTGACGTCGATGCCGGGCAACTCGTTGATCAACTTCCCCCACATCTCCTTACGGTGCCACGCGCCGTGCACGAGGAGCAGTGTGGGGAGATCCGACTTCCGCATGATCTTCCTTGCGAGTTCGTTGGGCCGACCTCCGCCACCTTAGACGAACGTCCGTCCAAAAAGCGACCTGGTGCTCTGGCCAGCACCCCCTGGGCGCCGGAGGCAGCGGTCGAGTGGGAGTGGTCTATACTGGACGGTCGGTCGTCCAAGAGGGGCTAATCATGTCTGTTGAGGCGACAGGGACTCGCGCTCGCCGTACGCGGAGCAATGGGGAGCGGAGCCGACACGCCGTGTTGTCCGCAGCACCCGCAGAAGCGACCGTGCACGGCCTCCAAGGCCTCACCATCGGAATGCTGGCCGACAAGCTAGGCATGAGCAAGTCGTCACTGCACGCACTCTTCGGATCCAAAGAAGAGCTGGAACTGGCCATCATCGAACAGGCTCGCCTGGTTTACGACGAACAGATCGTCCAGCCTGCTCTCCAGGAATCCGATCCTCTAAAAAAGCTCCTCGCTCTGTGCGAGAACTGGCTCTCGTTCGTCGAACGGGACATTTTCCCGGGCGGCTGCTTCTTCGCGGCCGCGAACTCGGAGTACGACACCCGCCCAGGAGCCGTC
The DNA here is from genome assembly GCF_042714775.1 of Streptomyces sp. NPDC058691. Taxonomy (NCBI): domain Bacteria; kingdom Bacillati; phylum Actinomycetota; class Actinomycetes; order Kitasatosporales; family Streptomycetaceae; genus Streptomyces; species Streptomyces sp. NPDC058691. The sequence goes on along the minus strand of NZ_JBHXSO010000001.1, from coordinate 164,160 downwards.
CGCGATCAGCTCGTACTCCTCTACAGTCGCTGGACCGAATTGGTCAACGCCGTCGTCGTGGAATCACAGGAAGCCGGCAGGCTGTCCGGCGAGCAGTCACCGCAGGATCTGACGTTCCAGGTCCTCGCTATCCTGCGTCAGGCGAACGACATGTACCTGCTGTATCAGGACGCGAGCCACATCGAGACGGGCCGCACCATCGTGAGACGCCTCCTGGGAATTGACGTGCATGCCGGGCGATGACGGGATCATGAAAGTTTCCTCACGCTCGTCCGCCGTTTTCCCGGTAGCGCCGAGGCTCTCCCCCCAGGACCGACATTGCGGCCTGGTCGATCTCCCACCCGCGCTGCGGGAGAGCCTTCGGGCCCCGCCCGGACGTGCAGGCGTCCTGACCCCGGAATGACGAAAGCCGCCCCCACCACACCAGGTGGCCGGGCGGATTCGTCGTGCTCGGTGGACTCAGCGAAGGTAGGTCCACTGCCATTCGGCGATCGACGTCCCCTGCGCTGCTTCGGCGAACTGCTGCACCGAGGCCGTCTTGAACTTGGCGCGGGTGGATTCCAACCACTCCTGAGCGGCTAGTTAGCCCTGCTGCAGGTACTCCAGGCCCTGATCATGCATCCCAGCCTGTCGGCGTCGTGCGCGACAAGGACTTCCAGGCTGTCGCCGTTCTCGTCCTCGTGGATGACCGCCTTGATGCCCTCGGCGACACCCGGGTGGGTGTCGGCGACCCGATCGGCCGTGCCGACCGTCTCGTTGTCGGCCGCTGTAATGAAGTTCGGTTCGGAGGGCGAGCAGTTGTGCTGACGGTGATAGCTGGCGCCCCGACTCACCCATCACGCCGCGACTACGTCCGCCCCGCACAGGAAGTCAAGCGCGACCCGTTCAGCAAGATCCCCGTGTACGACCCGGACGCGTAGAGCCTGTTTCGCACGTCGCCTTCATCCCTCAGGTGCGGCCAACCTGCAGAAGCGACGGAGGCACTACCCGATCTCGACCTTCGGGTGGGGCCTCCGTCCGCTTTCCCATTCTGCCGGGCCGCTCCCGGCCGCGGCTAGCCTTCGTGGGTCGGGCGAACCATCATCGCCAGGACGGGGGACTCTGGGGACGGACTGCAGGTCCCGATGTTGCGGTATCCCCACGACTCGTAAAGCCGCAGCACCTTCCCTTCGCCGGCGGCCGGGTTCACCATCAGCGACGCATACGCCGTGGCGGGGTGCGCCTCCAGCAGCGCGTCGTGGGCCCGGCGCGCGGTGCCGGTCTTCCGCCACGCCATTCGCACCCCGAGTTCCTTCACGGCGAGGGCAGTCGCCGCGGTGTACTCCTCGGCCGGGGCCGGGTCGACGCGGGTCCACCACGGGTCGGCGTGCTCGACGGTGTGGGCATACGCGTAGCCGACCGGCTCACCGTCGTCGGAGTATGCGAGCACTGCGGTGAAGCCCGGTGCGGCGCTGTGCCGGTCCAGGCGCTCGGTGAACGCGCTGACGGCGTAGTTCGGCAGGTGCAGCAGGTCGGCCCTCACGTCGGCGTAGACGGCAACCAGGTCGTCCCGTACAGGCGTGAGGTCGTAGAAGGTGCACAGGGCGGTGGCCAGTGCCGTCGTCATGCGGCAGCTCCCCAGGTGGCTCGAGCGTACTCGGACCAGGTGCCAGCAGCGGCGCTGCCCGGGGCAATAGCCTCCAGCCGTGCCCCGAACTCGCGCAGCATCAGGGCGACGCGCGGGTGCTGGACGGCCGCCTCCGTGGACACCGACATAGCCGTGGCGGTCGCCTCCTCCACGGCATCCTGCTCAAGCTGTGCGCGCGCCAGGCGGGACGTGGTGATGGCCCGTGACCGCTTCATGTGCGGGCGCAGACTGGCCAGACTGCGGTAGGCGTGGAACTCGGCCCGCTCATAGTCGCCGAGCGACATACACGCGGACTGGGCGAGAGAGTCCAGCTCGGCCTGGGCATAGAACGCCAGTAGCCACACGGGCCGGGACTCACCCGGGTCTCGGTCACCGGGCAGGCACCTCCGGATGGGGCTCAAAGAGGACTCCCAGCCTATCCCTCAGAAGCCCTCCGTCAGGCCCTCTCGGACGACCGGGAGCGGGAAAAACGGGAGCCCCGTCATCCCGAGTGCGCCAGCCGCGCTCGGCCGAGTTCGCGGGACCCTGCCGGCGACACGGGATCCGGCAGAGCATGGGGAAGGTCGGCTCCAGTTACGACAGTGCCGCGGCAGAGAGCTTCTTCGCCTCGCTGAAGCGAGAGTGCGATCCGCGACTTATACCAGGGCAACCTCGTCGGATGGCACGAAGCTGGCCCGACGGTGTGGTCAAAGGTGGTCGGGAAGCCAGCCGCGCTGCACAGCCCGGGCGCCGGCCTGGAAGCGGCTGCGCGCGTTCAGACGCTCCATCAGGTCGGTCGCGATGCGTCGTGCGGTACGCGGTGAGACGCCGAGGCGTTTGGCGATGGCCTCGTCCGTCAGGCCGTCCGCGAGCAGTTGCAGTGTCGTGGCCTCCTGCCCGGTCAGGCCCTTGTCATCGCGGACTGGACGGGGGCCCAGTGGCTGGGCGGTCGCCCACGTGCTTTCGAACAGCGCACACAGGGCGGTGATGGTGCCCTGCCCGTTCAGGACGACGGCGCCCGCCGCGGTGTCGTCGGTGCTGACTGGGATGACGGCGCGACTGCGGTCGGTGATGATCATGCGGCAGGGCAGGGCCGCAACGGTCCTCACCTCTCCACCTCGTTCAGTGAGCCACGTGAGGTAGTCCACGGTCGGCTGGTGATTGCGGATGCTGTCCAAGTAGACCGTCCGCATCCGGATTCCGCGGGCCAGCAGTTCTTCATTGAGCGGTTTGGCCGCGTCAATGGCCTCCTGTGACTGGGCTCCGCCGGCCGCGAACGTCATGACCTCGCTGGAAAGCTCCCGCGTCAGGGACGCCAGACGATCACGTATCTGATCCAGTCCGAGCAGTTGCTCCACCCCTGGGGAGGGTGCTTGCGGACGCAGGTCCGCACATTCGGCGATCAGCTGGGCGGCCGCCGCGCGGGATGCCTCGATGCGCTGCTGCCGCGCGGCCAGGTCGGCCTGCTGCCGCGCCATGAGCAGTTCCATGCCCAGCTCGGGCGGGACTGCGCGCAGGCGGCCGGCATGGTCGTATGAAGCCCTGACGAGGGCCAGTTCACTCAGGGTGTCGAGAGCGCCGCGCACCTGCGACTGGGCCAGGCCGAGGTGCTCGCTCAAGGCGGCCACGCCATCGTCGGGGCGGGCGAGCATGGCCCGGTAGACCGCCTCCGCGGCGGCGTCGAGTCCCAGCGCCGTGAGCATGGATGACCCCCCTGGTACATGGTCCGGCAGCGTGATCATTGCAGGACGCACGCCCGCACGCGGGAGGTTCACGAACTGTTCCGGTGGACGGTTCCGGCCACTGCCCGAACAGTCCAGGTTGTGCAACTAGTGGTGTTTCCAGCCCGGTTGACAGGCTCAAGGGCATGTATCTCGTGCATGCCCGGCTCCGGGCCACCCAGCAGGCCGTACTTCCCGGGGACATGGGCGCCTGGATGTGGACGCACGCCCGGGCCTGCGACAAGGTCGAGCACATTGTCGTGCACCCCGCCGCCCGTCCGTATCCCGTCCTGGGCCTGTACCTTCTCGCCGATCGGCTGGAGCACGCCGAAGCCCGCGCCGCCGACTTGTGTCGCCGTGTACTTCGCGCCCGCGCCGAGCTGGCCGACTGGGAACTCGTCGACGCCCGCGTGCCGATGACCGCACCGATCTACGAGGCGCTCTTGGCCCCACATCCCCCACTGGACTGATCCGTCCAGGGCCGAATCCGTCCAGCCCATGCACCTTCCACACCCGCTGACCTGCGACGAAGCTAGTGCTCGCCAGCAGGGAACACCACCCGGACGGCAACCGGAAGACGCGTCAACCGCGGGACGCCACAGCCGGAGACAGCTCCTTTACGCCGATCTCTCAGGACAGGACAGCCGTGATTCTCAACCAGATCGTCAAGGCCGCCGCGGTCACCGCCATCTTCTTCGGCTCGACCGTCCTCCTGCCCGCGACGGAAGCCGCCGCCGCTCCCGCCGGCACCAGCACAGCTGCGCACAGCGCCGCTGCTCCCACGACCGACGACATGATCTGGGACTGACCCGGGCCACGCTATGCCCCAGCCCTTTTGAGTGGTCGGGCTGGGGCAGGCATTGGATCCCGCGGCTGCCTGATGCAATCGGCGGCCGAGTCACCCACGTGAAGTAATTCGGAACGATCGTTGGAAGGCGTTCGCACGGAACAACTTGCGTCTCGTGTCACCGGCCCCGGGCGTCCCTCTGCGGACGGTCGGGGCTGCGTCATGTCTCCAGCCGGCCCTTACGTGCGTTCAGCTCCCGGCGGTGGGGCGGCAACGGGGGCACGCCGGCACCTCGGGCATGTCGAGGGCAAGGGTCAGCTCCTTCCGGGTCAGCCAGCCACCAGCCGCCTGCGGGCAGTCCGCTCGGTGCACCACGCCACGACCCGCACGATCTCCGTTGGCAGCCGACTGCGAGCAGAAGCCCCGTAGCGTCCTGCTCGGGAGGCCATGGCGTTCGCTCCGATCACTGCCGTCCGCCCCGCCCGTGCTGGTTGACGAGCTGGCGGATCCGCTCCTCGGCCCAGCTCAGCATGGCTGAGCCGATGCCCTGGAGGCGTTGCTCGGGCAAGAGGTAGCCGCGGTGCAGGTAGAGCCACGTATCGTCGCGCACGACCAGGATCTGATTCTTGGACGGCTCCTCCAACGTGATAGAGGCTTCGACGATCACAGCCGCTGTCGGAAGCCCTTCCACAACCGAGTGGGTATCGACCCGGTCCCGTTCAGCACCCCAGTCGCACCGCGGCCATGGCGCGATGGTCTTCGTCGCCGCGATAGGGCCGGAACCCGAAGCCGACCGGAAGGTCCTGTGCTGGCGTGCCATCCGACATGACCGGATGATCTCGAACTTCGAGGCAGGTCCCTCACCTTATTCGTGCCGCGGTCGTCTGCGGCGTTCAACGACCTGGCCGCGTTCGAAGCGAGCCTCGGCACGGACAAGGGCGACGAGATGGGGTGCGTTTCGGGCCCGCCACCGCTGCCGGGCTGACTCGACGAGCTTCAAGACCATGGCCTGGGCGGCGGGCGCGCTGTTTCGGCGCCTCGGGCCTACTCGATGAACAGAAGTCGATCACTCGGAAGGTACGCCCTTCGCGTCCCAGGCCGAGGCCGATCCACAGGTCATGAGCGTTGCTCGCCCTCGTTTCGCAGCCACGGCTACCCCCGAACACAGCTCCGCTTGGAGCTGCGCTCCGGCCGGCGTGGGCGCCGGAGCGCGCTGCGGACCGTGGCGGCCCCGCAGCGGCGAGGGGCCCGTTGTGCAGCCGTTGCGCGTCGTGGACACTTCGAAGGCCCCGCCGAGGCTCGGCGAGGCCTTCGAGGCGTCGGGTGGGGCGTCAGGCGATCTTCTTGTAACGCAGGGCGACGTAGGACGAGGCCGGGTGGCCACCGATGTCGCCGCTGTAGACGTTCGCGGTCGAGTAGTTCATGTCCGTGGCCGTGCTGCCCTCGGCGTAGTAGTAGAAGGTGCCGGCGTCCTGGTTCTTCCAGCCCGCAAAGAGGACGGCGTGATCGGAGTAGTCGTTCAGCGCGTCACCGGGCTTGAGGTCGGCCTTGTCGATCTGGGTGCTCACGCTGGGCAGGGTCTCGGTCGTGAGCGAGGTGGTGAGGTGCCAGGTCATGGAGACGAAGCCGGAGCAGTCGGTGCGGTAGGAGTGGTCGCCGTCGACGTCGGTGGCGTAGGCACTCTGGCTGTACTGGATGTTGCGGTTGTACCAGTCCTTGGCTCGGGCGATGACCTCGTTGCGGTAGATGGTGCCGCCCTGTACGGACTTCGGTGGGGTCGCCGGCACGTAGGCGCAGTTGTTCGCGTAGGTCGACAGCAGGCTCTGGGTCCAGCCGGACGCGTCCACCGGGTCGTCGGAGTGGTACGCGATGTCGCTGCCGTCACCGTCGGTCGGGTCCACGTCGTGGTACCAGTACATGCCGCCGTTGGTGCGGCCGTAGTAGAGGCCGCCACCCGGCGAGGAGAGCGAGTCCACAGCCGACCAGCCGCTCGACTTCAGGACCGAACTGTCCCAGTCGTTCACTCCGTTGATCTTGTAGCTGAGCAGTCGGCCGTCCGAGGTCGAGGCGATGATGCGGTCGTCGCCCGCGGCGGCGAGCGTCTTGAGGACGAAGCCGGTGTCGATCACGACGTGCTGACCTATATGGGCCGAGCCTGCGGGCTTGGCCTGCGACACCAGGTATTGATGGAGCTGGCCGTCGACCGTCCCATAGAGGTGACCTGCGCCGTCGTAGACCAACTTGTCGAAGGTCCAGCCACCGTCCCAGATCTTGACGACACCCGCGACCGTGAGAGACGTGCTGTTTGTCTGCACGTCGACCCGGTAGAGGTCGCCTGTGGTCGACGTGACCAGGACCGTGTTGAAGTTGAGGGCCGCCATCGCCTTGGGCGTGAAGCCGAGGTTCGGGCCGATGAGCGTCTTGACGCGGTCGCCGGTGTTCGGCGCGATCTGGGTGTAGGTCAGCCGGCCGTCGGACAGCGTGCCGTACATCGACACGTCACCGGTGCACGAGGCAACGGCATGCGCGGCTCCGGCGGTGGTCGCGACCAATCCGAGGGACATCGCGCTGACGGCGACCACAGCGGCGGTGGTACGGCGGACGGCATGGCTCAGCTTCATGATCTCTCCTGCGGTGGGTAAGTCGAGCGGGCGAAGGCACACATCCCTGGCCCAAACAGCTGCCCTGCAGGTGCAGCTGTGAAGGATGTCTTGGGTGTGACGCCCGGTGGCAGGAACTACTTTCGCCGCAGGTCACGCGGGTTGGAAGAGAAGGCATAGGGACGCAAACGTCCATGGCCTGTTCTGTCCTGATCATGCGTCGGCGCCCCGCCGCCCCCACCCGCATGACCGACGCCGTGCCCACGCGCGAACACGCCACCCCCTCGGGCTGAGCACCTGTTCGGCATCCGGCCCCAGCGCAGTAGGGCGATGTCCGTAGAAGCACGGCGCAGGCCATGGAACCTCCGCGATAAATCCCTGCGCAGCCCGGCCAGGAAACATAGACTGAATGCACCGACGCGGGGTGGAGCAACTCGGTAGCTCGCTGGGCTCATATCCCAGAGATCGCGTGGTTCAAATCCCGCCCCCCGCTACCAACATCCGGCCTCTGCCCGACTTCCCGTCAGGCAGAGGCCCCAGTGGCGTGTAGACCGCCTGGCCACGCCCACTTCGGCGTCACAGCCGGCGTCTACGCCCACGCACGCCTCCAGCGCCACGCCATCGACACCTTGAGCGATGCACTGGCTGAGGGCGGCGAATCCGAAGAGTCGCCGCCCTCAGCGATGGTCGTCCGCTGACGTTGCCGTCAAACGGCGTTACGCAGGACTCCGACCATCTGCTTCCACAGGAATACGGGCCCGCCCGGGGCCTGGACCGAGACCGGGACGCAGTGATCGCCGCGCTCACACTTCCGTACAGCAACGGTCCCACCAAGGGCGTCAACACCAAAACCAAGCGGATAGCGCGCCAAATGCACGGACGAGCGGGATTCACCCTACTTCGCCACCGCATCCTCCTCGGATAGCACCACTCTTCGTCACCACCGAATGTGAGACAGGGCCGTTCAATGGACAAACCCACAGCTGCCGGCCGGTCCGCGCTTACGCCCGACCATGTCGGGCGCCGGTTTGCTGGCGGAGACGTCATCTCTGCTGGTGGCGTCCGCGATGACGTCGTCGGCGTGGAGGGCGGCCCGCATCACGGCGAGCTCCTTGCTCTCTACGGAGGTGACGATCCGGAAGCCCCGGGCTGCGACCGCCCACAGCAGGTCCGCGGCACCGAGCGGAGGTGCGAGTACGGGGCCGTAAGCGCCGTACAGGTTGTGCCGTTGCTGATCATGCCGTCCTTGCTGCGGTCGCGCTCCTCGCCCAGCAGACGCTCCAAGAGATGGTCGGACCCCATGCCGATGAAGCGGTGGATGTTCGCCATCGGCACCGTGTATCCGGATTACCGAAACGCCTCCCGGTACGAAGCCGCGTGAGCGCTGGGAGTTACCGGCGGGGTGGTCGTTGATCCAGGCCAGGCCGCTGGGGTCGAGGCGGGTGTGGGTGACGGCGACGTAGGCGAGGCGGGCGTCGGCGTCGTTGATCGGCCCGCCTCGCTGACACGGTGCTCATCCAATCGGTCGGAGGTCCGCCTCGGTCAGACCCCGGCGCAGCCGCTCCGGCTCGGTGGAGCGCGCACCACGGGCTACGACGCGCCGGCCGATCCCGCGGAAGACTCTGCCGCTCGAAGCCGCCACCGACCGATAGGGCGGGTCGATCATGTCTGCGCGTCGCATGCATTGTTGATGGCCGCTTGGAGCTGGAGCCAGGTGGGATCTTCTGTCGTTGCGGTGGACACCGTTGCCAGATCGGCCGAGTTCCAGGTGCGGTCTCCGTCTGTGAGGACGAGGTGCCCCGTACCCGGGTCCGGGTGAGGGCGGTCGGCGCGGCGACGCGGTCGGGACCGGGAGTCCCGCCGGCGAGGTCGTGGTGCGTTACTGCTGATCGACGGGGAGGAGTCCGCGTTCAGCGAAGACCTTCTTGGCGACGAAGGTGGCATTGAGGGCCCTGGGCATGCCGCAGTAGACGGTGGAGTGCAGCAGCACCTCCACGATCTCTTCGGGGGTGAGGCCGACGTTGAGGGAGACGCCGATGTGCACCTCCAACTGTGGTTCGCAGCCGCCGAGGGCGGTGAGCATGGCGAGGTTGAGCAGTTGGCGGTCACGCGGAGCCAGAGCCGGACGGTCGTAGATCTCGCCGAAGGCCCAGGCGGCGAACTGGTGCCCGAGCTCGGGGTTGACGTCGGCGAGGGAGTCGACGACCTTCCGACCGCCCTCACCGCCGATGCGGGTAAGGACGTCCAGACCGTGCTGCAAGCGTTCCTGGCGGGCTTTGGCGGCGGGGCTGGTACTCATGCAGACCTGTCCGTTTCTGGCTGCCGGAGAGCAGTGTCTCGTAGTACTTGATCCTGCCCGTCCAGCACGGTGAGCCACGATCAGTGACGAGTCGTGACCGTCGGCGAACCGGGAGCCGAAGCCCGTGTCGCGACGCGCTGCGCTGGACGGGGAGTCGGCCATGACGCCGACTCGTTGAACTGCGTTGCCGCAATGCTGCAACGACAAATCGCCATGAATCCAACAAGTAGTGCTTCAGATGGCATGAGAGGTGCTCATCAGCCCAGCTCAGCGCGTACACCACCGTGCCCGCACTCCTCGGCACGGGGCAGATAGAGCGCGAGAACGGAGCCCTTCTTCGCGTAGGCGACCGCCCTCCACGTACACACAGACGTCGACGCCCCCGGCCGGGACCCGCACCCTGCCGGGACCGCTTGCGTATCCGCTCAGGCGGGCGTTGTAGTACGGGACGCCAGCGCCTGCGCGGCCAGTGCAGGGCGTGTGTCCGCAGACCACGGTGCCGACGAATCAGCCCGGCATCACGGCAGGTACCGGGCCGGGCGAGCGGTGGGGGTTGCCGTCTGAGTGGTCGTTGTTCCAGGCCAGGCCGCTGGGGTCGAGGCGTTGGCGGGCGCGGGTGACAGCGACGTAGGCGAGGCGGGCGTCTGCGTCGTCGATCGGGCCGGGCACAGGGTTTCCGTGTTCGTCCCGCTTGTCGCTGTCCTTGGGCGGGTGGAATTCTCCGACGATCTTCACCTGGGGCCATTCGCGACCCTTGGCCTTGTGCACGGTGGAGACCGTGACCTGCGCGTTCTTTTCGTCGACGAGGCGGCTGACCGCGGCCAGGATGGCGTCCGCTTCATGCATGTCGACGAGGTCGACGAATGGCTGCAGGTCACCGCCGGCGGGTACCACCGAGCCCCGCGGTCACCGGGTGATCACCGGCTCTGAGGCAAACGGTGATCAGCCGCGGAGCTCGGGCAAGCCGTCCTTGTACGAGCAAGACTCGTAGTCGTAGCGGGTCAGGCGATCCCACTGTGTCCCTGTCGCCTGCTTCAACGCCTCCTCGTGCACGTAGAGCAACAGCTCGCACCGCTGCCCGGTGAACGGCGCGAACCACTCCGGATCGTGGAACACGCTCTCGAACACCCCTCGACCCGCCGCCACAACCGCAGCCCGCGTGTGCAGGAAGAGGCCGGCACCAGATGGGCTCCGGTGATCGCGCGCGAGCAGGCCTGGGCGGACTCGACGAGCGCCGTGGACATCGAAGGACCTGATCATGTCACCGCTGCTGCGGAAGTCGTCGGTGACCGCGTCCGCATCTGGACGGAGGTGCACTTGCGGATCGCGGGCGTCTCGCGGCAATCGTTGGGGAGCCTTGGGCTACGCCCCGATCGAGTGTGGATTCCAGACCGTCTTCTGCGCGGTCACGCAGGCCAGGCCTCGAACCGAGTGCTTGGCGATGAGGGCCTCGGCTGACCGGCTCCTGAGGGCCGCGACGGGCACGACCGATTCCGGGCCGCCCCGCGGAGGTGATCCGGCAGTCGGTGCCGGAGGACCGCGTTCTCGCGCGGTTCCGGAACCGACTGCCGGATCTCCCCACCCGGTGTGGCCCGGTGGTCGTCCGCGGATCGAAGGGACGTCACCAGTCCGAGTTGGTCGCCCCCAGACTCAGCAGGACCTGGTCGAAGGTGTTGCCGTCGTTGTCATCGGTGTACGACATGGAGAGTGTGCCGAACGGGGAGGAAGCCAGCGAGAGCTGCTCCTGCCGGCCGGTCGTGACCTGGCTGACGGACTGGGCCGGCAACCGGCCGGCGAAGGTGCCGTCGGGGTTGAGGCCCCGGGCCCAGACCGCTGGATCGGTGCCGGCGACGCTCCAGCCGACCACGGCGTCGCGCTGGTCGTCGATGCCGACGGTGGGGTTGCCTGCTCCGGCTCCGCTGGAGACCTCGACCTCGGCCGAGCCGGCGGTGCCGGTCGCGGTGAACGATCGGGCCCAGACGCCACGGGTCCCGGTGTGATCGGACTCCCACGCCACGGCGAAGTCGCCGTTGAAGTCGGCGGCCACGGCCGGGCGTTGCTGCTGCCCGTCGCCGAGGCTGTTGGCACTGCGGCGGCTGAGCGTGACCGCCCCGTTCGCCTTGGCCAGCTTCACCAGACCGATCTGGTAAACGCCGTTGTTGTCGGTGTCCTCGTCCCAGACGACGACGGCGTCGCCCGAGGCGGAGGTCGCGACGTCGGGGTTGTGGTGTGCGCCGCCGGCCGCGTTGACCGTCACCTCGTAGGCCTTGGTCGTGGTCCCGGTGAACCCGGCTGCCTTCACCGTCGCCGCCGCTGTGCCCTGGATGTCCTCCCACACCACGGAGAACGCGACCGCCGTGGTGCTGTTGGGCGCGCCGTCCGGATCGACCGCGACGCGCGGATGGATCTGCTGGCCGTCGGCGCTCGCGTTGGCCTGGCCGGAGCCGAGGAGCGCCCCGGCCGGGGAGAGCACACGGTAGGTGATGTTGTAGAACCCGTTGGCGTCCGGGTCCTCCGCCCACACGACGACGGCGTTGCCCCGGTCGTCGAGTCCCACGTCCGGTTGGAGATGCCGCCAGGCCACGCCCGCGGTCCCGCCGGCCGAGAGCTTCTTCTCGTAGGCCGAGACGCCGTTGCGGAACATCCGCACCCACACGTCGCTGTGCGCGTTGTCGCCCGCGTTGGTCGAGTCGCGGTCGTCCTCCCACACCACCGCGACGTCACCGAGGCGGTTGGCCGCGATCGAGGAGGTGTCCTGGTCACCGGCGGAGTCGCTGTTCGCGGTCACCCAGGACGAGGGACTCGCCGCCGAAGCCGGGGCGACCATGGCGAGGACGGCGACCAGGCCGGCGACGGCTGCGCCGAGTACGGAGAGCTTACGCATCGGCCAACCCCGGATTTCCCTCGTGGATGACAAAGGTCCGGACGGTGGTCGCCGGCGCGCCGTGTTCGGTCACCGTCGCCACCGACCGGAAGTCGGCTGTGAGCTGCGACGGCGTGATGTGCGTGCGGACGTAGCCGCGCCGCTCGGAGTAGAAGCGCAGATGCGGGTTGAGCGACCCGTTGGGGATCGTCGTGGTGGCGCTTCCGTTGCCGGTGCTGGTGATGGAGGTGCAGACGAGCTCGGAGCCGATCGTCGCCGACGACGGATTGGCGTAGTCGGCCTTGAGGTTGTTGCCCCACGACGCGTGCACGTCACCGGTGAGGACGACCGGGTTGCGTACGCCGCGGTCGATGATGCCCTGCTGGATCCGCGCCCGGCTGCCCCGGTACCCGTCCCAGGCATCCATGTTCATAGCACCCGCCGAGTTGATGTTGCGGGCGAAGAAGACCTGCTGGCCTATGAGGTCCCAGGTGCTCAGGTGTTGTCCCAGTCCGTCGAGCAGCCATGCCTCCTGGTTCGCGCCGGTGATCGAACGGGCCGGCAGATCGGCGTCGGCGCAGACCTTCATCCCGTCGCCGCAGGCCTGGTCGTCGCGGAACTGGCGGGTGTCGAGCATGTGGAACGTGGCGAGGGTGCCCCAGCGGACCCGGCGGTAGAGCTGGATGCTGTTGCCGGAGGGGGTCGCGGCGGCCCGTAGCGGCATGTTCTCGAAGTAGGCCTGGTACGCGGCGGTGCGACGCGCGGTCCACTGAGCCGCCGTCAACACGGGGCTGCTGTCGGCGCGGACCATGTTGGCGTAGTTGTTCTCCACCTCGTGGTCGTCCGGCACGACCAGCCACGGCGCGATCGCGTGCGCGGCCTGCAGGTCGGGGTCGCTGCGGTAGAGCGCGTAGCGGCGGCGGTAGTCGGCCAGCGACACGATCTCGCTGCCGAGGTGCTGGCGCACGGCGCCGGCGGTGGCGCCGCCCTCGTAGATGTAGTCGCCCAGGTGCAGGATCAGGTCGGGGCGGTCGTCGGCCATGCGTCGGTAGGCGGTGTAGTAGCCCTGCTCGTAGTGGGCGCACGAGGCGAAGGCCATCGTGAAGTCTCGCCCGACCGTGTTCGGAGCCGGCGCGGTGCGGGTCCGGCCCACCGGGGAGATGAACCCCTGGGCCCGGAACCGGTAGTAGTACTCCGAGTCCGGGGCGAGTCCACCGGCCAGCACGTGCACCGCGTGGGCCTGTGCGTAGCGCGCGGTGAACGTACCGGAGCTGACGAGGGTGGTGAAGTTCTGGTTGGTCGACACCTGCCAGTCGACGGCGACGTCGGCGTTGGGCATGCCGCCCTGACCGTCCGCGTTGGTCGGTGTGGGAGCCAGACGCGTCCAGAGAACCACGCTGTTGTCGTCCGGTTCGCCGGAGGCGACACCGAGCGTGAAGGGGAAGGGAGTGGAGGCGGCGACGGACGGCTGGGCCGCCGCCCCGATTTGGAGCGCCGTGACGCTCGCGGTGGTGAGCCCGCCTAGGATGAAGATGCGGCGACTGAGGTTGCTCATGGCCGCAGATGATCGCGGAGGCGGGTGAACTTCCCGCCCTCCCATGGGGACGGTCAAGTGACATGACCAAACCGCGAGTTGGTGGGGTTTTGTACGGCTGTCGCGGGTGCTGGAGCTGGAACTGAGCCGCTGATCAGCCGTTGCGGTTCAGCCGCCCTGTTCACATCCTCGGCGTCCGTTAACCGCCCGTCCAATGACGGCCCTGACATGCAACCCATCCTTCATCGGTTGACATGTTTCGACCAAAGGGGAATGCGTTCTGGCAGGCCGTCATGTCGCCCACGGGGGGACCCCGCAGGTCCCACAGACGCCTCCCTGAACGCGCGAGGGCATCGTGCCGGCCGGGTCGCTCGCAGCGGCCGGCGAGAACGCAGCCGTTCCTTGGTGGCGGCTTCTTCCGCCAGGTGCACGGTTCGGTCCCGACGGCATGGGAAGCCGGTGATGCCCGGAGACGACGGCCGGCTGTCCGGCTGCTACTCCGGTTCCGAAGTACCACGCACCATGGGTGCCCATGCCGGCGCTCAGAGCGGCGGGCACATGCTGCCCGCTCTCTGCGCCATGCGGATCGTGAGCTGGAGCATCGTCTACTACGCTTGCCCGTCCTCAGCGGCCAGATCAATGCTGGAAGACCTCCAAGTGGAAGACGGCATGCGGGTGCTGGAAATCGGCACCGGCACCGGCTACTCCACCGCGCTGCTGTGCCACCGACCCTACGACCGGGTCATCGCCACCTGCGGCCCGGACAGACCGTCGCTGGTGATCAGGTCGGTGGCATGGCCGAGGGTGGTCAGCGTGGTCGCGGCCCCGGCCGCCACCGCCGGGTGCCGGCGTTGATGACGGTGTCGCGTTCGGCGCCGCTTTCGGTGTCGGGGAGCATGCCCAGGGGCGGGGGCTGGTGGTGGCGGGTGAGCATGAAGGAGACCTGCCCGCCCAGGAGTCGTCCGGTCGCGCTGCCGTCGTGGTGGACGGTGAGGCGGGCCAGTTCCGAGGAGTGCATCCAGCCGCACAGCGTGGCGAGGATCTGGCCGCTGGGGCGGGTCTGGGCGATGCACTCCACTGGGATGGTGAGCACGGCGAGATCTGCCAGCAGCTGGCGATCTTCAACGGGGAAGGGAAACCTGCGATCCACCCGCACCGCTTCCGGCACACCCTGGGCACCCAGCTCGCCGAGAAGGGCGCCCGCATGCAGACCATCATGAAGGTCCTCGGACATAAGAGTCCTGGCATGTCGATGACCTACACGCACATCTCGGACCCCACCGTCCTGGCCGACTACCAGGCCGTCCTGCGACCCGGCGCGGTCATCGCCGGTCCGCTCGCCGACACCCTGCGCGCCGGACGCCTCGACCAGGACGGGCTGGACTGGCTCAAGACCAACTTCTACAAGACCGAACTCGAACTCGGCCGCTGTCTTCGCCTGCCCCAAGAGGGCCCCTGCGAGTGCGACCTCTACCTGACCTGCGCGAAGTTCGTCACCACACCCCAGAACGCGCCCCGCCTGCGCGAACGCCTCTGCGTCGAGAGGCAACTGATCGACGACGCCGAGACCCGCGGCTGGGACCGCGAAATCGAACGCCACCAGCGCGTCGCCGACCGCATCACCAGCCTCCTGGATGACCTCGACGAACCCCACGACGAGCCACCCGTCTAGCGTCGCCAGACAGATCACGTGATGGCAGCAACGGCTACCCTGTCGGCCATGGCGATACGACGGCGGACATGGCGGAATGTGGATGGCGAGCGTATCGAGGGAACCTGGCGGCACGCCTTCATCCGCAACGGTTCGACGTACTTCCTCACCGATCTGCTGATCTACGCCGACGGGATGGTCGACTGCTGGGAGCTTGTGACCCTGGAGGAGTTCGCCAGCAAGCTCGCATCCGGCTGGGTGGCCACCGACTTGGCCGACGGCGCCCAGGCATCGGCCCATCACCTTGCGTCGTGGAAGTTCGCCGAGCCACGCATGTGGCTGACCCCCGAGATGCTGCTCGGCGAGGTCCGCGACGACATCGACCAGCTCAACGGCCGACCGGACTCCACGGCACGCTGCCTGGCCACCCTGGACGCCTTCCGCAGCCAGCCGACTGAGGACAATCGGGCGGCGCTTCGCGAAGCCTACGAAGCCATCCCCGAACACCTGCGGATCTACGCCCTCGGCGACCAGGACTCCAAGGACTGGCCGCTGCGGGTGCTGGTGACAGGACCCGGGCATCGGCTCGAAAGACACGGTGAGGACGAAGTTGTCACCGAGGGCATGCACGCTGCAGCTCTGCACTACTTCACCGACCGGGAGCAGCAGCACCAGCGTTACGCCGACAAGGCGCCCGCGGACGGCGCGACAGAACCCATCGAGACCAGCGTCCTCATTAACCAGACGGTCTTTCCGCGCGGCTGGCCGCAGGATCCCGGCATCCTGGTGCTGCGCAATGAGTTCCCCGCGCCCACTACCGTTGGCGATCTGACCTACCCGACCGTCACGCATGCCTACTGGGCGTTGGCAGTTGCCAAGGAGCATCGCCAGGCTGAGATTTGTCGCGCTAGTACCCCTTATGCCGCGCAGAAGCTTGCTGAGAGCTCCACCCTGCGCGACGGCTGGCCTCAGGCACGGACGGCGATCATGGCGGACCTGCTGCGTGCGAAGTTCAACCAGCACCCCGACCTTGCCGAAGCGTTGACGAGCACGGGGACAACGCGACTGATCTACACCGAGATGGGCTCGGCGTTCTGGGGCCAGCACGGGCTGGAGGGCCGCAATTGGATGGGACGGCTGCTTGAGCTGGTCCGCTCCGAACTGGCCGCCGGCAAGCTGAACCCGCAGTTGTGAACCGCGGATACGGTCGGACGCGGATCGCCTCAAAGGAGTGACACACGACCGTGTGAAATCACTCCCGGAGATCATGAAAGTGTCCAGATGAAACGCGTAGACCCGGTCTCACGGTGGGAAGTCGGCAGGCATGGCCCGCCACTTAGTGCCGTTGTCGACCAGGTAGCGGATCGCGTCCAGCATCGCGCGGTGGCAATAAGCCTCCGGTTGCCCGCCCCGGCCCCGCGGCCGGCCCGGCACCGGCAGCAGTGGCCGGACCACCGCCCACTCGGCGTCCGACATGTCGGTGGGATACCGACGCTCGCGCGCCCCGTGGTCTCTGGCGTTCCCGAACCTGTGAGCCAGACAGTCACACACGAGAGTGGCTGAAGTGGACCCCACTCCCGCGTTGCCGTAGAAATGCGACAACAGGGCCTCCCGGACCGCACGTTGGCTTCGACACCCTTCGAGCTACCAAGAGGCCCTGCTCTCATGCACGGCAGCCGCCGCAGTCACCCGATCAACTGACTTCTCGACGAGATCGGGACGACGGCAGTCGCGTCGCTTCTCGTGATCGCTGGGACGGACAAATTCGCACAGCCATCCAGGTAGACGGTCGGCTTCGTGACGCCCCGAGGCCGCCTCGCGGGTTTGAGCCCGATGCCGTGACCGACGAACCTGGCGAAAAGTCCTGTCCTACCGGCTCGAGGCGCGGCCAACCGCCCCCGCTACGTCCTACTTCTCCTCCGGCTCCCAGGCGCGGAGCAGGTCGAGCAGCCCTGCGTCTCCGTCAACGTGCAAGGAGTCGGCCTGGATCCGGTCGTACAGGTAGAGGACCAGCTCACTGGCCGTGCCGTGGACGGAGGCGCCGGCTGCGTCCGAGTCTTCGCCGGTCGCGGCGGTGGGCGCGGGGATGCGGGTGGTGCGTGCGCCGTCGCCGTCGACAGTGAGGCGCCAGGAGCGGCCCTCGGCGGCGTGGAAGTCGAAGGCCGTGGGCTTGTGCGGCCAGGCACTCGGCGTTGCGCAGACAGTGAACAGGAATTCCTCCACACCGTCGAGTGCCAGCTCGACCGGCAGCGGCTGCGGGGCGCCCCCGGCGAGTTGGGCGTCGTAGGTGTGCACCGCGGTCTCCTGGACCCGGTGCCGGGCGGTGCCGCCGGCGGTCTGCGGTGACTGCGACGCGGGCCACCACGTCCAGCAACCGCTCTCCGGTCCCGCCGCGCGCAGGGCGCCCAGCAGAAGCTGCGTCGACGCGTCCAGCCAGGCCAGCAGGGCCTCACGCTCCTGCGGCACTTCCAGCGCGGCGCGCGCGGCGACGGCCTCGGCCGGGGGAGCGTCGGCAGACCCCGCGCCGACGATGGCGGCCCAGAAACGGTCTCCCCCACCCAGGTGCTTCACCAGATCGAACAGCGTCCACCCGGGGCAGGTCGGCACCTGCGCGTCGAGACCGGGCGCGGCGGCGACCACGGCGCGGAAGGCGGTCGACCGTTCATCGATCAGTCGCAACAGGTCAGGGAACTCAAGATTCTTTTCCACGCCGGATGTCTATCACCGTGCTCCGGTGATCGGACAGCGATTTCCACAGCCACCGCCGGTTGGCCATTGCGGACGTCCTCGCCTCCCACCTCGGGTGACAAGCTGCGCACTGCTGCGAGGGCGCTGGTGGTGGCGGTACGCCAGGCGTCGTGCCTGTGGGTGCTCTGGCCTCGCCGTGCGGCCGGGCACCTCGGCGACGTGACGTCCACCCGGTGCGCGCGGTCATGCTGCCGCTCGATGTGATGGACGCGGAGGTCACGACGGCGGGGAGGACCGGTCGGGTCGGGCGTTCAGGTGACTCCCGTCGGCCACCACGCCGCCGCCGACGACGAGGCTGCCGGGTACCTCCTCGGCCGCAGTTGCCTCGCGGTTGGTCCAGGGCCGGATGTCCTCCACACGAGGTCCGTCTCTGCCCCGCTCAGGGCACCAGCACGACCCTCCCGAACACCTCTCCCGCGTCCATCTTGCGGTGGGCCAGCGCAGCCTGGTCCAGCGGCAGCACCTCGTGCACCATCGTGCGCAGGTCCCCGAGCGCGGCATCGGCGAACTGCGACGACCGCACAGCCTGCCGGTCGGGGCCGGGCACGGTGTCGGAGCTGAAGGTGGCGAACGACAAGGATCTGCGGAAGGCATCCATCAGCCGCATGCCGAAGTCCGCCGGCGGCTGCCCACCGACCACACCGACGGCCACGTACCGCCCATTGGAGTTCAACCTGTCCAAGAAGAGCGGAAGCTGCGGACCCCCCACGACATCGATCACCACGTCGAAGCCCGCCGGTGCGTCCTGGCCGCCCTCACCGGAGCGGTTCAGGACGTGCGTGGCGCCCAGTTCCTTCAAGCGGGTACCACGCTCGGCCGATGAGGTGGTGACCGCCACCGAGCCCGCCCCGTTCCTGGCCGCGAGCTGGACCGCCGTGATCCCGATGCTGCCCGCCGCACCGCGCACGAGCACCGTCTCCCCAGGTGCGAAACGGGCCCTCTCCAGGGCGAAGTGGGCCACCACGCCGGAGCCACCCAGAGCGACCGCGTCGGCGCCGGTCAGGCCGGGAGGCAACGGCTGCACATCATCGACCGAGGCAACCGCTTGCTCGGCATACCCACCGGACAGGCCGGTGAACGCCCATACTCGCTGCCCGATCCACGAGGCGTCCACGCCCTCTCCCACCGCGGTGACGCTTCCCGCTACCTCGCTGCCGAGGAGATGGCCCGCCCGGAAGCCGTAGGCGGCGAGCGTTCCCCGGCGGATCACGGCGTCCACACCGCCCACTCCGATCGCCTCTGTGGCGATCCGCACCTGCCCCGGAGCAGGAACCGGCACGGGCACGTCAATGACCTCCAAGCCCTCAGGGTTTCCGAACGTCCTGATGACGACGGCTTTCATCTCTGCTCCTTGGGTCGGTGGACGGACGGACACAACTGCTGCGACCGTGGGTATCGAATCGGCCCCACCGTCGGGGCCACCGCCGGATTGCCGAGCGGGGCGGGGCGGCGGCACCGCCATCGGACCGTAACGGACGCCCCCGTCCGTCTGGCTGAACTGAGAGACGATGACCGGCCACTTGCCTCAGACCGTGCGCTCCGACGCCCGCGACAACCGAGCCCGCATACTGGACGCCGCCCGGTCGGTGTTCGGCGAGGAGGGCCTGAGCGCACCCATGCACGACGTCGCCCGGCACGCGGACCTCGCCCCCGCCACGCTGTACCGGCACTTCCCGACCAAGCAGGCACTGATCGCGCAGACCTTCACCGAGCAGCGCCGGGCCTGTCACGCCGCCGTCCGCGACGCCCTCACGGACGCGGACCCGTGGCACGGATTCCAGAGCCTGATCGAGCGGATCTGCGAACTCCACGCACACAGCCGCGGATTCGCCGACGCTTTCATGACGGCCTTCCCCGAGTCCATGAACTTCGCCGCCGATCGCAAGCAGACCGTACGTGCCGTCGCCGAACTGGCCCGCCGTGCCCAGGAGACCGGCGAACTCCGCCCCGGCTTCGTCATCGACGACCTGATCCTCATGCTCACTGCCCACCAGGGCCTCCAGCACGCGCCCCTCCCCGCCCGGCTCACGGCCTCCCGCCGCTTCGCCGCCTACGTGATCGAGGCATTCCGCGCCGCACCGGAGACGGGAGCACCCACCCCCCTGCCGCCCGCACCACACCTGCGGCACGCGCACTCCCCCAGCGCGCCGTGAACCCGACAACCCTGCCGCTCACGGGCCTGCTCGCCCGCAAGGACGCGGTCGTCGGCAGGATCCGGGTGCGCCGCGTCCTTGAATCGCTTGCCGGCATCGGTGCCATCCGCGCCGGCCAACTGCTCGCCGACCTCGGGATCTCCGAGGGCCCCCGCGTCCAGTGCGCCGTACCTGCCGAGCGGTGAGTACAGCCGGGGTGCGGGTCAGGTGAGCGGCGTGTCCGGGCGGGCGTCGTACTCGGCGCGTGCGGCATCGATGTGCGTCAGGTGCGTGATGCTCCACTCCAACAGGGGTGCGGTGGCTTCGCGCAGGGTCCTGCCCATCGGAGTGAGTTCGTAACTGACGTGCGGCGGCATGACGTTGCGGACGGTCCGGGTGAGGATCCCGTCACGCTCCAGGCCGCGCAGAGTGACGGTGAGCATACGCTGACTGATCCCGTCGACGGCCCGCTTGAGCTCGGTGAAGCGGCGCGGCCCCTGGCTGAGGTTACGCACGATCAGCAACGACCACTTGTCGCCGACGATGCCGAGCACTTCACGGGCCTGGCATGGGTCCGCCGGCCGTGCCGGCTGCGACTCGCCGCCTGATGCGCCGCTCATGGTTACCTCCACAGAACCGGGGCACCTCAATGTGCCGTATTGATCAGGGTGCGGCAGGTACAGCACGATGAAGCCGGTTCCTGAAGAGTACCGAGGCACGGACAGGAACCGTAACCTTCCCACGCCTCCACCCACCACGCCTCCACGCCCCGAAGAGGAAAAAGGCCCCCTCATGTCAACTTTCCTGCTGGTACACGGTGCCTGGCACAGCGGCCGGTGCTGGGAGCGGGTGACCCCGCTGCTGAAGTCGGCCGGACACCGCGTGTTCGCGCCCTCGCTGACCGGCTACGGCGACAAGGCACACCTGCTCGGACCCGAGGTGGGACTCGACACGCACGTCGAGGACATCCTCAAGCTCATCCACGAGGAGGACCTGACCGAGTTGGTGCTCGTCGGCCACAGCTACGCGGGGCTGGTCGTCTCGTCCGTGGCCAACGAGGTTCCTGAACGGATCTCACACCTGGTGTACCTGGACGCGATGGTCCCGGAACACGGCGAGAGCGCCGTCGACGTGCAGCCCATGACCCAGAACCTGATCGACCTGGCCGCCCAGTCCGACACCGCCTGGCGCATCCCACCACTGCCCGAGATGCCCCCGCCCCTCGGTCTGTTCGGGGTCACCGACCCCGCGGACGTCGCCTGGCTGCGCGCGACGCTCTCCGACCAGCCCGTGCGCTGCCTGCAGCAAACGGTCCGGCTTGACAACCCCGCCGTGAACTCGGTTCCGCGCACGCACATCCACTGCGTCGGCGCAGAACCGGAAGGCATCGTGCGGCGGCCCGTCCCCGCGACACAGCCCAACGGCTCCCCGGCACGGATACGGGAACTGCCGACCGGACACGACTGCATGATCACCATGCCGGCCGCCCTGAGCGAACTGCTTCTTGAATCCACCCTTCGGTAGCATCCAAACCGTGACTGCGCCCCCGAGCCGGCGCAAGGGCTCGTGGATGACGTCTTGCGCTGGACGGCCGGGACACCGACAGCGGGCGGAGCGGGCGGCAGCCCGGATCGCTGGCGTCAGCTGTACGCCGGGGGTCGCGCGGGAACCAGGCGACAATGCTCCCGGTCGAACTGATACTCCTGCCGAGACGGCCAGAACGGCTCGAGGTCGCTCGCTGGCCGACTCCCGGCCGGACGAGCCCACCGCCGTTGATGACGGCCTGCGACAACCAGGAAGCGGCATGCCCCGCCGCTGCACCCTTTCCCCCGCGGACTGCCGGCCGGATGCCGGTCACGCCGGGCCGTCGTGCCGGAAGAGGCGACCGGGTATCGCACACATCATCGTGTTCGTCGGGCTCCCGACAGAAGCGTTCGGCTCCGTGACCGTCGCGATCGGCTACCTGCTTCAGGTCGCACGCGTCCCGCACTCGGTTGCTCCGGCCTACGCGCGGCCTTCGGAGGAGTTGACCACGCCGGGTCAGCGATCAGGGCCAGATCACCGATCCTGGCCCGAATAGCCTGTGTACCCGGGCAACTCACCAGCACCCGGGTGACATCAGCCGGTTGCCTCACGTACCTCTGGCACTTTCCCCCCGCCTGCCTGGCGCAGCGCGGGCAGCCCGCGGCAACGGCGGGGTGGCAACCACCCGGCGCAGGCGCACCGGCTGGTGTTCTAGATGATCAATTCCAAGGGATGCCTGGTGGGCGGCGGCCGAAGCCACCGTGAGACAGTCAGGCGGCGGGCAGGGGCCGTGGTTGTCGAGGTGGCAGCGGACGGTCAGGCGTCTGGGTCGACTTCGGGGTGCGTGAACCGCACGAGCTTGCCCAGCGACCGGGCGTAGGCGATCTCGGCTCGGGTGCTGTCTCCGATGTAGTCGCCGACTACGAGCACCTCATCAGCGAGCCGGATCTTCGCCCGGTGCAGATCGTCGAGTCGAACCTTCAGCGCCTCGGCCTCGACAGGTTCGGACCAGAGTTTGTGCGGGGACTTCATGTCACAGCCCGGTTTGACGACAATCTTCCCGGCTTTGGTCTCCCGCATATCGGCCTCGTTCATCTCGGTCATGAAGCGGGTGGAGCCACAGATCACGACGATACGCGGGAGGCTCAACAGCTTCTTTGCATCGGCGAGCTTCTCCTCGGGGGTGAGCAGTTGCGGGTATGACACTGGTTCCTCCTGGTGGTGGTCCAAGGGGTGCCTGCGGAGACGAGAACGAGGGTGTCCAAGATCGTTTTGTGACGAACGACGTGGACACCCTCGCGACAGCACTCTATGCGACCACCGACGACATGCTGAAGGAGCATCCCGACCTGGCGCCGTGGCACCCGCCGGTCGGCATTACACCCCGCCTGAGCGATGCCGAACTGGTCACCCTCGCCACGATGCAGGCCATACTCGGCTACACCTCCGAGACCAAATGGCTCCGCCATGCCCGTGCCCACCTGCGCCGCTTCTTCCCCTACCTGCCCCAGCAGCCCGGCTACAACCACCAGCGCCTACACGGAGCCCTCGGCCACACCACCCCAGCCGAGTACGAAGACGCCTACCATCACCAACACACCCACGCCGACGAACCCGTCAGCGCGTGACATCCCGCTCGACACCAAACCCGGAGCGATTCAGTGACAGTCCCGCGACCATGTCGGGTCTCGGTCGATGCCTGACGTCTCGGCGTCAGTTGATCCTTGACGTCTCGCCTAGACACCGTGAGTTACTGGAGCCGCTCAGCACCTAAGGCCGGCCGAGCCGAGCAGGCGACAAACGCGGAGGACATCACGTGAACGGAACGATCCCGATAGTCACGACCGGAGACTCAGAGAACACATACATCCACACGGCCGTCTTCCCCGTGAACTACCGGCAGTTCTACCTGCTCGACGGCAACCCTCGCGGCAGGACACTCCCGATTCCACATGCCCCCGGCGAGTCACACGCAGGCATCCTGCGGACAGTACGAGGAGGCGCCTTCCTCGTCACAGGCCTCTGCCTGGGCGTAGTCGACCTAACCGTATCCGTGCATCATCACGAGCCGATGGCCCTGCTCGACGAGTACGAAGACGTAGTCGAGGTGAGCCTGGAAGTCATCGCAGAGCCCCTACGGGTCGACTCATGGCACAGCGGCAAGTTCATCGTGCTGCCGCCACTGCCGAGCGGTGCAGGCTGGTACCGCCTGCGCTACCACGCCCGCGATATGGAGCGCGCGTACGACGGGTACTCGGAAGTACCCATCGACTCCTTCCACCTGCAGATCTGGGCCGAACCTCAGTACGAACCAGAGGTTCTTAAGATTACATCTCACATTGCCAAGTCCTGGCTATCTGCACAGCCTTACAGGCCTGCGAACCAGCAGGAGAGCTGACGACCGTTGCCGAAACATAGACGTCCACCAGGGCGGAACGGGGCCTACGGCTGCGAAGACGTACAGAGACAGGACATCACCGCCAGCGGCATGTCTAGGTTCAGGTGATGCTTGACGGGGCGGATTGGCGTCAGGTGACGCTTGACGTCTGGCCTAGACATCGCAGCTGACTATCTCGTCAGGTGAAATGTCACCCTTAGCCCCTTTCGGAGAGGGTCGTCCGTCCCCCGGGGGGGGCAGTCAGTCCGGGGTCATGTCGTACTCGTCGACATCCAGCGCTGCGCCGGTGGCGGCGAGAAATCTCAGCACGTCAGGGTCCAGGTGCCAGCCGAACAGGTTGGGTTGATCCGACGCGGCGGCTCCGTGAGTGGCCTCGTCGTCGTTGAAGTAGCGCACGACTTCCAGCACGGCACTGCCATATTCCTCATCCTCAGCCGCCAACCTCACCGCAAGTTCGGCGATGCGATCCGTGTGCGGGCGGAGTCTGTCCAGGAGCCGCGCGACTAGCTCGTCAACCGACAGGCCAGGCTCACGGCACACGACCTTCCAACGATGGGTGACCGGCAGAGTCGGCGAATCGGCCCTGCGGCTTCCACGCACGGTCGTCTCGTCGGGCTCGATGCCCAACCACGCGGTGATCTCTTGCGCGGTTGTCCGGCTGCTGATCAGCGCGAAGTAGACGTACTGGCGAAGCGGCATTGCGCGAGCGTAACCCTGGACCTGTCGTCGGCGCTCGCCGCGTCGGCAACGAGTCAGGCAGCCCCTCCGGGCGTCGCCACCCGAATCAGACGCACACAGCCAAGTCAAGTCGAGGAAGCGGTGTCGGGTCTGCTGCAGGTTTGGGTGACAGGTTGACCTGCCCCACCTCTCAGGTTCCAGTTCTGCTGGCCAACTGACGGCCGTCAGGAAAGGCTGCCGAACGTGCCCCGTGCCTCCCTGCTGAGTTCCGCGCCCGCGCCGTCGCGTTGGTGCGGGCAGGAGAGAGACGTTCGTTGATCGCGCTGGCTAGCACAGGGGCGCGGGTACGCCGTCGGGGCGACGCAGGACGACCGCGCATCCGAGGGATCCGCGACGTGCGAGCAGGCCAAGCAGGAGTTCGCGACGCAAGCCGGTCAGATCCGGAAGCAGCTTCAGCGGGAATCCGAGCAAGGGATTACGGAATCCCGGCAGCTGCGACTGAACGCGACGCGGGCGACGATTCTCAGCGTTGTCGTGGAGCAGAATCCGACGTGCCTCGTTGTCGGGACTCTTGCGGCAGCGGCAATCCTTCGACAGCGCCCTTCCGAGGATCAGGCCGACGTCGCTTGTGTGATCTCAGCGGCATCAAGCCCGATGACTGCTCCGTCGCGACCGGCTGATCTGCTACTGCTCGCAGCCTCGGAAACAGCTCGTGATCTCCCGCCGCGGTGCCACACACGTGCCACGTGGCGCATGTTCCACGCCCTGCCTCTGAGCTTCGAACGCCGAGAAGTCATGATGTACGCGTGATACACCGCATCGCGCTCTCGACATTCGGCGTCGTCGTCAGCCTGGGACTTCTAGCCATCGGCATCCGGGACTGCCGCTCAGGTGCTTCCGTCCTTTGGCCGGCGGGTGCGGCCGCCATCTTCCTTGCCGCGACCTTCACACTTGTGCGCGACGTGCGCGACGCCCGTCGTCCGGCCCGCTGAACCGCGAGAGCAGCCAAACGTCGGTCGGTCGCTGCCGAGCCGACTCGACCAGGGCGCTCACGGGTTCCGCGATCACGCGTTCCCGCTCGACGCTGGCGTGCTGGTAGATCGGCGCAGCACGGGGCGAGCTGTGGCGTCCGGTGTCCGTTGATCGACCTGATAAGGAACTTAAGGACGGCGAGGCGGAGCAACAGACCGTGACTGGGGAAAAGCAGATTGATGCCTGGGGCTGTGCGGCCTTCCTGGTGGTGCTGGCCTGTCTAGACGCGCTCCAGGGGGTCATCGAAGCTCTCGTGCACACACTCTGGGCCCATGACTCGCTCGACCTCGACGGTACGTTGCAGGATCTCGTGTTCTGGGCCGGCGTCGTGGTGATCGCGTCTCTCGCTGCATGGCTGCGGGGCCTCATCGCTCACGCGCGGCAAGCACGACACCAGGCCGAGCGAGCACGACAGCAGCAGTTGGATACGCTCGCAGCGTTGTTCCGCGAGGTCGCCGCACGGGGAGAATGATCCCGACCGGCGGCGGGCACTGGTCGTGTTGTTGACGCCCCGGTATGGAGAGCGACAGCAGAGCGGTCGAGTGTCAAGACCGCCTCGGACCCGACATCAGCGGCCGACACCAACAGCAGCGATCAAGGGTGGTCACCGACGCACCGCAGCAGCCTGCATCTACGGGACGTAGATATCCCCAATCGCCACGATGCGGCACAATCGGATTCACCTGACAAGGAAGCGGACCAAGTGCACAGCGTCCGCGTACAGCCCGGATCAGTCTTCGGCGTCGTGGAAGTAGACCGTAAGACTCGGCCAATTGCCGTCGGAAGTGATCTCCGTATGCATGACGAGATCCTGAACCTCGACCAAGCCCCGGCTTTCGATGGTTCGCAGCAGGCAATGAGCATCATGTCGCGGGTCACGACGGACCTCCGAAACCGCTACGGTGGTTGAGGGCCCCGTGCCCGATCCGTGCCCGATGAGCCGTCGCCGTGCGCGTCGTTTGATTTACGGTCAGCCCGCACCCGAGCATCAAGCGGGGCGATGATCTCCTTCTGCCGCTCCAGCGTCGAGTGCTGGTAGATCAGCGTGATGGCGGTTCCCACAAACGACCAGCGGTGCTCTTCGCCTCAGTTCGTTGGCAGTTGAAGCGTGTGGGGAGAGTGGGGAGCGTGCGTGGACCCGAGGAGCGTCAGGTCGGCGGGCCGGGCAGGCCTACGCCAACGCGCTGCGCCGCCGACCCGGCAAGCACCCCGTTCACGTGCGCGGACCTACTCAGTGATCTTCCAGAGGGTCAGCGTGCCCTGGACGGTGGGCACCTCGAAACTCCACCTGGCCGCGGTCAGCTTGGTGATCTCGTACATGGCGAGGTTGCCGTCCTTGGTGACCGTGCAGAGGCGGGCGCCCTTGCTGATCGACGCCTTCTCGCCGAAAGAGTGGGAGTCCACGGTGGAGGGCAGGACATCCGTCTCCGCTCCCTCGCGGCACTCCTCGGGCGTGGTGCCTTCACTCTTGCCCATCGTGGTCTCGAACTCCCACTCGGTGTCCTCAACGGTCATGTCCCGCAGCGCGTCGTCCATCTCGCCCTCGGTGTCGGCCTTCGGCTCGTCGAAGTCGACGGCGGTGTAGCCGAGGGTGGTGGGCGTGCGGAGTGTGAAGGCCTTGTCCTCGAACTTCACCTCGTACGACGCGTTCGCGGACACCGACGGGGACTTGGTCGGCGTCCCCTCTCCGTTGTCCGGTGTCCCGTCCGCGTCGGTCGCGGACGCGCTGGGCGTCGAGCTCGCCGTGCTGTCCTTGCCGCGTGCCTGGCCTCTGCCTTGGCCGTTGTCGTCCTTGCCGAGCACCCACACGGCCCCCGCCGCGCCCGCGCCCACCGCGAGGACCAGGGCGGCGGCGATGAGGGCCACCTTCAGGCCCCGGCGGCTCCCGGGAGCCGCCGGGGCCGGGGTGAGGTTGTAGGTGCCGGTGCCGGTGCCGGTGCCGGTGCCGGTGGCGGTGGCGGTGGCGGTGGCGGTGGCGGGCAGCGGGTAGCCGTAGCCCGGCGTGGGCGCCGAACCCGCCGGGCTGAAGCCCTCGGCAGGCGTCGCGGTGGGAACCGCCGGTCCGGTCGCCCCGGTTGACGCGAGGTCGGTGGCCGGGGACGGCGGCGGAGTGGTCGACGCGGCGGGCGGCGGTGTTGTGGGGGCGGCCGTCGGTATTGGGGGCGCCGTCGGCGGAGGCGGGGTCTGCGCGGCCTGCTCGCGGCGGACGATCACGGCGGCGAGCGGGGCCGGCAGCCATTCGCCGAAGTCGCTGAGCGGGCGGTCGGCCAGCTCCTGACAGCGCGCAGCCAGCTCCTCCGTGCCGATGCGCTCGTCCGGGTCGGCGGTCAGGCAGCGCTCCAGCAGTGGGCGCAGCTGGTCGTCGTACCCGTCGAGCCGGGGCGGGCGATGGGCCGTGTTCGCGATCTGGGCGACGACCGTGATGGCGCCGCCGTCGCCGTACGGGTGGCGTCCCGTGGCCGCGACCGCCGCGACCAGGCCGAGCGAGAAGACGTCGGCCGCCGGGCCGACCCGCTCGCCCAGCGCGTGCTCCGGCGACATGTACTGCGGGGTGCCGATCAGACCGCCGGACCGGGTGAGCTGGGTGGCGTCGGCGGCGCGCGCGATGCCGAAGTCGATGACGTACGGGCCCTGGGAGCCCAGCAGGATGTTGCTCGGCTTGAGGTCGCGGTGGACGACGCCAGCCGCATGGATCGCGGACAGGGCGCGGGCCACGCAGCCGACCAGCTGGAAGACCACGGGCAGCGGCAGCGGGCCGAACGCCACGAGCGCGTTGTGCAGCGGGATGCCCGGGATGAACGCCGAGGCCAGCCAGGGAAGTTCGCCGGTCGCGTCGTGGTCGACCACCGGCACGATGTGGTAGCCCTGCACGCGGCGGGCCGCCTGGACCTCCTGCTCGAAACGGCGGCGGAAGTCCTGGTCCTGGCCGTACTCGCGGCGGATCACCTTCAGCGCGACCGGCTGGCCGCCGCGCGTGTGCGAGAGGTAGACGGTGCCCATGCCGCCTTCGCCGATCCGTGCCTGCAGTCGGTAACCAGCGGCTTCTCGCGGGTCCTGCGGTCCCAGTGGGCTCAGGAAGTCGCCTGTGCTGCTAGTGATGGGAGCCTCCCCGATGCGATGCCGAACTCCCGTGCCGATACAGGACACTTGAGAGGTCCTGAGCTTATACGGCGCTTACGACACCGGGACCGGGTCCGGCGGTTCCGTACGGCTGCTTGTTCGAGAGAAACGGCACTCGCGCCAGGCGAGGGTTCCTCACGGCCCCCCGTGCACCCGGCGGCGCCACCCTTCGTCCCGGACCGTGATCGGCGCGGTCGGCGGCACGGCACGTACGGTCGGTGCCTCCGACAGGGGGCCGGGCCGGGTGCCGGCCTCCGATCGGAGCGGCACGCGGTCGAGCAGAATCAAGCGCCCCGCCTCGCGCTGCAGAGCTTCTCGCACCCACGGAACCGATGTTCCCCCGCCGCGCCTGTTACCGCGACCGTCCCCAGACCCACTGAGCCTCCCCATGTTTCGACAAGCCTCGCATCTTCGCTGCCGATGATCCGCTCATCAGGCGATGGGGCATCAAGGTGAGCAGGTCCGGTGACCTCCTGAGCAAGAGGTGGGGACATTCAAGTAGCGTCAACAAGCGCAGCACGCTTGGAGGACTGGCCGGTCTTCACCGCCCGAATCTCTCGACGAGCGCCTGTTGTTCTGTGTTGCGTATGTACAAACGCTTCCACCGGGCATGGTCAAAGCCAGGGATTGCCAGCCACGGTTCGGCCACGCACACCAGCCAGCCAGTTCCAGTGCAGGAGAATCCCCTTGCTGAGTCTCTCCTCGTTGGCAGCCTGCTCCACCGGCGTACCAAACGGAGGCAGAGACATCGCCGCGAGCTGCACAGAGTGGGGTCGTACGTCGATCATGCAGCTTTGACATTCATACTCTACGTCTCGACCACTCACGCGCAGTGACCGTGCTTCGCCATTCGACCGACGCCCGGCGGCGTCCCTTCGCGCTGGATCGCGTCTCAGCACCCGTGGCCCTACGTTGGACATACGGATACTCCTTCGGAACGAGGGGTCCATGGAAATCAAGAACGCAGTGGCAATCGTGACCGGCGCGAACCGAGGCCTGGGCCGACATCTGGCCGCCCAGCTGCTGGAGCGTGGCGCCGCGAAGGTCTACGCGGGCGCGCGCAAGTCCTCATCGGTCGATCTGCCCGATGTCGTACCCATCGAGGTGGACATCACCGACCCGCATTCCATGACCCGGGCTGCCGAGGCGGCGCCGGACGCCACCTTGCTCGTCAACAACGCCGGGGTCAGCACGCACACGGGGCTGGTGACCGGTGACATGGGGAATATCCGACTGGAGATGGAGACGGCATTCTTCGGCTCACTCGGCATGATCCGGGCCTTTGCTCCGGTGATCGCCGCAAATGGTGGCGGCGCCGTCCTCAATGTGCTTTCAGTACTGAGCTGGGTGCACTACCCGAAGTACGGCGCCTACTGCGCATCCAAGGCCGCCGAGTGGGCCATGACCAACGTGGTGCGGCAGGAACTCGCGTCCTCCGGCATCGACGTCACCGCTCTGCACGTGGGCTACATGGACACCGACATGTCGGACTACGTTCCCTCTTCGGACAAGGTCGACCCCACTACCGTCGCCCGGCTCGCCCTGGACGGTATCCAGGAACGCGCCCTTGAGGTCCTGGCCGACGACACGAGCCGCAAAGCGCGCGCCGCACTCTGTGGTGACCTGTCCGAGCTCTACCCTGGCCTGCCCGCCCCACGCTGACCTGCGAGCCCGCCGAGGACGTGCCGCGGGATACGCGGCTCGGCGAGTCCTCCGCTTGAGCTGCCCGACCGCGGTCGGGCAAGGGAGCGGCCAGTGGCGAAGTCCGGATCCCGGCATCCGGTCCAGGAGGGACGGGTTTTGATGGCGGCGCATCAGGCCGGGGCCGTTGTTCACGAGAACGGGTTCTGGCTCAACTTCCGTGATGCAGCTACGCTCAGTAATTGGCCGGGGATGGGGCCCTCCCGATCACTGAGTCAGAACGGCGGTTCTTCGGCGTAACCACCCGCCCAGGAATCACGTTCGGCTATGCGACGGGACCGAAGCTCGCGGGCGGTCAGGTCGTCCGCGTTCTCCAGGCCGCTCGTGTCATGCCCCCACGCCTTCAGCGCGTCAAAGACACGGTCGCGCTTGTAGCGGTCCTTGCTGGTGGCCAGCAGATCGCGGGCTCGGTCGGCCAACTCTCCTCGGTGCAGAGCGAGAGCGGGGTGCTCCACCATGGGGATGGCGGCAATGACGGCTGTGGCGCGTACCTCCGCGTCGTCGTTGCCGAGGAGAGGCTGGACAGCGGAGTAGAGCACTGGACGCAGGTCGCGAAACGCTCGCATCTCCTGGTAGTCGTCGAGAAACTCTTTGCCGCAGTGGCGTTCGCCAGCGGCCACGTTCTCGTCGTCGGCGTCGTAGGCGGTGCTGCTGAGCCAGTCCAGGAGTGCCGCGCGGGTGGGACGACGCGGTACCCGGTTCGCGTCCTGGCTGTAGTCGCCTGTAGCGGTGGCTGGATGGTTGAGAATGGCTGCCACGTACAGCGCTACGGGCACGGTGGCCTCGTAGATGCTGTTCTGGTGGGTCACTGCCCCGAGGGCGTCGACGACGGCCGCAGCTCTGATGCCCGGATCGGGATCCAGGAGGCGTGCCAGCGCCGCCGGAAGGGTTTCGCCTGTCCCGCACGGGGTGGCCAGTGACGCCCAGTCCGTCTCGTCCAGGAACGTTTGGTGATGCGGGAGCTCGTCCGGCAAGGCGGCGTCGGTTTGGCTAGGGCTGTCGGTCACAGGCCGAAGCTATAGCGTTTTCGAGTGAGCGGTGTACTTGTGTTGTCGCAGCCCGCTCGATGCCAGCTCCCACGCGGGTCCGCGTGCCCTGTGGTCACGCCAGCAGCACGCGCTTGCGTAGAAGTTGAAACCCTGCGCGGCCGAACATCTGGCGTTTGAGCATCTTGATCCGGTTGACATGACCTTCAACGATGCCGGAGTTCCAGGGCAGAGTGAGACCGGCGATGACGGCGTCCCGGTCGCGGTCGATCCCGGCGGCGAGGGTGTGGAGGCTGGGCAGATCGTCCTGACGGACCGCGTCGAGCCATTCCGGGAGGCGCTCGCCCTGGCGCTCGGTGAGCATGACGGCGAAGGAGCGCACGTGCCGGGTCAGAGCGTCGAGTTCGGGGCAGTGGGCCAGGACGGTCTTGAGCTGGAGCTGCTCGGGCTCCGACAGCGTCGTGGGCCGCCGGAGGATCCAGCCAGCGACGGTGCGGGGCGACGGCGGCTGCGCGGTCACGGGCCGGGGAGAGGTCCGCTTCCGCCGCAGGTAGGCGCTAACGCGCTGGTAGCTGCCTTGGTAGCCGAGCGGGACGATCTCCTCCCAGAGCTTCCAGGCGTTGGTGCAGCCCTCGTTCCAGCGGTCGTCGAGGTAGGGCTTGTACTCGTCCAGGACGGACGGGCGGCCCTGCCACTGGCCCCGGAAAAGCTCCTCCGGACTCGCGGTGTCGGCCAGGGCCTTGACCGTGCGCCAGGTCATGCCGAGCTGCCGTTGGACGGCGCGCTGGCTGTGCCCCGCGGCCAGTAGGGCGTGCACCTCGGCGTGCCGGGCCCGGGTCCGGTCGGCGAACCGGTGGCCTGTCGGCCAGGGCTGATCCACGTTCTCCTCTCGGTCTGCGGATTCGACGGTAACGGCGCTGCTGGCCATAGGAGTTGTGGCATGCAGGCACTGTCGGTGGCGGGCGACTGCCCGCTCGGTCGCTTCGCTGAGGTTGTGCCACAGGTGCCAGCGGTCCGCGGCCTGGACGGCCTGCGGGGCTCCGGCGGTTGCCCCCTCAGCGAAGAACGGTGCGCGGTCGCGGCAGACGACCTCGACGCCCGGCCGCTCGGCCAGCCAGGCCGCCAGGCTCGATGCCTCCCGGTCGGGCAGCAGGTCCACTGGCCGGCGGGTCTCGACATCGACCAGCACCGTCCCGTAGGCGTGGCCCTTGCGCGTCGCGTACTCGTCGACGCCCACCACCCTCGGGGCTGGCGGCTGCGGATCGGGAAGCTCCTCGACCAGCCGCAGCACCGTGCTCCGGCTCACCGACACCCCGAACACTCCGGCCAGCCGGGCACCGGCCCGCCCGGCCATCGCCAGGCCGACCGAGGCGAGCGTGGCCCGCAACTGCTCGGTCCACCGGCCGTGGCGCCGCGTCAGCCCTTCGATCTGCTCGACGAAGGTCCGCCGCGCGCACGACGAGTCGCCGCACACGAAGCGCCGTACCCGCAGGCTCAGCCGGACCCGTCTCCCTCCGACCGGACCGTCGACGGGAAACCGCAGGTAGGAGCTGTGCACTCGGGTCGACCACCTCCCGCACCCCGGGCAACCATGACCCACCGCGACGGACTTGACGCGTACGTTCACCGACTCGATGTCCACGTCGGCCGACAGCACCGTGACGCCCGCGACCGATGGAAACAGCAGCCCCTCCAACCGGGGCACCAGATCATCCACGGTCCCGCACTGTCAGCCACCACGACCCGGCCGCTGGCGAATTCCGGGCAACTTCCCGACACCTACCGCACCGGCACGTCGTCACTCACCGTGTGCAGACCACGGAAGTTGAGCCAGAACCCGAGAACGGGAGGCGCCCTGCAGGTCGGGCTTGCTCGTTCGGACAGGTTCAGGACAGCCGGCCGGTAGGGGCTACCAGCCGTGCTCGGGCCGCGGCTCTCACCTCGGTCGTCTCCATCGGATCATCGCGCAGTACGGAGATGCGTCCCAGCGTCACCGGGTTCGTGGGTGCCGAGGTGATCCCCAGCAGTCGGGTCGTTTCCTCACAGTCCCAGAGGGACTCGGTGTACACGTGCTCCAGGCCGTCCCGGTCGATAGCGGCCAGTGCCTCCAGGTAGGCGGTCCGCTCGTACGAGTGCGGAGTGCGCAGCCAGAAGCGCCGCAGATAGGGAACCGCCCCGGCGGCGTCCGGTCCGAACCGGGCCAGGCGCCGGGCCGTCCGGTCGGGACCGCACCAGGCCCGCGCCGTCCACTGTTCGACGAGTTCGTCCACCAGCCCCGGCAAAACCTCGGGGCCGCCATCGTCGGCCAGGACGTCCGCACCCAGCTGAGCCAGCCAGGGGCGGTCGTCCTCTGCCCAGCCGCGCGCCGCCGGTACGGCGAGGGTACCCAGGCACTCAACGGCCCCCCTCAGCAGGGGCAATGGGTAGCGGCCGTCCGACGTGCCCAACGAGGGAACCAGCGGGATCAGCCCCTCAGCAGGCTCGCGGCCCTTCAGGACACGCAGCGCGTCGACCTTCGTGGCGCCTTCCGTGCCAGTGCCGGCGAGCAGAGCGAGGAGTTCTTCAGTGCTGAACCGGACCAGTGACGGCCGCGGAACGAACGGACGGCTCTGGACCTCGATGCCGAACCGCGTCCACGGCTCGGAGAACCACGGAAGCTCCGCTTCTGCGCCGATCCGCGCCCGTGCGACGTCGCTGAGGTCTTCCCACCACTCTGGCGGCCAGCCGGCTGACAGCGACTCCAATACGCGGACCCAATGCTCGCCTTGGCGGACATACGCCCGAAGCCCTTCCCTGGCGTCGCTCGATCCGGCGAGAGCCAGCAACTCCAGCACCTCGCAGGCTCGTAAGCAAGCCTCCTCATCCTCCGCCAGCTGATCCACGATCGGCACAGGGGACAGATCCAGATCACGTACCAGCCGCGCCAGGTACAGAGACCGTTCGTCGGTCTGGTCCCAACGCCAGTCACGCCGGATCCCGTCATACACGAACACTGCAGATCGCCGCGGGTCCTGAAGCGCTCGCACCGCGCCCAGGCCACGCCCCCGTTGCAGCAGACCCTCCACGGAGTCGTGGAGGGCATAGGACATCTCGCACTCATCGCTCATCACCAGGCACCCTGCCCGACCCGGGCCCCGATCCGCCAGGCGATATCCGCCAAGTCCCGTCGGACAGGCCCTCCTGGTCGAACACGACCGACCCCAGCTCCGGCTCAAGGCCGTCCTGGCTCACTGCCCCGAACTGGAAGCCCTCACCGGACACGTCCGCTCCTTCGCCCAGATCCTCACTGAGCGATCAAACGCCAGATGTTCGGCCGAGCCGGCTTCGACCTCCTGCGCAAGCGCGCTCTCCTGGCGTGATGAGCCCCGGAGAAATTGCTGGGCGGGCTGGACCGCCCGAGGCGAGAATGGCGCGGTGTTGATCGTGGATGCCGTCCTGGAAACCCCGGATGCCGTTGGCTTCTCTTTCTGGCCGGTGGCTGACCTGCCTCCGTACCAGTTCATGGCTCTGTCGGGCAGTATGTCCCCGCTCGAAGTCGGCAGCGCGCTGGCCATGCTGGCTGACTACAACTCGCGCACAGGTGACGACGATCGCCCCTTGACGGACGCCAGTGAGGCGATTCGCCGCCTACTGGAGACAGACAAGGTCATCGCACCTGGAGGGCTGCGCGTCCACGACACCCGAACCAACGTCACCGTCCAGCCGGGATGTTGTTGTGGCCTGGAAGACTGGCGCGAGTGGCTCGACGTCATGAAGGGAGGAACCCTGTGGCTCGGGCATGACCCTTCACCAAGACTTCAGCATGCCAGCGAGGTCGTGCAGCTGTGGCCGGACGGAGCCGACGCTCAAGACCCTCCTCCTGGGCAGCCCATCGAGATCGTGGTGGGTGACCTACCGGGGATCCTGCATACCGTGCAGGACAGACTGCAAGGCTTTCTTTCTCTCACCAAGCAGTGGGCCACTCGCCATGTTCCGGCTCTCACCGAGGACCTGGCAGCCAGACTCGACGAAGATCTGGCCATCAGTGCACCCCTGCCGGGTACCAGCGGCCAATACGCAACGTAACCGATCACAAAATCTGTGCCAGAGCTCGTTCTCATGGACAGAGCCACGGATTGACCGCCGTCGGCACCCACCTCGTCGGCTTTCACTGCCGACAGACGCGGATCCGCCGCGAATTGGTCGGCCACGCCGGCGGGGTGAGCGCGATGGTGGTGGCGGAGCGGGACTGCCCGTGCCCATCCCGGTCGTCGGCGCAGCGGCCCGCCCACTCCCGCCCTGCCGGCACCGGAGAGTCAGGACCCCGGGTGCCGCGTCCGACACATGCAGCAGCAACAGAGGACGAGGCCGGCTGGTCGCGTTGGGCGTTGGATCCACACGTTTGCCGCTCGTCCCCCGGCGTGGCGTAAACGCGCCAGGCTCTTCAGGTCCGGCACCCAGACCTATACCGTCTGATCAATTTCTCGCGCCGACCACCTGAGAGGCCCGTCTTGCTGCAAAGACCTACCCGAAGAAGGATGTTCATCGCGCCTGTCGTGGCGTCAGCGATGCTCCTGTCGATACCGGGTGTGATGGCCAGTGCCGCACCGCAGTCCGGCGGCGCCGTGGCCTCCGCCGACTCCGCCGACGCCGCCGCCACCGCCACCGCCACCGCGCGACTGATATCGCGGACCGTCACGTTGATCAACGGTGACAAGGTCACCGAAAGCACAGCCGCCGACGGCACGGTCACCCGCTCCCTGGAGAACCCTCAGGGCAAGCCCACCGGATACGTGACCAGCACGGTCGGCACGGACACATACGTCTACCCGACCACCGTCCTGCCGTACGTGGCCTCGGGGCAGCTGGACCGGGGCCTGTTCAACATCACCCAACTGCTGGCCGACGGCTACGACGACGCGCACACCGACAAGTTGCCGCTGATCGTCTCCTACACCGACGCAGCCGCACGCTCCCGCAGCGCCACGGTGCTGCCGAAGGGCGCGACCAGGACCCTCACCCTGAGCAGCATCCAGGGTGCGGCCGTCTCGGAGACCCGCTCGGCCGCCGCCGGCTTCTGGTCCTCCCTCACCGCCGGCAGCGCGCCCGCCGCCGGGCGGGCCGCCTCGGCCGCGCCACGGCTGGGCGCCGGCATCGCCAAGATATGGCTGGACGGCAAGGCCGAGGCCGAACTGGCCG
The DNA here is from genome assembly GCF_042714775.1 of Streptomyces sp. NPDC058691. NCBI lineage: Bacteria > Bacillati > Actinomycetota > Actinomycetes > Kitasatosporales > Streptomycetaceae > Streptomyces > Streptomyces sp. NPDC058691. Next base: position 127,602 of record NZ_JBHXSO010000001.1, on the reverse strand, counting down.
ACAGCACCGCGCAGATCGGCGCTCCGCAGGTGTGGGCGGGTGGCGACACCGGCCAGGGCGTGGACGTGGCCGTGCTGGACACCGGGATCGACACCCAGCACCCCGACCTGGCCGGCCGGATCAGCGCGGCCGAGAGCTTCGTCCCCGGTGAGGACATAGAGGACCACCACGGGCACGGCACTCACGTCGCGTCCACCATCGCGGGCACGGGCGCGGCCTCCGACGGCAAGGAGAAGGGTGTCGCTCCCGGGGCGCGCCTGCACGTGGGCAAGGTCCTCGACAACACGGGGCAGGGCCAGGACTCCTGGATCCTGGCGGCCATGGAGTGGGCCGCCCGCGACCAGCACGCCAAGATCATCAGCATGAGTCTCGGCTCAGGCCCCAGTGACGGCAGCGACCCGCTGAGCCTGGCGGTCGATTCGCTCAGCCACGAGACTGGCGTACTGTTCACCATCGCCGCGGGCAATTACGGGCCCGACACGGTGTCGGCTCCCAGCGTCGCCGACGCAGCGCTGTCCGTGGGCGCGGTGGACGGCTCCGACGTTCTCGCCGACTTCTCCAGCACCGGTCCGCGCATGGGCGACGGCGGCCTCAAGCCGGAACTGACCGCTCCCGGTGTCGACGTACTGGCGGCCCGCTCGCAGTACGCGCCCGAAGGCAGCGGCTCCTACCAGACGATGAGCGGGACCTCGATGGCCACCCCGCATGTCGCGGGGGCGGCCGCGCTGCTCGCCCAGGCGCACCCCGGCTGGACCGGGCAGCAGCTGAAGGACGCTCTGATCAGCACCACCGTCCTGACTCCGCGGTACAACCCCTACGAGGCCGGCAGCGGTCGACTGGACATCGCGGCCGCGATACGGAACACCGTGTTCGCCACCGGCGGCGTCCACGCCTACCAGAGCTTCTCGGCGCCCGCCGGTGAGAAGTCCCAGAAGACGGTGACGTACACCAACACCGGCGGCAGCCCGGCCACCCTCCACCTGTCCGTCCAGCCCAGCGCGGATACGTCCCCCGACGTGTTCTCGCTGTCCGCGACGAACGTCACCGTCCCCGCGGGCGGCACCGCCGACGTGACCCTGAACACCGCCTTCGGAGCCGTACAGACCGGAACCACGGCTTCGGGGCAGATCCTGGCCACGGACGACGCCGGAACCGCAGTGGCCCACACCATCGTCGGCGCCTACAAGGACTACGAGCACTACGACCTGAAGGTCACGGCCAAGGACCGCAGCGGCAGGCCGATGGTCGGTGCCGAGGTCCTGGTGACGGACGGCAAGTCCTTGAACACGATCATCATCGGCGCGGACGGTACCGGCAAGCTGCCCCTGACGCCCAGCAACTACACGGTCTGGCTGGGCACCACCGTGGAGGGTGCTCACGGGCCGCACTCCAAGGGCTTCGCCATGCTCACGGCACCCGAGGTCGTCCTGAACAAGGACGTCGCGCTGGACCTGGACGCCACCAAGGTCAAGCGGGTCGAGGTCGTCACCCCGCAGGAGACCACACCGCTGCTCAGCCGCGTCGACGTCGCCCGCACCTTCGACGCCACGCTCGCCGTGAACGGGTCCTGGCTGCCGCCCGACTCGTACGACAGCATCTGGGCCCTCCCCACCGAGAAGCCGGTCACGACCGGAACCTTCGAGTTCGGGACCAGCTGGCGTCTGGCGCAACCGCTCCTGACCGTCGCGTCCGACACTCGTGCCTTCGACGACCTCCTTGTCCAGCCCGGACGCACCCCCGTCAAGAAGGGCGGTCGCAGCTACCGGACCGTCTACGCCGGCGAGGGCGGCAGCGACGCCTACGCCGGGCTCGGCGCGAAGGGCAAGGCCGTCGTCGTGCGCCGCAGTGACACCGTCGGCATCGAGCAGCAGGCCGACGCGGCGGCCGCCGCGGGCGCGGCCCTGCTGATCGTCGTCAACGACGGCACGGGACGACTGCAGCCCTGGCAGCAGGACATCTTCAGCCCGGTGGCCCCGCCGCCGCCGGCGGTGACCGTGGCGACCATCACCGCGGACGAGGGCGAAGAACTCATCAACCAGATCCAGCGGGGCACCACCAGGCTCCGGGTGAAGTCCCAGCCCGCCACCGAGTACCTGTACGACATCGTCCACCACAGCCCGACGATCCCTCAGAACCTCGTCTACCGGCCGCAGCCCGGCGAGCTGGCCCGCGTCGACGTCTCCTTCCGCAACAACGCGCCCGGCAACGGCCGTGAGTACCGCAGCGACGTGTGGATGGGCCGGGCGGTCGGCGTCCCGCTGAGCACTCCCGTCCAAGGCGACCGCACCGACTGGGTGTCCGCCGGCACCGACTGGTCCGAAGGCGCCGGCATCGCCGGCCAGCTGCAGATAATCACCGACTACCGCAAGCACTACGCGGCGTCCACCAGGTCCACCGTGGAGTACTTCGGCCCCATCCAGCGCCCGCGCATGGGTGACACCTACCGGCCGGTGCGCTTCGCGGACACGATGCAGGTGAGGATCCCCGGCTGGACGGACTCCGGCACCGGGCACATCGGAGTCGCCTCCGGCGCAGGCGTGCGCGCCAAGTCCGAGCTCTACCAGGGGGACACCCTGATCGCGAGCGGCGCCTCCGGCAGCGTGTTCGTCCCGGAGCTGTCCCCCGAGAACCTGCCGTACCGCCTGGTGTCGGAGAACTCCCGCGGCACCCAGTACTCGACCTCCACCCGCACCGAGTGGGCCTTCACCTCCGGCCGGCCCGCCGAGGGCACCCAGAGTCTTCCTCCGCTGGTGCAGCTCGACTACGCGGTCGGCGGCATGGAGGACACGGGCGTGGCCCGGCGCAGGGCCGATCTCGTCGTCACCCCCGCCCACCTCTCCGGAGGGCCGGGCTCCGAGTCGATCACGCAGGTGAGCCTGGACGTGTCGTACGACGACGGCGCCACCTGGCACCACGCCGACCTGCGACACACCTCGGAAGGCTGGCGCACCCGACTGGACGCCCCGGCCGGCGCCCGGTTCGTCACCCTGCGCACCAGCGCGCGGGACACACAGGGCAACAGCATCAGGCAGGACATCAACCGGGCCTTCGGTCTGAAGTGACCGTTCACCAGCCCACCTGGGGCTGACAACACCGGGGGCAGGGTCGCCGTACGCGGCCCTGCCCCTCGCGGATGACCGGTCGAGACCTGCTGGTCCCTGACAGGGTCCAGGGGACCATGTCGTCACAAGGACCGCGGACGCTCTCCTTGGTGTGGCCCCTCTTACCTTTTTCTTTGTCTTCCATCCGCGTCATAGGGCGAGGATGGACGGTTCCAGACAGCGTCCGACCGCCTGACAACCTTTCGAGGTTCGCGGGCGCTCAGAAGGCGCCCTGGCTTTTGATCCGCACGAAGCTTCTGCCCTGCTCCGGAAGTAGATGCGGTGATCCAGCCGGCCGGTGGCCACGGCGTTGGTGGCCGCACCGTAGAACGGGCCTGGGACGTTGCGCCAATTCCGTTCCGCCCAGACGCCTGAGAAGACTTCCCTCGTCGGTTCCGCGGTGATGACGAGTCGCCGTGCCGTGGGCAGCAGATTCCAGTATCCATGCAAGACAATCCCTCAGCGATCGAGAGCACCCAGACGAGGTCATCTCCCCCACCGGTGGCCATGATCCGGCGGAGCTGCCGTGCTGTACAGCACGGAAATACCGCAGCTGCCGCGCCCTTCATCGACCCTCCGTATGCCTAGGACACCGGGTGAGCGGCCGGGCAAACCTCAGCGACCGTCGCGCCCATAGTTCCCATCGAGGGGATCGGGCGTGCCACAGCCATGCCAGGTGAGGCGGTGCCGAACGGGGACCCACGGGGCACAGCGGTGACGGGGTCGCTTTGCCGCAGGTCAGCGTCCGCCCAGGTGAGGCAGGGGTCGCAGCCTCAGCCTTCCATACTGGGGCTCACGTCGCGTTCGCCCGACCAGCGGAGCGCCCGCGAACAGCTCGGCCCCAGTCGTAACCGTTCTGACGGGTCCCTCCACGAGTCGCCACAGTGCCGGCGCGGCTACCGTCCAGACAGCAAGACCGAGCAGCGTCCGGAGGGCGACGGAGGCCACAGTGCGAGGATGCCATCGGGCATCCGGCCAGGCTACGGGCCCGAACGTCACCAGCGCCGCGACGCCGTGAACCCTCCCGGCCGCAGCACTACGCGGGGAAGGTGAAGAGGCGATACTGCGAAACCGCGACGAAAGCGAACCGCCGGTACAGTGGCTCGCCGGCCGGGCTCGCGGCGAGTGCTGCCAGCCGCATACCGCGGTCCTGTCCCACGCGGAGCGCTGCCGCGGTCAATGCGGTGCCGATGCCGTGTCGGCGGTGCGTGTCCGCGACGTGGACGATAAAGATGCCGGCCACGTCGTGTGCTGCGATCACCACGGTCGTCCCGACGACACGGTCCTCGAGAACCGCCGCCAGGCGGACGATGTCCGCGTTGTCCCGACGTTGCGACTCGATGCGCACGATCTCGGGTTCGAGGCTCGGTGCGACGCCCATGGAAGCGCTGTAGGTGCGTACCAGTTCTGACAGCCGACCGTGGTCGGCTACCTCCTCGATCCGCAGGCCGGCCGGTGACTCCACCGGTTCGACCGCCTGGTCGAGCGGTCTGACCATCACGGGGATCGTCGTGACCTCCTGTCCCCCATGCTCGGCGAGGGCCGACGACGTGCCCGCGGGGCTGTCCGGGCCGACCCACCACCACCAGGGCACTCCCGCGAGCCGGTCTCGCGCGATGGCAGTGGACTGCTCCACCGCGTCCAGGGAGCGGACACGGACCACTCCGTTGAACTGTGGCTGCGCCAGCCCACTGCGGAAGTAGTCGAGATCACCGTCAGCGCCTTCCGCCATGCCCCATCCGGTCAGGTATTGCCGGAAGTTGGCGGTCACGTCGGCTACTCTCCCGGGGTGCCACAGGTCTCGCGGGACGCTGCCGAGGGATGCGCCGGCCGCGAGCGGTTCATCAGCGCTGCTTGATACGTCCGTCATGGGTGTTACCTCTGTCCGAAAGCCTCGGTCCTGAGCGGCCCGAGGATATCTCGTGGCTTGTCCGGCCGGCTTCACATCGAGCCTCGCCGACCGTGTGATCCAGTCGTGGGATCGTTCATTGATCTTGCATGTCAGGGCACCACGATTCGGTAGTCCGACACGGGTCGGTATCCGATGCGCTGGTAGACGCTGTTGCTCGTCGGGTTGGCGAGGTCGGTGAAGAGGAGTACGTGTTCCGCACCGGCGTCGCGGGCTGCTTGGGAAACGGCTGCGGTGACGGCGGAGCCGTAGCCCCGGCCGCGTTGTTCGGGCAGCGTGTAGACGGGGGTGAGGCGAGCCGTGCCGACCACCACCGACGTCATGGCGGCCATGGCCACTGGTTCGCCCCCGACCGTCCACAACCGCCAGCCGCCCCGGCTCATCCGCTCGTCGATGAATGCGTCGAGATCGGCCCCGAGCGAGCCGGCTTCCGAGACGAAACGGGTGCACCAGTCGCGGAGAAGAGCCCGGTCACCTTCGGTCGCCGTCCGCGGTGCCCCCGGTGGTGCGACGCCAGGGCGCACAAACTGGCCAAGACGATAGAGGCGCAGGTGCGGTCCGCTCTTCGGCGCGGAGCCGGTGGTCGTCTGCCACGCTTCGGAGAAGGCACGGACCGATGAGTCGTCGACCAGGAGCTGTGTGAACGGCTGAGGTTGGGTGGACAGGAATCCGACCAGGTGTGTTGCCGCGACCGGGGAAAGCCGGCTCGCGGTCAGCAGGTGCGGTGGCATCCACACGAACGCGGCCGTCGTCGCTGTTTCGTCCGGTTCCCGCCACCAGCCCAGCACCGTGGCCGGGGCTTTACCCCCGGACCGCAGCTGCTCGATCGTGTCGAGCCCGGACAGCAACATGGTGTGCAGGTCGGGACGTGCGGCGAGAAATGCCCCCGCCTCGGAGCGAAACACTTCGGGCTTGTCCGTAATGAACCAGGTCACGGGATGCGGTCTCCTGCTCGCCAGGGGGCGCGGTGGCAATGCACCCCGCCGCCGGGGTGGTTGTGGTTGGGTTCCCAGCCACGGCACTGCGGCTGACGAGCCTTGCGGGCGGCCGGCCTCGGGCTTCGACGGGAACCCTGGCCCGCACCGGCCGGGTCAGGCCAGGGTGAGTTCGTGCTTGATGAGCTGAGCCAGTACGGAGGGCCGGGAAAGGAAGGGGGAATGCGAACTCTCCAGCCGCAGGGTCCTGTTGGCGCGCTTGGAAAAGAGTTCTTGAGCGAAGGGCGGGATGGCCTTGTCTGCTTCGCAGATGATGTAGGTGCTGGGAATCGTCTGCCAGGCGACTGCGGTGAGCTCTTGGGTTGTGGCGGCGTAGGACTGGAAACCCAAAGCTGCTGCCGCCTTCTCGGCAACGCCCCCGTCCACGTCACCGTAGAACACGTCGACCGGGCCCGTGACGGTCAGAAAGTCGCCGACCCCCTCCTGTCGATGGACCTCCCACCAGGGCGCGGGGCTGCCGCCCACGCTCGACAGCAGGGAGTCTCCGGCGTCGAGCTGGAACGCGGCGAGGTAGACAATGCGCTTGACGTTGGGCGTCGCGACAAGTGCCTGGGTGGCGGGGATGCCGCCATAGGAGTGGGCGACGACGACCACGGGCCCGTCGATGGCCTCGACCGCACTCTTGATGGCAGCTGCATCGGAGTACATATCGCCCAGTGTCTTGGGATCGTCACCCGACGAGGTGAGGGCCACCGTGTGGACATCGATGCCGGACAGGTCATCGATGAGGAGTCGCAGATGCTCGGGCTTGTGCCAGGCTCCGGGCACCAGCAACAGCGACGGCAGGGTCATTCGAACCTCACAGGGCAGGTGATGCGTTGGGAATGATGTGCGGGCCCATCATGTAGGCCCCCACTGCACAGCGTCCACGTGATAGATGTCACGAATGATCTATGGGGTGAGGCCCGGGCCCGCCGCACCGGTTGCACGGCGAGGTGGCGGGGGCGCTCCCCAACTGGCGAGTACGGGCGCGGATTCCGGCCCACGCACCCGAGGGCGGAGCGTTCGAGTCCTGACACCCGCGCCAAAACCCGCCGCCGTCCGCGAGGCGAACATCGCGGCAATCGATACCGGCGGCGCGGCGCACTCGAGCAGTGTCCGCAGGCAGTACGCGGACAAAGGACCTGGCGTGCCGGCCCCTCACCCGCACGCAGAGGAGAGAACATGCGAATAGGCCTGGCCCTGCCTGCCCTTGGCCCGGACGCGAAGGAGGCCGTCATGGCACCCCGCGTGCCGCGCAGGCCGCGCTGCCGGCCTCGACGCCGGCAAGCTGGTCACGATCCCCTCACTGCCGGAGTACGCCAGGTGGGAGGAGTGCAACAACGCCCGCCAGGCACTCATCCCGGGCCTGCCCAGGTGGGACCCGGTCAAGAACTGCCACCGCGCGCCTGTCACCCAAGGGCGACACCAGGGCGCGGGGGCCGGTATGCCGGCGTCCCGAGCACCAAGGCGCCTGGGCTTACGGCGGCCGTTCCCGGCGGGGTCACCGCATCAGCCGTCCGCGCGAGCGCTGCAAGCACTGCCGGCCGCGGGGCCGGCGACACGGGGGCGCGCCTGCCCATACGCCTGCGAGACACCAAGCGGGTCAGGACACCGCGGTGGCGTACACGTCAGCCGTTTGCCGGCTGAGCGCTGTCGGCAGCCCTCGCCACCGCGGCATGTGAAGCCCGCAGGATCTGTTCCGACAAAGGCGTGCCTGCGGTGGCGCGGGCAAGAATGATGCCGCCGACGAGCGTGGCATAGGCGGCCAGACCGGCGTCACCAGGCGCGATCCACCCCGCGAGCTCCTGGACGCCCCCGGCGAAGGTCTCCCTGTGCTCGGGCTCACGCGCAACATCGCCGGCGAAACCGGCTGCGGGGCAACCGGTGCCAGGGTTGTCGCGATGCTCGACAGAGAAGTAGGACTCGAGCAGCGACCGCCACGCCGCCTGATGCTCCCCGGCTTCCTCGTCCAGGGCCACGAGGTCTTGCAAGTTGTCGGCGAACGCCTTGGCGGTCGCTTCGTCAACAAGCGCAGCTTTGGAGGCGAACTGCTTGTAAAAGCCGCCCTGGGTGAGTCCGATCGACTTCATCACATCCGCGATGCCGACCTTGGCCACACCGTCCTCACGGAACAGCCGAGAGGCCGCGGCCACCACTCGCTCTCGGTTGACCTTGGCTTCCGCCTGCGAGACGCGACTCATCCTTCACCCTCCGTAATGCTCGCCGGCCATCTGCCGCGTCGCGGGCTGTTACGAGGACCAGCGGGCTGACATCCCGAGTCTAAGATTATGCCTGCCGTCTATCGCCTGCCGCAGCCGCCCGTCGGCCGCAATCCCGGCCGGCACCCACAGCCATTCCGCCGCACCGGGGAGTGAGCACAAAAAGCCGTCCACATTCCAGGGAGCATGGATGTCGCCCTGCATGTAAGATGGTGCCGACAATCTAATATTCGCGTTGCCGCTCTGCGCGACCGAGGTGGGCACTACCCGCCCAAGCTCCCTTGCGTCACGGCAACCGAAGGGCGAGGAAGAACGGAGCCCTGGACGTATCCCGCGACCACTCCGGCGAACAGCCCTCGCCCACGGGTCGTTCGCCATCGCGCCAGTGACGAACGGGACTTCGTCATCGGAGGCGCGGAAAGGCGCTCTCACCTCAGCCGCTCGGGGATGGCCTGCCCTCCCGTGCGTTCGACCCGTACGACGTCGAAGGCTGTTGCCCGCAGGTGCCGTTGAGGCTCTTCCCGTCGTCGCCAGCGGGCCCGCTGACCCGAGTCGCGGGCGAAACCGTCATGACCTCACCAGCCCTCAAAGGCGCGTGGCCCACTCCCGCAGCAGAACCCCAGCGTCATCCAATTGCCTTTCAAGCTCCTTGCAACGAAGCGTGGTTGGTTGCGACGTCGCTCCTGCTGCACCTGATCCGGACAGAGGGGGCGCCGGCTCGCTTGACGTCCCGAACCGCAAGTCGCACAGTTGAATCGCATATCGGTACATATCTTCCACCATACGAAAACGTGAAGGACGGCGGAGCTGTGATCCAAACAGAGCCGCGCAGATACCGAAGACGCCCCAGTTGACCTTGACCCCTTGCCCACTGCGAGCCGTAGTGAGCGGCCCGATGCACTGGGGGGCTGCTGCCCGGGCTGTCCCCCTGGCCGGACGATCACCGGCATAACCGCCGCCTCACCAAGAAGACCGTTCGCCGGGGGCGCACCGCCGGCGGACTCATTGGGCCTCATCTCACCCTTCCACGCCGCGATGGCACGAAAGCCGCGCCATGTTGATACGACGCAGCACTTCCAGGAAAATCCGGTCACTCCCCCGACTCGTGATGCACCGCTTCCCGCGCACTCCGGTCGCCAAGCGCGCTGCCGATGACGGAGCCCGCTTGCTCCCGGCATCCGGCCCCGGAAGCCCTCAGCGGCTGAAAGCCCATGGCCGCGGCACCGGGCCCTTGGGCATGCGCGGCCACGCAGTGCCTCCGCTCCTGCTGATCGCAGCCATCACCTCGGGTGCGTCGTTCGCCCCCCTTGCCGTTCACCTGTCCCCCCTGCTCGTGGCGGCCCCCACATGCACGGCAACGTTCGCACGGACACGCTTCACGGCCGTCATCGCGCTCACGGCAGCCGCGGCAGTAGTCCTCGTGGACCGCCACGACGGCCTGCTGCACTCACCGCTGCTGCCCATTCACATCGGAGCAGTGCTCATAGTCTCCGCGTTCGTCATCGCCTCCCGGGCCCTGCATGACCGCGACTTGCAGGAACTGGCCCAAGTACGGGCTGTCTCCGAAGCAGCCCAACGAGTGCTGCTACGGCCGATCCCGCCGGAGTTGGGCCCCTTCCGTGTCGCCTCGATGTATCGCGCCGCGGCGGCACACGCACTGGTGGGCGGTGATCTGTACGCAGCCGCCCGCACCGGGCACGCCACGCGCGTCCTCATCGGAGACGTCCGCGGCAAAGGCCTTCCAGCCATCGACGACGCCTCCGCCGTCCTGGGCGCTTTCCGTGAGGCAGCCCAGCAGTACCGGACACTCCCGGAACTTGCGGCCTCCCTGGAACGCAGCGTTCGCAGGCACCTGAGCGAGCTGGCCCGTATCGTCCCCGACAGCGGCGAGCGGTTCATCACCGCCCTGCTGATCGAACTCCCTGACGACGAAGAGATCATCAGGGTGGTCAGCTGCGGGCATCCACCGCCTCTGCTGCGCCAGGGCAGCCAGGTCACCCTGCTGCCCGTCACCCGGCCCGCCCCGCCGCTGGGGCTTGCAGCGGACACGCCCAACGCGTTCTGCCTCGACACCGTTGCCTTCGGCCCCGGGGACACGCTGCTCCTCTACACCGACGGCCTGGCCGAGGCCCGCGACTCCGCCGGAAACTTCTTCCCCCTCCTCGACCGTACCGATACGTGGACCTGGGACTGCCCCAGGCGCCTCGTACAGCACGTCAGCCTCGATGTGGACCGGCACGCGGGCAAGAACCTCCAGGACGACCTGGCCCTTGTCGCGGTCCATCATCCAACGCCCCCCGTCCACGCAGGACACCCGCCACCGTGAACATCCACAGCCCCATGGCCCGCACACCCGCGCAAAGACCCCGACCCTTGCGCCACAAACCATGCGCATCGTCTCGCAGGCCCTGCGCACGACATCAGAAGGGACGGTGACGAGAATGGCCACATCCAGGCTCCTCCTGCTCCGGCACCCGAGTGCACTGCTCGCCGTCTATCTCGCTGCAACCTGCGCACTGCAACTGAAGGCCTCCGCAGGCGGCCTGGTCCGCTGGTCGGACTACTCGGTCCTCGCACCCGTGATGGCGGCAGCCCTGCTGCCCCTCCGGCACACCCTGATCGTCGGAGCCTCCACTCTGGCGACCAGCGTCGCCATCTACGGATTCGCAATTCCAGGCGTGTCGGAGGGCGGCCGCACGGTTGTCATCACCGCCGCCCTCCTGTCACTGGGCATGAGCCTGGTCATCTGCCGAATCCGGGGCCGCCAGAATACGAGGTGCGCCTTCGCCGCACCTGCCCCGAGCGGTGAGCAGACCGGCCGCCGGATCGCCTCAGCACCACGTCAGGCACCCGGCGATCTGTGCGCCTCCCTGCCGGCGGGAGGACCACCACCCGGGCGCCTGCCGCAACCCGCGGCCGTGGAACTCGCATACGGCCGGGCTGATGGCGGAAGGCCGCAGGCACATTGGCTGGACGCCATCCCACTGCCCGGAGCCCGGGTGGCGCTGGTCGCCGGCAGCGTGACCGAGGACGGAGAACCGGCCCCCGCCCTGGTGCCCGAACTCCGTGCCGCGGTGCGAACGCTGGCGGACATCGACATGCCACCGGACGAGACGCTCACCCACCTCCACGACGTCATACGTCGGTTGCGGGCAGATGAGAGTGTCCACGACGTCATGGCAAGCTGCCTGTACGCCGTCTACGACCCCGTCTCGGCAGACTGCACCCTCGCCTGCGCCGGGCATCCTGCGCCCACCGTCATCGCCCCCAATGGTGTGATCACTGCCGTCGACCTTCCCTCCGGAACACCGCTCGGACGCGCGCGAGCACAGGTCGCGACCACCGAAATCCGGCTCCGGAAGGGCAGCGTGCTCCTGCTGCACACACACTCCGCCGAGCCACCCGATTCCGGGACGAAGACCGATCGACTCAAAATGCCCGAACGAATTGTCGGTCCAGAGTCCTCGCTCACCGACACCTGCCGTGCAGCTCTGGAGGCCCTTGTGGCAGCGGGAGCGCCACGCCGGCTGCGGGTGCTCGCCGCACGAACCCGCACGCTCGACGGCACCACCGTGGCAACCTGGAACCTCCCTGCCGACCCGGCGGCCGTCTCCGCCGCACGCAAACACGTCACCGCCCAGCTGACGGCATGGGGCCTGGACGAGGCCGCCCCCACCACCGTCCTCATCGTCAGCGAACTGGTCACCAACGCCATCCGCCACGCCCAGCCACCGGTACGTCTCCGCCTGATCCGCTGCGACACCAGCCTCACCTGCGAGGTCACCGACGGCAGCACCACCACCCCGCACCTACGCCGCGCCCGCACCCTCGACGAAAGCGGCCGGGGACTGTTCATCGTCGCCCAACTCACCTGCCGCTGGGGCACCCGCCATCACTCGCAAGGCAAGACCATCTGGGCCAAGCACTCCTATCAGGCCGACGAACTCGTAGGGGAGGAGCGGCAGGCCCTGGGGGCCGGGCTCGTTTCGTGATAGCGCCCTCCAGGCCCCGATACCGGCCCCGATACCGGTTCCGGTCCCGAGGGCCGAACCCCGTCAGCCGGGCGAGATGTTGTGGTTCACCCGGAACATATTGGTCGGGTCGTATGCCTTCTTTGCGGCAGTCAGACGCCAGTAGCGCTCAGCCCCGTAGACCTCGCTCAACCGCTCGGTGTCGGTGGCCTCTTCGACGGAGAGGAAGTTGACCATCCTGCGCCTGTCCGACCAGGGCTCCATCGCGTTCATCACCTCGTCGAGTTTGCCGCTCAGGAACTCGGCCTGATCCGGGGCGCCCACGCCGAATCCGAAGAGGACGAATGGAAGCCCTCGGCTGGAGACGGCGTTGGGTACCGCGGGCTCACGGTCGAGTGCACCCCCGAGCATGCGGATTTCGACGCTCACCAACGGGGAGCCCGACCCGGGGCCGAGCAGTTCGATCAGCTTGTCGGCCGCCTCGGCGGGAAACGCGCGCAGCATCGTCGTGCGGTCGTAGTAGGGCATCGGCGTCGGAGGGTCCATGTGGATGGCGCCCATGGCGGTGAAGGGCATCTCACCCACGGCGTCAATGAGCGCCGGGGCGGCCGCGCGCAAGGGTGCGATCAGGCGCTCGCCCTCGGCCACCGGACCGAGGTAGGCGATCCGCACGTGCACCACGAACGCCCCCCGGAGGGGCTCCGGCAACTCGGGCAGCGGAGGCAGCCGTTGCACGGCCACGGAGGAGGACATCTCCTCCGGCATGTCCGACTGCCAGGTGCGCCAGGTGTGCAGCACATCGGCGAGTCGTTCGCCGGGGAAGTAGATGCCGCCGCCGTAGAAACGGGTCAACGGGAACAGGTCGAACTCCAGCGCGGTGACAACGCCGAAATTGCCCTTGCCTCCGAGCAGGGACCAGAAGAGTTCGGGATCACTGTCCGCCGTGACATGACGCAACTCGCCATCAGCGGTCACCACCTCCAGCGAGCGGACATGATCTGCCGCGTATCCCCGACTTCGGCCGAAGACCGGACTGAGTCCACCGCCGAGGGTGTATCCGGCCACGCCCACGAGCGGAGCGGAGCCGCTCATCGGGGCCAGGCCCACGGCGGCGGCCTGGTCGATCACCTCCTGCCAGATCACACCGGCCTCGACCCGTGCGTATCGCCGGTCGGCGTCGACGGCGATGCCCTTCATGCGCCGGGTACTGATCAGAACGCCGCCCCGGGCAGGGCCGACCTGTTGGTGCCCCGTGGTCTTCACCGTCACAGCCCGGCCCTGGCGGGCCGCGAAACAAATCGCCGCCTGTACGTCGGCCGCGTTGGCGGCGCCGACCACGAGCGCCGGCTCCAGGGGGACGTTCAGGTTGTAGATCCGGCACTCGGCGTCGTAACCCTCGTCGCCAGGCAGCAGAACCGGACCGCTCACCAGCGATGCGAGTTCGGCCGCCTCCGCGGACGAAACCCGTGCGAACGGAACGTCAAAAGTCATGGGATCCCTCGTGAAATGATGCCGCAAGGTGAGCGGGCAACTGCCCGTCGGGCCATCCCGCGTGTGCGAGCCGGAGCTGCATGGGCGCGAGGAAGTGGCCGTACTCCTGACGGCAGACAATGGACTCTTACATGGCACATATCATCTAAATGGCCCTGACGTAGCCGCTACCCCGTCTCTCCGGGTATGCGCGCGACGCGCGTCCGACACTTCAGCAGGGCGGCCCAGGGAGACGGGGCACTCGGACAGCGACTGATCAGGCGTTGGCGCGCAGCGGCTGCAGGGCCTTCGACCAGCTGACGACCTGGTCGAGCATGGCCTCAACGGTGGGCTGGTGGTGCGGGCCCGGCTTGAAGACGCTGTAGTTCTCGAAATCGGCCAGGAGGGACAGCGCGACCTGCGCACGCACCGTGGCGATCTGCAATTCACTCGCGATGAGGCGGAGGTGCTCAACGGCGCGGGTGCCACCGCCGGCGCCGTAGCCCACAAATCCCGCGGCCTTGTTGTTCCACTCCGCGTACAGGTAGTCGAGCGCGTTCTTCAGGACGCCCGTGGTGGAGTGGTTGTACTCCGGGGTGACGAACACGAAGCCGTCGAACTCGGCGATTTTCGACGCCCACGCCTTGGTGTGGTCGTTCAGGTACTGCCCGAGCGACGGCGGAAGCGCCTCGTCGAGGAGCGGCAGCGAATAGAACGCCAGGTCCACGAGCTCGAACTCCGCGTCGGAACGCTGCTTGGCGATATCAAGAACCCAGTCCGCCACAGCGGCGCCGTTGCGCCCCGGGCGGGTGCTGCCGAGGATGATCGCGATCTTGGTCATGTCGTGCCTTTCGTAGGTGCGGCGCATGTCAGGCACGCAAGCGGTGCCCGGCGCCGGGATGTCACGCACGTCGGAAGCTCCTGTGCGGTTCCGGTACGGAGCCCATCGAGAGGGTGACCGGGGGCCGGACGGACCTGGCCCTCACCAAGGAGAGCGCGCGCAAGGTGGCCCTCCCGGGGCGTCCCCCTCGTCGACCAGCACGGGCTCGGTGCCAACGACGTCGTCGGCGGGGACAGTAGGGCGAAGCGACGGAGAAAGGCAACCAGGGCGAAATGCCTGATGCGTCCTGTGATGGGCGCGAGTTGCGGGCCGGCGCACCGCGCCCGAGTCGCGCTCGTGAGCCGCCCGTCGGTCGCCTTTCACGCGCTGTATTCGCCCTTCGACGCGAGCGCGGTGTCAGCAGTGCGTCACGCCGCGCGGACGCTTGGCACCCAGGGGGCTTGCTCCCCGGGACCGGGCGCCGGACTCGAATCCTTGCACGGCGAGGCAAGCCGGCAGGCGGAGCCGTGCACACAAAGACAAAACGACGACCCGTGTACCGGATAGCTTGGGGGCATCGGAGAACTCGCGCTCTGGCCACCCGATGACGGACAAAGGAGTCGAAGATCGGAGCCTCTTGTCGTGACCGCTCCTTCTCGATGCACTTGCGAGGGCCGCATGGGGACGCAACCGACGCTCGTCGCAGCCAGCCCCTGGCGCCTATCGCAGGGCGATCCGGGCTTCAGGCGGGGTCGCGCCGTTGCCGATGGGAAGTCCGTTCAGTCTGCCGCTTGTTCCGACCGCCACTCGCGAGGGCTCACGCCGTACGCCGCTTTGAATACGCGACTGAAATGGGGTGCGCTGGCGAACCCCCACCGGTGAGCGATCGCCTCGATCGTCATGAATCGATGCACGGGCGAAGCCAGTTCTCTCCTGCATTCTTCGAGGCGCTGCGTCCTTACCCAGTCGCCAAGGGTGATTCCCGCTCGGGACAGGGTCAGGTAGATTTGGCGTACGGAGACATGATGCTCGGCGGCGATACGTGCGGCAGTCAGGTCGGATTCTGCCAGGTGGAGACGGACGTATTCCTCGACGCGCTGAAGAAGTGTGTTGTGCAGAGGCCCTCTGGCCAGGTCGTCACGGTCCAGGCTCGTAGTGGCCACCGCCCTGATCAGGTCGACGCAGGGCTGCGCGAGCAAAGAGGCCTCAGCCTCCCCGACAGCCGCCTGATGGCGGGCCAACCGGGCGAAGAACGCCGCTGCGGCACCTATGAGCGGGCGCTCCGAACCCATTCGTGCAGCTGCGACCTGACCGAGCAGGGACGATCGTAGCCCCAGCACATGGGTGGGAACGCGGACGACGACCGCACGCACGGTGCCGTCAAAGAAAATGTCATAGGGCTTCGCATTGTCGATCAGCGCGAGATCGCCCGCCCGGATCACTCCCCGCTTGCCTCCCTGACTGAAACGGGTGACCCCCGATTCCTGCAGAACGAGGAAAACGTGCGGCACCATGTCCTCTTTGGCAGGAGCGGTTGCACGCCGGAGGCCCGCCACATTCCAGTGGATTCCGGAGACTTCCACCGCACCCACCGTGTTGATGTCCGCAACTACCCTCAGATGAGCCGGATCCCGAGGAAGGTGCACCTCTATCCGGCCGTTCACTGACCGCGATAGTTCACGAATGGCATCCGCGCGATCACCGGGAGCCAGCGACTTCACGTCAAACCGAATTGCCATGTGAACTCTCTCCCAAAATGACCGCGGCCAGGCGTTGCCAGGTAGGTCTCCCACGGTACAGCGACCAGTGCCTACATTACGATTTCGCCCGATTTGCAGCATTCGTTGGATCGACTCTCATGTCGGGGCGATATTGAACGAGGCATTCGGCCAGGCAACGGCTTGCCGGCGAAGTGCTGCCCGACGGTTCGCGCATGTGGTGCCGGGACCTGCCTGAAGGACGGCAGGCCCTCGGGGCCCTGTGGTCGGTGTGGCTTGGTCGTCGCATGCAGGTCGGAGAGCGCCGCGCCGGGCTGTGTGCTGGTCATGCGCCTGGATCCGTGTGCGGCATCATCGAGGGCTTGTTGGGCGGCGATGCCCGGAACGACCAAGGGCCGCCTTCCGCGTGGAGGGCGGCCCTTGGATCTTGTGTGTGCTCAGCTTGCCCAGGACCAGTCCGTGACTTCGGGGAGGTCGGTGCCGTGCTCACGGATCCAGGAGTGGTGCCGCAGCCGTACGTCCTCCATCTGCTGCCGTACGGCGGCGGCGCGCACCGCGAGACCGGGGACGCGGTCGATGACGTCCATGACGAGGCGGTAGCGGTCGAGGTCGTTGCGCACGACCATGTCGAAGGGGGTCGTTGTGGTGCCGATCTCCTTGTAGCCGCGCACATGCAGGTTGGCGTGGCCGGCCCGGCGGTACGCCAGGCGGTGGATCAGCCACGGATAGCCGTGGTAGGCGAGGATCACCGGCTTGTCGCGGGTGAACAGGGCGTCGTACTCGGGGTCGGCCATGCCGTGCGGGTGCTCGTCCTTGGGCAGCAGATGCGCGAGGTCGACGATGTTGACGACGCGCACGGCGAGTTCCGGCAGGTACCTGCGCAGCAGCGAGACGGCGGCCATGACTTCCAGGGTCGGCACGTCACCGGCGCAGGCCAGGACGACGTCCGGTTCACGGGTGCCGTCCTCGGTGCCGGCCCACGCCCACACACCGGCGCCGCGCGCGGTGTGGGCGCGGGCGGCCTCCAGGTCCAGCCAGTCGTGGCAGGGCTGCTTGCCGGCGACGACCACGTTGACGTGGTCCCGGCTGCGCAGGACGTGCTCGGCCACCGACAGAAGGGTGTTGGCGTCCGGCGGCAGGTAGACCCGCACCACCTCGGGAGCCTTGTTCAGCACATGGTCGATGAAGCCGGGGTCCTGGTGCGAGAAGCCGTTGTGGTCCTGCCGCCACACGTGCGAGGTGAGCAGGTAGTTGAGGGAGGCGATGGGGCGCCGCCAGGGCAGCGCGCGGGTGGTCCGCAGCCACTTGATGTGCTGGTTGACCATCGAGTCGACGATGTGGACGAAGGCCTCGTAGCAGGAGAACAGCCCGTGCCGCCCGGTGAGGAGGTAGCCCTCCAGCCAGCCCTGGCAGGTGTGCTCGGAAAGGATCTCCATGACCCGGCCGTGCCGGTCCAGGTGCTCGTCCACCGGTAGCGTCCGCGCCTGCCAGGCCTTGCCGGACGCGCCGAACACCGCCTCCAGGCGGTTGGAGGCGGTCTCGTCGGGTCCGACGAGACGGAAGTCGCGGCGCCCGGCGGTGGCCGCCATCACCTCCTCCAGCAGCCCGCCGAGCACGCGGGTGGGCTCGTGAAGGCAGGCGCCGGGCTTGTCGACCGCGACCGCGAAGCGCTCCAGCGGCGGGAGCGGCAGGTCGCGCAGCAGCAGCCCGCCGTTGGCGTACGGGGTGGCGCCGAGCCTGCGGTCGCCCGCGGGTACGCAGGCCAGCGCCTCCTCGCGCGGCCGGCCTTCCTCGTCGAAGAGCTCCGCGGGCCGGTACGAGCGCAGCCACGCGTCCAGTTGGGCCAGGTGGGCGGGGTTGTCGCGCACGCCTGACAGCGGGACCTGGTGCGCGCGCCAGGTGTTCTCCACCGGAACCCCGTCGACCTCGGCCGGGCCCGTCCAGCCCTTGGGGGTGCGCAGCACGATCACCGGCCAGCGCGGGCGCTCGGCAGTGCCGCCGTCGCCGGTGCGGGCGGCGCCCTGGATGCGGGCGATGCGGTCCAGGGCGGTGTCCATGGCGTGAGCCATCGCGGCGTGCACGGCCAGGGGGTCGTCGCCGGTGACGTGCAGCGGGTCGTGGCCGTAGCCGCGCAGCAGTTCGTCGAGCTCGGCCTCCGGGAGCCGGGCCAGTACCGCAGGGTTGGCGATCTTGTAGCCGTTCAGGTGGAGGATCGGCAGGACGGCGCCGTCGTGGACGGGGTCGAGGAACTTGTTGGAGTGCCAGGACGCGGCCAGGGGGCCGGTCTCCGCCTCGCCGTCGCCGATGACGCAGGCGACCAGCAGGTCCGGGTGGTCGAAGGCGGCGCCGTAGGCGTGCGAGAGGGAGTAGCCGAGTTCGCCGCCCTCGTGGATCGAGCCGGGGGTCTCGGGGGCCACGTGGCTGGGCACGCCGCCGGGGAAGGAGAACTGCCGGAACAGCCGCGCCATGCCGGCGGCGTCCCGGGTGACGTCCGGGTACGTCTCGGTGTAGCTGCCCTCCAGCCAGGAGTTCGCGAGCACCGCGGGACCCCCGTGGCCCGGGCCCCAGACGCACAGGGCGCGCATGCCGCGGGCGCCGATGACGCGGTTGAGGTGGGTGTGCACGAGGTTCAGGCCCGGCGAGGTGCCCCAGTGGCCGAGCAGCCGGGGCTTGATGTGCTCGGGGCGCAGCGGCTCGGTCAGGAGTGGATTGGCCATCAGGTAGATCTGGCCGACGGCCAGGTAGTTCGCGGCGCGCCAGTGGGCGTCCAAGGCTGCGAGTTCTGCTGCGGGAATGTCGTGCGACGACATGGCTCCTCCGGAACGTCACGGTCGTTCCCTGCAGCCTGTCTCCGTCCGGGGCCCATTGGGTAGGGCCGGCCGGGCGACCGCCTGGGCCGCACGGCCCCCGTAGGGCCATGCGACGGTACTTCCGGATCCGCTCCCGTCCCGCTCGGCCGGTGCCGGGCCCGGCATCTGGATGTCGCGGCGCAGGAACCGATTTTGCCGACCCTTCTCGTGGAACAGCGTGAGCCCGCTCGCCGATCCGCCCCCGGATTCGGTCAGTCGAAGCGCTTGGCATCCAGCAGAACGGGGTCAGTGTCGTCGGGCAGCGCGCCGCGACACGAGTGCCAAGGAAACAGAGGAGTGCAGAGGAGTCAGGATGGGCGCATGCCGAAGACGCAGACGTGGCGCAGGACGCTGCCGGGAGTCGCGGTCATGACCGGATACCGCAGGTCATGGCTGCGGGGTGACGTCGTCGCCGGGCTGACCGTCGCTGCCTATCTCGTGCCGCAGGTCATGGCGTACGCAGGGCTTGCCGGGCTGCCGCCGGTCGCCGGACTGTGGGCGGCACTGGCACCACTGGTGTTGTACGCGGTGCTGGGCTCGTCCCGGCAGATGTCCATCGGTCCGGAGTCGACCACCGCGCTCATGACGGCGACCGCGCTCGCGCCATTGGCCGCGGGCGACCCCGGGCGATACGCGGTCCTGGCCGCGGCGCTGGCTGTGGTGGTCGGCCTGCTGGCGGTGGTCGCGTGGGCCGCGCGGGTGGGAGTCGTGGCGGACCTGCTGTCGCGGCCGGTGCTGGTCGGCTATCTGGCGGGCGTGGCGATGATCATGATCGTTGATCAGCTGCCGAAGCTCACCGGCGTACCCGTCCCGGGTACCGCGTTCTTCCCGCAGGTGGCGTCCTTCGTGACGCACCTGCCGCAGGCGGAGCCGCCGACCGTGATCGTGGCCGCGTGCGCCCTCGTCTTCCTCTTCCTGATGGGGCGCTGGGCGCCGATGGCCCCTGGCCCGCTGCTGGCCGTGGTGTTCGGCGCGGTCGCGGTCTCCGTCCTCGGACTGCGCGGGCACGGTGTCGCCGTCATCGGGGAGGTGCCCTCGGGCCTGCCGAGCCCGTCACTGCCGGCGCCGGGTGACCTGCCGAACCTGGTGCTGCCGGCGGTCGGCGTGCTGCTGGTCGGCTACACCGACGTCATCCTCACGGCCCGGGCCTTCGCGGCCCGCGGCGGCCACGGCCTCGATCCCAATCAGGAACTGCTGGCGCTCGGGGCCTCCAACCTCGGTGCGGGCGTGCTGCACGGCTTCCCGGTGAGCAGCAGCGCCAGCCGTACCGCGCTCGGGGCTCAGGCCGGGAGCCGCAGCCAGGTGTACTCCCTGGTGGCCTTCGTTGCCGTGGTGTGCGTCCTGCTCTTCCTGGGCCCGTTTCTGTCCGACCTGCCGAGCGCGGTACTCGGCGCGATCGTCGTCTTCGCCGCCTGCCGGCTGATCGACCTGCCCGGCTTCCGGCGGCTGGCCGGCTTCCGCCGCCGTGAGTTGCTGCTCGCCCTCGCCTGCCTGCTCGGTGTCCTCGCCCTCGACATCTTGTACGGCGTGCTCGTGGCCGTGGGGTTGTCGGTCGCCGAGATGCTGTCCCGGGTGGCCCGTCCGCACGACGCGATCGAGGGCCTGGTCCCCGGACTCGCGGGGATGCACGACGTGGACGACTATCCGCGGGCCCGCACGATTCCCGGCCTGCTGGTCTACCGCTACGACTCGCCACTGTTCTTCGCCAACGCCGAGGACTTCCGTGGCAGGGCCCTCGCCGCGGTCGACGCCCATGACGGGCGAGTTCGCTGGTTCGTGCTCAACACCGAGGCCAACGTCGAGGTGGACATCACCGCGCTGGACGCGGTGGACGCACTGCGTCTCGAACTGACCCGCCGCGGCATCGTGTTCGCGCTCGCCCGGGTCAAGCAGGATCTGCTGGACGACCTGGACGCCTACGGTCTGACCGAGGCGGTCGGGCGGGACCGCATCTTCCCGACGCTGCCGACCGCCCTGGCGGCGTACGCCGCCTGGGTGCACGACCGGCAGGACACCGACTGAACACGCGGCCGCCGTTCATCGATCCTGGGGCCGAACGGCTCGTCTCGTCCGACCGTGATTCCCCTCCTTCCCACCACCGGTTCCCGGAGCTCCTGGTCCGGCACGACCGATGCCCCTGTGGTCCTTTGCACCAGTCGCCACCCGGCACCACCTGGCCGGAAGAGATCCCGTACGAGGAAGTTCCGCTCTCTGCGATCGAACTGCCCCGGCGGCCGCCTTCGACGGGATATCAGCGGCCACCGCTCGACTTGCAGACGTTTGTGCCGGACCACGCGGCCGGGCTGTGCGAGTAGGGCACGAAGCGGCGCGGTGATTTCCCGCAGAGTCCGCGGCAGCACACACGATCCGTCCGTGCCCGCCGCCGGCGTACCCGGCTCAGCCCCGGGCAGCATGAAAGGCCATCTCGGTCACTGGGTGTGGCTCGCCACCGCGGGTCCGGGCGCGGCCGACTGGTCCTGTCCCCTGACGATCACGATCGGGCACGGTGAGTGCTGGGTGCAGTGCTGTCCCACCGATCCCAGCAGTGCCTCGGCGAACCCACCGTGACCACGGTTCCCGAGCACCAGCAACGACGCGCCTTCGGCCGCCGCGAGCAGCACACCGGCCGGCGTGCCGTATTCGACGCGGCTGTGGATGTCCACCGCCGGCTCCGCCCCGGTCACGGTTGCGATGGTGTCATCGAGGGCCTGTGCCGCCGCGCCTTCGAGATTCAGATCCTGACCCGTGGGGGGCATCCAGCCGAACGAGCCGTAGAACTGCGGATACTCCCAAGCGATCACGGCGTCGATCACTCCGTCCACCAGCGACGCCTGCCGCACCGCCCAGGCGAGCGCCTCCTTCGAGGACGGTGAACCGTCGACACCGACGACGATCCGTGGCCTGTTGTCCTGCCGCGTGTTCACAATGCCTCCTCTCGGCGACGCCCCCATCGGCGCGCCCGCGCGACCGTGGGTGGCATGGGGTCTAATCGCTGCTCTTCCCGTCGGTGTGCGGTACGACGACGACCGGTGATCGCGCGTGATGGAGCACGCCCTGGCTGACCGAGCCCATCAGCATGCCGGTGAAACCGCCGAGTCCTCGCGTGCCGACGACCAGTCCCCTGCAGTGGGCCGAGGCGTCGGTGAGCGCCTGGACGGGGTGACCGCGTACGACCTCCTGGCGGAGGTCCACGTCCGGATGGCCGGCTGCGGGCTCAGTCACCGCTTGCGCCAGTGCCTGCCGTGCCTCTTCCTCCGCCGCGGCCCTGTTCAGGCTGCCGAGCAGCGCGGGGTGCCAGGCGTATACGGCATGCAGGCCCACACCGTGCAGGGATGCCTCGTCGAAGGCGAAGTCCACGGCTGCCGCCGAATGGGCGCTGCCGTCCACACCGACGACCCAATGCGTCTGCGCCTGCCCCGTGGCTTCCGACTCCGGTACCACCGCCACGGGACACCGGGCCTGGGCGACCACCGGAAGCGTGACCGACGCAGAGTGGAACAGATCCTGGGCGGTGGCCGGATGCCGGGAGCCGAGCACCACCAGGGCGGCGTCCTGGGCCTGCTCGCGCACGACCCAGACGGGATCTCCTTCGGCAAGCAGTGCGGAGACCTTCACGTCCGGCTGCCGGGACTCGGCGAACGCCACGGCCTCGGCCAGCAGCTGCTCCCCCGCCGTGTGCAGGGCCTCGTTCCACTGCTCCCAGGAAGGCAGGACCTCGTCCGTCCGGTATCCGCCCGTGGGAACACCCTGGGCGTGCAGCAGGAGCAGGGGAAGCCGTCGCCGCGCGGCCTCGTCGACCGCCCAGGTGAGCGCGGACCGGCGCGCCGGTTCCGGAGCGACACCGACCACGATGGGCCGGTGACCTGGTGAACCCGTCATCGTTGCCTCCCAGGTGCAGTCGTTCCCATGGGACCATCGCCGCATCACCTCGGCCACGGGACCGGCCTTCGCACGCCGTGTTCGGGACGGCTGGTCCCGAAGCGGCCGCCTGATCCACTGAGCCAAGCCGCGACGGCGGTCGGACGGGATCTCTCCCACAATTCCATCGGTTGCGCGGGATCTCCAGCCGGCTCCCCCGGCACCGTGCCCGGTGGCATCGGCCACTCCGGCCGTGTCGTTCCCGCCGTGCCTCGATCACGGCCCGACCGATGCCGGCGTCATCACGGCTGTCCCGGCGCCGGAACCGGGACGACGGCCACCGGACAGCGGCTGCTACGGCGGCGTCCAGCGCACGTCCGGAGGCCGGCGAGCCGTCGACCCCGACGACCACGTGTCCGAACGATTCCGGGTCGGGCAGCGGCTCCCACCACGTGGAGCCCAGGTCCCTGTCCATGTCGGTGTCCATCTGACCTCATCCCCTCCGCTCCGGCACGGCACCGAGTCGCCCGCGACACTCAGCGTGGGGGGTGCGCGAGTACAAGGGCGCACCGGTGGCGGTTCGGCTGCCACAGGCCGGGAAATCACGCCGTCCGGCCTCCGAGCGGCCTGTCGAGGAACCCTCGGCCGACAGGACCGCGAACGCCGCCGGTGACATCCTCGACAGTAGGAGGTGCAGAGCCGTGAGCCAGAACCCCACACCCTCCCACCGACCTGCCGGCGCGCCCAAACCTCAGGCGGGCGAGGTGGCTCGCCGTGTGACGCAGCGTTGCGCGATGCTCGGAATCAGCCGTGAGGAGGTGGCGCGTCGGGCAGGCATGTCCCCCCATTATCTGGAACTTCTACAAGAAGCCAGCGGCGATTTCGACCCTGCAGGCCTCCTGCGGATTGCCGCCGCCTTGCGCACCACGCCCGACGAACTGCTCGAGGGCACCGCTGCTGAGCCTCCAGGGCAAGGCTCCGCCGCACCCCATCCGGTTCTTCAAAAACTTGGCGCCGAGGAGTGCCGGGACCGGCTCGGCACGCACGGAGTCGGCCGCGTCGCGATGGCCACTTCGGAGGGGCCAGTGGTCCTACCCGTCAATTACACCGTGCTTGCCGGCACCATCGTCTACCGCACGGATCCCGACGCGGTGACGGCTGCTGCGCCGGGAACCGAGGTCGCCTTCGAGGTCGATCACGTCGACGAGGCCATGAGCTCGGGATGGAGCATCCTGGCCGTCGGCAGGGTCGAGCACGTAGACGATCCTGGCGACGTACGTCAGCTGTCCGAACAGGCGGCGACGGGCCCATGGGCCGGCGGGAAACGTGACCTGTGGGTCCGCATCAATCCCACACAGGTGACCGGGCGAGTGATTCGGACCTCCTGACGGGCTCGACGCGTCGACGAGAGCATCAGCCGGCCACCGGCGTTCGAGAAGAACGAGCCGTAACTTCATCGATCCCACCGTGACCACATAGCCGCCGTGGCCCTCATCCGGCCCGAGGCTGTGCCTATCGGCACCGACGAGACCTACCCGCATGCCTGCGCCCGACTGGGAGTGGAAGCACGCACCGAAGGGTGGGCGTTGTGGGACACCTGGTTCGACGGCAACGCGAAGGTCACCGCGGTCGTCTCCGCCGTGGACACTACCGAGGGTCTCCTCACCAACTGCGCCAAGGGCAGAAACATCCCCGTGCACGGAGCGCTGCGGAACGATGCGTTGCCCGGTCAGGAGTAGGTGAGCGCGGTGACGTGGGGAGCCGTGGCGGCGCCGGCGGAGGAAGAACCCGCCCTCGAAGTGGTCAAGGCCGAGGCGTTGTTCAGTTCCCGGTAGTCGTGGCTCGATGCGCCGGTGCGACTTCGGGATCCGGAACGTGCCGGGTTCGGCTTCGCCCCCGGGCCCCTGGGCGATCAGCCAGGTCAGCCCGGCGACACGTGGCCACCACCCGCTTTACCGCGGCGACGAGCCATTCCGTGAAGGTCGCCGTCAGCTGGCAGCGGGCCCGCAGCCCGCTCCGGGCGTGATCAACCACGCTCGGTCACGGTGGTCGCTGGTTGCTTTGCGGTCAGGGACATGGCCTGGAACGCGGCACCGTTGGACACAGTCCGCTCGGCAGCGGCAACGGGTGCCGCAGGGTAAGTCCCGACCAGGCCCCCAGGCTTGCCGCAGGGGGACGGACAGACTCGGGCTCCGACATCAATGGACAGATCCTCATGCGGTGAGCGCGCCTGAGGCGAGCAGGCCGAGCAGCAGCACACCGACGACGACGCGGTAGATCACGAAGCTGTTGAAGGAGTGCTTGGCGACGAACTTCAGCAGCCAGGCGATTGAGGCGTACGCGACTACGAACGAGACGGCGGTCCCCACGACGATGGGGGCGACGCCGACCCCCGTGCCGACAGCGTCCTTCAGCTCGTACAGGCCGGCGCCGGTCAGCGCGGGGATACCGAGGAAGAAGGAGAGCCGGGTCGCCGCCACGCGGTCCAGGTCGAGGATGAGCGCGGTGGACATCGTGGCGCCCGAGCGGGAGAACCCGGGGAAGAGCAGGGCGAGGATCTGCGCGGAGCCGACGAGCATGGCGTCCTTGAGGGTGGTGTCGTCCTCGCCGCGCTTGTGGCGGCCCATCTGGTCGGCGGCCCACATCACGCCGCTGCCGACGATCAGCGAGCCGGCGACCACCCACAGAGAGGCCAGCGGTCCCTCGATGAGCGGCTTGGCGGCCAGGCCGACGACGACTACCGGGATGGTCGCGTAGATCACCCACCAGCCGAACTTGTAGTCGTGGTGGTACCGCTCTTCGCGGTTGGCGATGCCACGGCCCCAGGCGGAGACGATCCGCACGATGTCCTTGAAGAAGTACACAAGCACGGCGGCGATCGCGCCGACCTGGATCACCGCGGTGAAGCCGACGACGGAGGTGTCGTCGACCGGGATGCCCATCAGCCCCTCGGTGATCTTCAGGTGGCCGGTGGAGGAGACAGGCAGGAATTCCGTGATGCCTTCGACGACTCCGAGGACTGCGGCCTGGCCGATGCTGATGGCACTCATCTGGGTCCGTTTCTGTGATGTTGGTTGGACGCGGCGGAGCCGTACGAGGTGAGCGCGGGCGGGGAGATGCGCGTGATGCGACGGGTGGCGCCGCCGGTCCCGGCCGCGTGGTGGTCAGGTGCGTGATCTCCAAGCCGGTTCTGTAGTGCCGGCTCCGTCTTCCCGTACGTACGGCGGCGTGTGAGTGGCCCGTCCACGGCCGACAGCCTGAGCACACCCGAACCCGCACGGTTCAGGCACTTCCTTCGGCGCGGGCTCGACGCGACCGAAGCAGTTCGAGGCCGACGGGGATCAGGGAGATGACGACGATGACCACGATGATCGGCAGGAGGTAGCGATCGACGTTCGGGACGGAGGCGCCGAGAGCGTATCCGCCGAGGACCAGACCGATGGTCCACAGCAGCCCGCCGAGCACCTGCCACAGGGCAAAGGTGCGTGCCGGGACACCCAGGATGCCTGCGAGCGGGTTGAGAACGGTCCGCACGATCGGGAGGAAGCGAGCGAGGACGATCGCCTTCGCATAGCCGTAGCGGTGCAGGATCTCTCCGGCTCTGGCCGCGCCCTCGCTGATCTTGCGGGACTTCGTGCGGGCGAGGAAGGCGGGACCGGCCCGCCGCCCCAGCAGGTATCCGGTCTGGGCGCCGGCCACGGCTCCGGCGGCTGCGGCAACCAGGACCCAGGGCAGCGACAGGTGCCCCGGGGAGGCGGCTGAGCCGGCGCACAGCAGTCCGGCGGTGAACAGCAACGAGTCGCCAGGCAGGAAGAACCCGACGAGCAGGCCCGTCTCGGCGAACAGGACGACGGCGATACCGAGCGTGCCGAAAGCGGCAAGCAGGGACTTCGCGTCGAGCACGTTCACAGCGAGGTCCACCGCCGGCGATGCGGCGAGGTGCGTGAGAGCCATCGGCTCGATCCCCTTCAATAATGAGTGCTTGACTATCGGCCGCGGGGGCGGCCGGTACGGGTGTCGGCTGTGGCCGAGCACTCAATGTCTACACGTCTGTAGTCGGCCTACGCCACTGTAGACGATCTCGGGAGAGGAAGGTTCCATGACGGACTCCGACAGCGAGCGCCGGCCGGCGGGCGAGCTGGAGGCCAGCATCCTCGCGGCGCTGTGGGCCGCGGGGATGCCGCAGTCGGCGGCGCAGGTCAGGGCTGCGATACCGCAGCGCTGGCCCGCACGACAGTGGCGACACTGCTGGCCCGCCTCCACGAGAAGGGCACTGTGGGCCGCAGTCCGGGCGGGCGCGGTTTTCTCTATTTTCCCGTGGACGACTCGCACGGCTTGACTGCCCGCCGTATGCACCGTGAGCTCGACCAGGACGAGGACCGGAGCACGGTGCTGGCACGGTTCGTCCGAGGGCTCAGCCCCGACGACGAAGCGGAGCTGCGACGACTGCTGGAGGAAGGCAACCCTTGATCGCCCTGCTGCTGATCCCCCTTGTCCTGCCCTTCGCCCTCCCCCCGCTGGCGCGGCGGCTGGTCCACCGGGTACGGCCGGAGATCGCGCTGTGGGCACTCACGTCGGCGTCGGCGGCTCTTGCGGTGGGGGTGGTGGCCTGCCTGGGGGTGCTCCTGCTTCCCCTGGCCCTCACGATTCCGGCGGTCGCGGCCCTGGTCGATCTCATCCAGCCGCTCGAGGCCGGGCCCGGCGTGCTGGTTCTGACGCTGTCCGCTGTGGCGGGCGGCGCTCTGGCCGTCACCTCCGTCACCGCGGTACGCCGGACGCTGTCGGAAGTGCGACGGCTGCGTGCGGCCCACAGCGATGTCGCCGGCCTCCCGCACGCCGGCGGGCTCTGCGTCGTCGTCGACGACACTCCGGACGCTTACGCATTGCCCGGCGGCGGCCGCAGCCCCGGCCGGGTCGTGGTGACAACGGGCATGCTCAGCGCACTGGCCGCGGCGGAGCGGGAGGTTCTCCTCGCCCATGAGCGCGCCCACCTCGCGGCACGCCACCACCTCTTCCTCGCCACCGCCCAGCTCGCCGCCTGGTGTCACCCCGCACTCGCGGCCGTGGCTGCGCAGGTGTCGTTCGCCGCCGAGCGCGCCGCGGACGAGACCGCCGCGGATGCGGCGGGTGACCGCACGCTGACCGCGCGAGCTGTGGGCCGCGCAGCGCTGGCCATCACCCGCTCGCGGACTCAGTTGCCGTCCTTCACCCCTGGGGCGGCCACCGGGCCCGTACCCGCGCGCGTCAAGGCCCTCCTCTCCCACGCCCCCACCCGCCGCCTGGCTCCGGCGCTTCTGGTCGTCGTGCTGGTGATCGGTGCGGCGGGCGCCTCCGCCATCGCCGGGGCGGTCTCGGTGCACACCGGCGTGGAGATCGCACAGGGAGAAGGAGCCGACGGCTGCCACTGACCGTCGCCGGACGCCACGCCATCACCATCACCGCGCATAAGGGAAGCCTTTCCCCATCGTCTACAGTTACGTAGACTCCGTGCGCCCGGGCCACTCCCGCCCGCCGTCCCCTGCGTGACACGAGGCACAGCCATGCCCCGAGACCCCGTCAACTGCTGATTGGCGCCGCCACCTTCACGGCCGCAGCTGCGGCGCCGGCCGGAGCGAGCTGATCGCCGACGAGAGCGTGACAGAGTTCGGCATCGCCACGGTTCTGCTCGGCGACCCTCCGGTGCTGCTGTTCGACGAGCCAGTCAAGGGACCCTACCCTTACCTACTACATCTTGTAGATGAGGGTTGCGTCAACGAGGTTCCGCGGACGGAGGACAGACCGTATGGCCCCGACGCCCGGCACCACACCGCGGACGTATCGTGCATGCAGTCATCGAGGCAGTGTGACCAGCCCGGCCTCGTAAGCGATGATCACGAGTTGGACGCGGTCCCGGGCTCCCAGTTTGGTGAAGAGCCGTGAGACGTGCGACTTGGCGGTCGCCACCGAGATGACGAGGTCGTCCGCGATCTCGGTGTTCGTCCGGCCGCGCCCGACCCGGGTGAGCACTTCCCGTTCCCTCTCGGTGATGCCCTCGATCGGCCGCGGAGAGCGCTCCGGGGCGGACCGGGGCCGTCCGGCGAAGTCCGCGATCAGACGGCGTGTCACACCCGGTGCGATCAGTGCGTCGCCCGCGGCGACGACGCGGATCGCACCGAGGATGTCGCTCAGCGCCATGTCCTTGACCACGAAACCGCTCGCACCGGCCCGGAGCGCGCCGTAGACGTGGTCGTCCTCGTCGAAGGTGGTCAGCACCAGGACGCGAGCGGTCGCCGGGCCGGCCGTGATCAGGCGCGTGGCCTCGATCCCGTCCATGCCGGGCATCCTGATGTCCATCACCACGACATCGGGACCGACATCCCTGACCAGTTGGACCGCCTCGGCGCCTGTGGCGGCTTCACCGACGACCTCGAGGTCGGGGTGATCGGCCATCAGGACCCGCAGCCCGGAGCGGACCAGCGGCTGGTCGTCGGCGAGCACGACGCGGATCGTCATCGGGCCTCCATGCGGGCGCCGGCGGGTTCGGGCAGCGGGAGCCGGGCCGCCACCCGGAAGCCGCCCCCGGGGCGCGGCCCGGTGCTGAGGTGGCCGTGCAGCAGGCCGACGCGCTCCCGCATGCCCACAAGGCCGAAGCCGTGGGCGGAGCCGTTCCCGGTGGTGCCGCGGCCGTCGTCGACGACCTCCACGGACAGCTCCTCGTTCCCGAAGGCGATGGTCACCCGGCAGCGCCCGGTGTCCGCGTGCCGGACCACGTTCGTCAGCGCCTCCTGCACGATGCGGTACGCGGACAGGTCGATGTCGGCCGGAAGGGGTCGCGGGTTCCCGCTGCGACGCACCTCGACGCGTACTCCAGCCTGCTCGGTCGTCGCCGCCAGCCGTTCGACGTCGTCGAGGCCCGGCGAGGGCCCGAGCGGTGCCCGTCCCGAGGCCGTGGCGCCGTCCGCGTCGGCCTGACGGAGGGCCACGAGGGTGCGGCGGAGGCCCGACAGGGTCTCCCGGCTGGTGGTCTCGATGGCGTGCAGCGCGTTGCGGGCCTCCGAGGGCTGTGTCTCCATCACCTGGTGGCCCACCCCCGCCTGGATGGCGATGATGCCGATGCTGTGCGCGACCATGTCGTGCAACTCCCGCGCGATTCCCAGTCGTTCGGCGGTCACGGCCTCGGCCACCTCCCGGTCGCGCAGCGCTGCCGTGTGCTCCCGGCGCTCGCGGTTCAGCAGGCCGGCCAGACAGGAGGCGGCCATCGCCAGGAGGGCGATCACGCCGTTGACCGCGAGGTTGTCGCCATGCGCGAAAATGCCGATCAACAGGAATTGCGCAGTGAAGGAGACGGCCGCGGCGACGATCGAAGCGCTCCGCGCGCAGGTGGCGACGATGAAGCCGAGGACGAGGTCCACCGCCAGGAACGAGAGGAACTCGCCCTGGAACGACCCCTGCAGGTCCACAGGCAGGGAGACGGGGGTGAGCGTCACCGCGGCGGCGGATCCCAAAAGGGTCATGGCCAGGGCGAGCAGCGGCATCCGGCGTACCACGCCGACGAGAAGGCTCGCGGCGAGCAGCGACCCGACGGCGTGCACCGTGCCCGAGGCCCACACCAGGACCCCCGCCAGCACACCGAGCGCGACGAGGTACAGGACACCCCCCGCCCAGGCCATGGCCTTCGATCGCGTCATCGGCGGTGGGCCCGTGCGAGGGGGCGGTTGCGCCGAGAGGAGCGCGCAGGCGACGAGGTGGTGGATGCGGTGTCCATGCCGCCGAGACTAGCCATCGGCTACCCGTGCGGCATCGGCCCGGGGATGTACACCCGCGGGCCAACTCCGGCCGTGCGATAGCCATCCACGGCCCCATGCCCGGACGCGGAGCTCCCGGCAGCGTTGTCCCCGTGATCGAAGTCGACGAACTCACCAAGCGCTACGGCGGCGAGACGGCCGTCGACCATCTGTCCTTCACCGGGCGACCGGGTCAGGTCACCGGACTCCTCGGCCCCAACGGTGCGGGGAAGACCACCACGTTGCGGATGATCCTCGGCCTGGAGGCGCCCACCGGTTGGGCCTGGGACTCGGCGTCCTGATCCGGCACAGCGCCGCGACGCTGGTCACCAGCGCCTTCACACTGCTGATGCTGCCGACGCTCTTCTCCCAGAGCGAGCGCTGGTCCGCCGACGTCAACCACACGATGGTGGCCGGCGCATGGCGGCGCCTGGTCCAGAACTGGGGGCCGCAGCCCGAATCCCACATGTTCACCGCCACGGTTCCCGGGTCCTGGCTCGTGTACGGACTCTGGCCGTCGATCGCGGTCGCTGCCGCCGTGGCCGTCGTACGGCACCGCGAGGTGTGAACGTGTCCCCGGGGCGCCAAAGCGCCAGTGCCTTACCCGTGCTGCAAGTCGGTGGGAACCAGACACCTATCTACTACATCTTGTAGGTGAAGGTCGCATCCAAAAGGGTCACGGGAGGGCGCATCACATGAACGAGGTACCCCGCTCCAGCCGCACTCCGATCACCAGTCCGATGCGGAACGACATCGACCCGCCCGTGCTCACCGCTTCGCACGGGGGCGGCGCGGAGCATCCCCACTGGTGGACTCATCGTGCGCCTGCCCCCCGGCCAGGAGTCGTTGCAGCATCTGCTCGTCCTCCTGCGACAGGTCCGAGACGAAGCGGGCGAGTACGGCCTCACGGTCCGATCCGGCATCGAGCAGAGTGCGCATGCGCTGTGCGGTGTGGGACGCCTCGTCGCGCGCGGCTGCGTATACGTAGCCGCGCCCTTCCCGGTGCCGGACGAGCATGCCCTTGCCGTGCAGCCTGACCAGGATCGTCAGGACGGTGGTGTACGCCAGGTCTCCGGGGAGCTGTTCCCGCACCTGGCCCGCCGTCAGGGGCCCGTCAGCTGCCCAGAGCGCGGCGAGCACGCCTCTCTCGAGTTCCCCGCGGGCACGCCGGGGGGCCGCACCGCTCTCGTCCCGCGGATCTTCACGCACCGTGCTCACCCCTTCCTCGGCTGGGCCCTCAGGCTACCGCCGGACCCACTGCCACCCACAGGCGGCGAGGCCTGAGCTGGAGATCGCGCGACCTACTACATGTTGTAGAGTTTCGCTGCTCCCACCAGCGCACGGAGGAACACCCATGTCGCACGTCGGCGAAACGGTTGACCCGAGCTCGGCGGACGCCGTTGCCGGCCACAGGCGGCCCACGCCGCCGGGCAGGGTGGTGATCGTCTCCGCGAGCATGGGAGCGGGTCACGACGGCGCCGCTGCCGAACTCGCCCGGCGCATCGCCGCCACCGGCATGAACGCCGACCGCCAAGACCTGCTCGACCTGATGCCCGCGCGGCTCGGCCGGACCCTCGGCAACGGCTACCACCGCCTCCTGGTCCACGCGCCCTGGGCCTACCAGCGGATCTACAGCAGCACCGAGCAGGCGGGCGGCACCGGACCGGCGGCCCGCGCCCTGCTGCGCGCCGCGGAACAGCGCGTACTGGAAACCCTGCCCGCCGACACCCGCGCGGTCGTCTCCACCTACCCGGGCGCCAGTCGCATCCTCGGCGCGTTGCGCCTCGACGGCCGGCTGACCGTGCCCGTCCTCACCTACCTGACCGACTTCTCCGTGCACCCCCTCTGGGTGGCCCCCGGCGTCGACACCCACCTCGCCGCCCACGCCGTCCCCGCTGCGCAGGCTCGAGCACTCGGCGCGGCCGACGTCCGGGTGAGCGGGCCCGTGACCGATCCGCGGTTCACCCCGGGCGGCCCGTCGGAACGCTCCGCCGCCCGCACCCGGCTCGGGCTCCCGCCGCACGCCCCGCTGGCCCTGCTGGTCGCCGGTTCCTGGGGCGTCGGCCCCGTACGGCGGGTAGCCGCGGAGATACATGCCTGCGGCGCCGCCGTCCCCGTCGTCGTCTGCGGCCGCAACGAGGCGCTGGCCGAGCGGCTGCGCGCGGACGGCGTCGAGCATGTCGTCGGCTGGACCGACGACATGCCCTCCCTCATGCACGCCGCGGATGTCCTGGTGCAGAACGCGGGCGGACTCACCTCGCTGGAGGCGTTCGCCTGCGGACTGCCCGTGGCCAGCTACCGCTGCATACCCGGCCACGGCCTCACCAATGCGGCCGCGCTGGACGAGGCGGGGCTGGCCGCCTGGATACGCGACCCCTCCGACCTCGCCCCCGACCTCGCCGACCTCATCCGTGGCCCCCGCGGCGACCGGCAACGCACCGCGGGCTTCGCCCTGTTCACCTCGAACTCCGACACGGGGCCGGCCGCGGCCATCCTCCGCGCATGCGGCACAGCGTCCACCATGAGCCTCCCGGCAGCCCGGACGGGAGAGCCGCAGCGCCGGCCACGCGACGCTGCCGCGCCGGATCACGTGCGAACTCGCCCCTCGGGAGCGCCCCGGCCGCCGCGCGGGCCGGGAGCGCGGCGGGCGATGCGGCGGCTCGCGGCGACTGCCGCCATGGCCTGTGCGCTATGGGCCGGGGGTGTCGGGCTGGGGGTCGCCGCAACGCACGACTACCCCGGACTGCTCCGCGCCATCGACCACAGGATCGACCCCGACGACATGACGCCCGCTCCCACCGTGGAGGGAACCCAGCCGTGATCACCGCCCGACTTCTGCGCACCAGTGCCTTCGTCGCTCTGCCCGCCTTCGCGGCCGCCCATGCCGCACCGGTCATCTCCACCTTCGGGCCGCTGCGCAAGCGCGTCATGCCCCGTCTGTCCGGACAGGGCCGGACCGATCACGTGGCCCTCACCTTCGACGACGGCCCCGACCCCCTGTCCACGCCCTTCTTTCTGCGTCTGCTGGCCGATCGCCGCGTCCGCGCGACCTTCTTCCTCCTTGGCACCGAGGCGCGCCGCAGCCCCGGGCTGGTCCGCGACATCGCCTTGGCCGGGCACGAGATCGCCGTCCACGGCTGGAGTCACCGCCCGCTGCTGCTGCGCGGCCCGCGAGCCACATACGAGGACCTGGCCCGCGCCCGCGATCTGGTGGGCGACCTCACCGGACGGCAGCCCCAGTTGTTCCGGCCCCCTTACGGTGTCATGACCACCGCCGCCCACATCGCGGCGCGCCACCTCGGTCTCACGCCCGTTCTGTGGACCTGCTGGGGCCAGGACTGGACCGCGCGCGCCACCCCCGAGTCCGTCCATCGCACGGTCACCGCCGACCTGAGAGGTGGCGGGACCGTCCTGCTGCACGACTCGGACTGCACCTCGGCCCCCGGCGCTTGGCGATCCGCCCTCGGCGCGCTGCCCCGCATTCTCGACACCTGCCAGGAGCGAGGCCTGGATGTCGGCCCGCTGCGCGACCACGGCGCGGTGGGAAGCCCGCTGGGCCACCAACGGCCGTGATGCCGTCCTGCCACATCCTCCAGCCTCAGCGTTTCGACGCCTTGCGATCGCAAAGCGAACTCTGGCAGCGGTGCCGGATGCTGCATGCGGTCGGGCGTCGCTGCCTCGCGCCGCGTGAGCCAAGCCCGCGCCTTCACAACCAGGTGGACAAATGACTGCGAGGGGTGAGAACAGATGTCCGGTTCGAGCATATTGAGTATTCTGAATCTGACCGCCGGCACTGCCTGTTTGGTGCTCGCGGTCTGCGTTTTCCTGATGGGGGAAACATGGAGAAGCCCTCTCAGATGGATCGCGATCGTAACCGCGGTGATCTACAACCCGACCCATGCCTACGTGCTCGAGCACGGCGGCAAGGCGGCTCTCCTCGCCTACAAGGGGGTTCATCTCGCTCTGCTGAGCATCACGTTCCTCGTGGCCAGGTGGTACGGGAAGCGAATCAGGCCGGAGGCACTCAAGTTGCTCCTCAAGCGCTGACCGGACTTCGCTCACCCTCAAGCAACGTCGCCGCGTTCCCGCACCGGGAAGCAATGAGGCCCCTGGAAGAATCCAGGGGCCTCGCTCGAAGGGTGTTTCACTCGTATTCGCGGAGCAGGTTTTCGACCCGGCGGTTTCGCAACCTCTTGTCGGCCTTCGAGGCACTTCGGGATCCGACTCAGGAGCACCTCCGCGCTGTTGCCCGCTACACAGGCGCGGCGGCCGATTCCGGTGCGGCGGAGGGCTCGCGCACGCGCTGCACGTCCACCTTGGTCACCGCCAGATAGGCAACCATCAGCACAATCAAGGCGAGTAGGGCCAAAGTTACCGGCCCGTCGCCGAGGCCGAGGCCTCCGACGGAGCGGGGCTTGGCCAGGCCGTCGGCGATCGACGCGCCGAGCGGGCGAGTGATCACGTAGGCGGCCCAGAAGCAGAACACCGGATTCCAGCGCAGCCAGCGGTGGCCCGTCGCCGGAATGAGGATCAGCACCGCGAACACGAACGCGGAGGCGAAATAGCCCAGATGCAGGCTGAAAGCAGTGAAGTCGCCCAGCGCGGTGCCCATGGCGAACGTGGCGACCACTGTCGCCCAGTAGAACGCCTCGCGGCGCGGGGAGTCGATGCTGTGCATCGACAGAGTGCCCTCGGTGCGACGCCACAGCCAGAACACCGCCAGCAGCAGCACCGTGTACAGCACGCTGGAGAGGGCGTAGGGCACACCGAGGGCCACATGCATGACGTCGGCGGCCATCGTCCCGAAGATGCCGACCATCGCGACGGCGAACCAGTACGTCCACGCCCAATAGCGAGCCTGACGGAACTGGACCACAAGCGCGACAAGAAAAGCGGCGAACCCGAGCACCACCGCAAGCTGCGGCACCATGGCCTGGACGAGATAGTCCGAGGCCCCCTCCCCCAGCGCCGTCGACAATCCCTTGACAATCCAGAAGGCGGCGACGATTCCGGGAACGCGAACCGCGCCTCGGAAGTCGCCTGCGCCGGTGTTGCCCGAACGGGCGTGGCGAGTAATCGAAGTCACCGGGCAACCCTACGGATCCGACGCCGCGTTTGTCTACAAGCCTGTAGACCGTCTAGCGTTGCGCCGACGCGAGGGGTCCCCCTCCGTACTGTCACCCGTTGCAGGTGAGGGGTTAGATGACGACCACAACGACACCCGACAGTCTCCGGACACCTTCTCGAGGAATGCTGAACAAGGTTCCCGAAGTCACGATCTGGTTTTGGGTCATTAAAATCCTGTGCACCACGGTTGGTGAAAGCTTTGCCGACTGGATCAACATGAACCTCGGTGTCGGCCTGATCAACACCGCATTGATCTTCACAGTGGTTCTGGCCGGCGTCCTGGGATGGCAGCTCAGCACCAAACGCTACATCCCATTCGTGTACTGGCTCACCGTGGTGGTGGTGAGCGTGACCGGCACTCTCTACACCGACATCCTCACCGACAGCCAGGGCGTTCCCCTCGCGCTGAGCAGCAGCGTGTTCGCCGGCCTTCTCGCCGTTGTCTTCGGCGTCTGGTACGCCCGAGAGCGGACCTTGTCGGTCCACAGCATCGTCACCCGGCCCCGTGAACTGTTCTACTGGCTCGCGGTCCTTGTCACCTTCGCCCTTGGTACCGCGACCGGCGACTGGACCCTGGAGCTGACCGGCTGGACGCCGGATGTCTCCGTGCTGCTCCCGCTCGGGTTGATCGTCGCGATCGTCTTCGCGTGGCGCCTCGGCGCGAACGCGGTGCTCTCCTTCTGGCTGGCCTACATCCTCACTCGCCCGCTCGGCGCCAATCTCGGCGACTGGCTCGGATCGGCCGGCAGCGACGGCGGACTCGGCCTTGGGACCGCGGCGACCAGCGTGATCTTCCTTGCCGCGATCCTCGCTACGGTCCTGTACCTCACGTTCAGCCGCAGCGATGTCATCGAGACCACCGACCCGATCCCGCGGGCGGCGAACCCCGCGCGTGAGCGCATCATGCTCGGCTACTACGCCGTCGTAGCGGTCGCAGCTGCGGCGCTTCTCGTCTGGGCGCACCAGCGGCCCCACGCGGCGGCGGCCGGCGAGGACGGCGCTCCCGCGCCCGTGACCGCTCATCTCACGCCGATGCAGGCGACGTCGTCGTTTGCTCCAGCCGAGATCGCGAAGTTCCGCACGATCGCATCCGACACCCTGACGAAGCTCAACTCTGGGGATCAGGCGGCCGCGACCGCCCGGGTGGCCGACCTCGAGACCGCATGGGACGACGACCAGCCCACCCTCGAGCCCAAGAACGAGCAGGCCTGGCACTTCCTCGACAGCGAAATCGACCAGGTCCTGACCGCACTACGTGCCCCGAACCCGGATCAGGCCACCGAAGTCAAGGCACTCAATACGCTCCTCACCTCGCTCGGCTGACCGGCCGAGATGACCGACTGCACCGACGCCGGGGCAGTCGGCCATCACCACCGTTGCGTCCAGCCGGTGAGTAGTGACTGCCCGGCGTCCCGACGGGCAGCCCGACAATCAGGCGACCGACTACAGTGAGGTAGACGTTCTGCCACGCTGCGAACGGGTTGAGGGAGGTTTCATGGCGGACACCGGCGAGCGGCGACCGGCGGGTGAGCTCGAAGTGAGCGTGCTGGCGGTGCTGTGGGCAGCTGAGCGCCCGCAGACGGCGGCTGAGATCAGGCGGGCGCTCGGTGAGACGCTGGCCCGTACCACGGTGGCCACGGTCCTGGCCCGGCTGACCGAGAAGGGCACCGTCGGCCGCCAGGATGCGGGCCGGGGCTTCGCGTACTTCCCCGTTCAGGATGCCCACGGCCTCACGGCCCGCCGTATGCACCGCGTGCTCGACCAGGACTCCGATCGCGAGAGCGTGCTTGCCCGCTTCGTGGACCAGCTCGGTCCGCAGGATGAGCGCCTGCTGCGCGACCTGCTGGGAAGCGGTGAGCACCAGTGATCGCGCTCCTCCTGATTCCCCTGATCGCGCCTTTCGCACTGCCACCGCTGGCGCGCCGCACGGTCGAGCGGATTCGCCCGGATGTCGCCCTGTGGGCGGTCGCCGGCGCCTCGGGGGTGCTGGCTGTTGGGGTCCTGGCGTGTCTGGGCGCCCTGGTGCTGCCTGTTGCGTTGCAGGTACCGGTACTGGCCTCGTTCATGGATGTGGTGCACCCGCTCGACGCCGGCCGGCCGATGGCCGTGCGGCTTCTGGCGGCGGTGTCCGGAGTGGCGCTCGGCGTCTGCGTGGTGGCGCTGTGTCGTGCCGCGGTGCGGCTGCTCGGCCGGCTGCGCGCCGTGCAGGCCGGCGTGGCAGGGCGCGCGTCCGCGGGTGACCTGTGCGTCGTCGAGGACGACCGTCCGGACGCCTACGCGCTGCCGGGCCGCCGTCGCACTCCGGGCCGGATCGTGGTCACCACCGGGATGTTGCGGGCGCTGTCGCCTGCGCAGCGTGAGGTTCTCTTCGCTCACGAGCGGGCCCACTTGGCCGGCCGGCATCACTGGTTCCTGGCAGTCGCGGATCTCGCCGCCCGCTGCCACCCCGGCCTGCACGCTACCCGCTGCTGGGTGACCCTGGCCGCCGAGCGCGCCGCGGACGAGGAGGCCGCGTCGGCGAACGGTGACCGCCGGCTGACCGCCCATGCCATCGGCCACGCCGCTCTTGCCGTGACCGCCAGCGCTTCCGGGCGGCCGGTGCACGTCCCGGGTGCTACTGGCGGTCCCGTCCCGGCCCGGGTCAGAGCCTTGTTGGCGCAGGCGCCGCGGCGACGGGTCGCGCCTGTCCTGCTCGCGGTGCTGTTGCTGTGCACAGGCGCGGCCACGGCGGCGATGAGCGGTGCGGCAGATCTCCATCGCGCGGTGGAGGTCGCACAGGGAGAGTCCGCGGGCGACTGAGAACCGAACCCCGGCGGAGCGCTCCATAGCCGCTTCACGGCGCCCGTGAGGGACGCGCCCGCATGACCCGGTCGCGGCGGCCTTCTGCAGCAGACCGTAGGCGAGGACCGGTGGCAGCAGACGCGGCCGGTCGGGCAGCGCGGTAGAGATCGGGACGGCGCTGGCGCTGCTGTCGCTCACGCCGCAGGCCGGCGTGAAGGAGGACCGGGCGTGCCGGTCGAGGCGGAGCAGGCGCCCGCCGATCCGGCCGAGAGTGAAGGAGAGACCGCAGACGGCCGTCGGGTGAGCGGTGCAGAACGAACGCCACTACGGGGATCACCATCAGTGGGGCGGCCAGATGCAGCGCGGTACCGGTGAGCAGGGCGATGGGCCGGCGCAGCCGGCTGACAGGGCGCTGACACCGAGCCCAGGACCGCCGTTCGAACCGCCACCCTGACACGCCTGCGGATCCGCGGGCGGCGCGTTCGGCCGAACCATCGTCTACAGTGCAGTAGACATTCAGTGGATCTCCAGATGCCCGGCGTCGCGGGCAAAGGAAGGGGCGGCCTGGTGACTCGATTCCGGCTGCACGTTCGCCAGCGGTGGACCGGCGCCTCATGAGCGGCATGACCGCCTTCACGGCAACGCCTGCGTGGCTCCGGGTCCGGGGCTCGGCGGGCACTGTGGGACTGGTGGCTTTCGCCGGTTTTGCGATGCTCATCGCCGTGGTCGTAAGCCGCGACGGAGACCCCTTCGCCCTCGACGGCACGCTGCTCACCTGGTCGACCGGGCACCGCCCGGCTGTCGCTGTGTCAATGGCCGGCCTGGTGACGGCCACGGGCACTGGTCCGATCGCCTACGCCCTGGCCGCGCTGGCCGGCGTCATCGCCGGACGTACTGCACGGCAGCGTGCGCTGGCCGCCGCTGCCGCGCTGCTGTGCCTGGCCGCAGGACAAGCGGCGCGCTACGCGGTGCGGGACCTGGTGGCACGGCCGCGACCGGCCGTCCAGGACTGGGCCACACACGCCTCCGGCTACGCCTTCCCCTCCGGGCACACCGCCACCTCAGCCGTGATCGCCGGGCTTCTGATCACCGCTGTGCTGACGCGGCGTTCACGCGGCCGCGCGTGCTTCGCCGCAGCGGCCGCGTGCTGGGCAACGGCAGTCGGCCTGAGCCGCGTCTACCTCGGAGTCCACTGGTTCAGTGATGTCATCGGAGGCTGGCTCTTCGCGGCGTCCTGGCTCGCGCTGTGCCTGTGCGTCGCTGCCCGGTGGCTCTCCCGCCCGGCAGCGGCCGGCCCTGCAGCACCGCGTGCCGGGGAACAGAGTCCAACGGAAGAGGGCCGGTGAGGCGTACGGGCCGGCAAAGGATCCTGGTCGTCGAGGACGACGCGGCACTGCGCGACGGATTGCTGCGCTCGCTGCGCGACGAGGACTTCGATCCGCTGCCCGCGCAGGACGGCGCCACCGCACTGCGACTGGTCACCCACACCGTCGACGCGGTGATCCTGGACGTCGGCCTGCCCGACGCGGACGGACGGGACGTGTGCCAGGCCATGCGCGCCGGCGGATACCTCGTGCCAGTCCTCTTCCTGACGGCCCGGCACCATCTCACCGATCACCTCAGCGGATTCTCCGCCGGGGCCGACGACTACCTGGCCAAGCCCTTCCACCCGGCAGAACTCACCGCCCGGCTCCGCGCCGCGCTGCGCATGACCCCTCGACCAGTACCTGACCCGACTCGCGCGCCAAGCGGCACCCGATGAACGCGGCGAGGCCGCCCCCGTGCAGTTGTTGGCGGTCGCCTCGCTGAGCTTTACCGTCGTACCGACCTTCGCCGTCGCCGCCTTGGGCGCCGCGACGTCGTCACCGTCGAACGAGGCGGTGAAGGTGGTGTTCCGCTTCAGCGGGTAGGTGACCGTCGGCGTGCCCGTGGTCGCGGACGCCGAGGCGCTGTCGGTGGCGGTGGCGGTGGCGGCCAGGGCAGTGACGGTGGAGCGACGCACGGTATCCACCTGTCGGCGACTTGTGTCATGAGCAATCCTCCGTCGCGGTAGGGGAATTGGGCAGGTTCCCGACCGAAACGACTCGGACGCGGGAGCCCGCTCGCATCCCGGGACGGAGCGTCAGTACATCCGAGACGCGAAGAATGCCGGAGAGGGAGATCGCGACTTCTCGAGGACCGCACAACAACCGCCCAAGGCACCGGGCTCCGCCGACCTGAGCGGACAGGCGCCCACCGGGTTCACCCCGGCTCGTCGTGCGACGCCGAAGTGAAGACGCCCGCGCCGCCGACGTCGTCGAACGACGGGTGACCCGTCCGGCCCCGGACTGTCACAACCGCTCCGGGGCCAGGTCGGTGCCGCCGCCGCAGGGCCCCAACGAGGTCGGCCGGCGCTCCCCCGCGGGCGTCGCGCCGAGCCGGACGCCGCCGGCGTCTCATGCCCTGACAGTGCAGGGCCGGGGGCGTCGACCCGAAGGCGTTGTCGTCCCGTGCTGGCATTTCGCTCGGGTCGAACGCCCGGTACCGCGGTTCCGCTTCCCGGCCCGGGCGTCAGCGTCTCCCGTAAGGCAGCAGTGCCATCTCCCGGGCGTTCTTGATGGCGCGGGCCAGGGCACGCTGCTGCTGAGCCGTGACACGGGTGACGCGGCGGCTGCGGATCTTGCCACGGTCGGAGATGAACTTCCGGAGCAGATCGGTGTCCTTGTAGTCGATGTAGGTGATTCCCGCGGTGTCCAGCGGGTTGGGGCGGTTCGCGGGCTTCTTGTGCGGGTCGCGGCGGGACGGCATCGGCAGGGCTCCTGTGCGGTTCAGGCGGTGGGGGCGAAGAGATCGTCGAAGGCGTGCGGGAAGCATCGCCAGGCGTCGGGACCGGCCGCGTACTCGGCGTCGGTGAGCAGGCAGGACTCCAGGAGTTCCAGCAGGCCGTCCCGGTCCAGGCCGGGGGCGGTGAAGGTGAGGTGCTGGGCCCGGTCGCCGTGTTCGGGGTGCCAGTCCAGGGCGGCGGCCACCCGGCGGGTGGCCGGCACCAAGTCCCAGGCGGCGTCCGGCAGGGCGGCGAGCCAGGGCCCGGCCTCCTCCACGCACAGCGCGCCGCCCGCCGCCTCCCACCACAGCAGGGTGTCGGGGCGGTCTGCCAGCCAGAAGCGCCCCCGGCTGCGGGCGGCCGCGCAGGTCAGGTCCTCCAGCGCGGCGTACAGCCGAGCCGGGTGGAAGGGCCGGGTGCGATGCCAGACCAGTGTGGCCACGCCGTGTTCATCGGCTTCCTGGGGCAACAGCGCGCACGCCGGGTGCTGCCGCTCTGCGGCCGCCCGTACGTCGAATCCGGCAGTGGCGGTGGGCAGCAGCAGACCGGAGCCGTACGCCACCTTTCGGGCGGTGGGATGAAGTTGTGCGAGCAGCGCCAGGTCCACAGGGCCGGGCTCTTCGTCGCCAGGGGCAAGGGCGAGCACGGGAGCGTATTCCAGCTGGCGGGCGAAGGTGTCCGCGACCGTCCGCCGGTCGGTCCGTGCCGCGGCCAGTTGCTGCTCGGCCAGATCGTCCCCGCAACTGAGGTAGGGCAGCACCAGCTGAGGGTCGATCGCGGTGACGACTCCGCGCAGGTCGAGAACCTCCGCCGAGTGCCGTTCCTCCAGCTGCGTTCCCGCGATGACCTCGGCCATCGTCTGCGGTTCGACGGAATCCCAGAGTTCGACGACCGCCAGCCGGTACTCACCACCGTCGGCGAGGCGGAGCAGTTGCGGGACGAGATCCTCGCGCAGGGCACAGCACGCGCAGTCGTTGACCAGCGGTGTCTCGTGGGTCTCCACCGTGCCGGTCCGGTCGCGGGTACTCGCCAGGACCGTGCCGCCCCATGCGGAACTCAGGTCGTGGTGCAGTGCCACCACGCCCGGGGCGTCCAGCAGTTCGTCCACCACCGCCTTGCGGGCCTGCTCGTGCAGCCCGGCGACCAGCACGACGGGCAGCCGAGGGCGATCGGTGTTCACGGTGATCCCTTTCCGTAGCGTCGTTCGAACCGCTGGACGCGGCCCGCGGTGTCCAGGACGCGAGCGGTTCCGGTGTAGAAGGGGTGACTCGCGGAGGAGACCTCCACATCGATCACCGGGTAGGTGCGGCCGTCCTCCCATTCGACGGTCCGGTCACTGGTGGCTGTCGACCGGGTCAGGAAGGCGAATCCGGCGGCGCGGTCACGGAAGACGACGTGCCGGTATGCGGGGTGGATGCCGGGCTTCACGGGGTCAGCGCTCCTCTCGGAACTCGACATGGCGACCGGCGACGGGGTCGTACTTGCGCAGGACGAGCCGGTCGGGGTCGTTCCTGCGGTTCTTGCGGGTGACGTAGGTGTAGCCGGTGCCGGCAGTGGAGCGGAGCTTGACCACCGGCCGCAGTTCGTTGCGTGCCATGCCGCAGACTATACAGAAATGGTTTTCGTTTTCGATAAGGTGGTTCGCGTCCCACCCCCTCGACCCTGGAGAGTCATGTCCGCCCACTGCCAACTCACCGGCCGCGAACCCGGCTTCGGCAACGCCATCTCCCACTCCCACCGCCGCACCCGCCGCCGCTTCGATCCGAACGTCCAGCGCAAGCGGTACTGGCTGCCCAGCGAGGG
Source organism: Streptomyces sp. NPDC058691 (assembly GCF_042714775.1). Lineage (NCBI taxonomy): Bacteria > Bacillati > Actinomycetota > Actinomycetes > Kitasatosporales > Streptomycetaceae > Streptomyces > Streptomyces sp. NPDC058691. The sequence goes on along the minus strand of NZ_JBHXSO010000001.1, from coordinate 84,433 downwards.
CCGCCACGTCCGTCTCACCCTCAGCGCGAAGGGCATCAAGACCGTCGACGTCATCGGTATCGAAGCCGCCATCGCCCGCATCCGTGCGCGCGGCGAGACGGTCTGATGGCCAAGAAGAGCAAGATCGCCAAAAATGAGCAGCGGCGTGCCGCCGTCGCCCGCTACGCCGCCCGCCGCGCCGAACTGAAGGAGATCATCCGCAGCCCCCGCACCTCACCCGACGATCTGGCCGCGGCCCAGCACGAGCTTCGCCGCCAACCCCGCGACGCCAGCCCCACGCGCCTCCGCAACCGCGACTCCACCGACGGCCGCCCCCGTGGCTACCTGCGCGCCTTCGGTCTCTCCCGCGTCAGCGTCCGGGCCCAGGCCCACGCCGGTTTCCTGCCCGGCGTACGCAAATCCAGCTGGTAACCCCTCACCTCCTCTTCGTCCCGTCCCGTACGGGACGGGACGAAGAGGAGGCCCGAGCCGACCGAACGCCCCACGCAACCGGGCACGCTGCGGCAGAACCTGATCTCCAACGCCGTCGGGCTCGGCGCCACCCCGACCGCACCCCCGCAATCCACCTCGCAGCGGTATCCGAGCACTACCAGTGGCGCTTCACCGTCACCGATGGCATCGAACCGAAGTTCGCCGACCAAGTCTTCGCGATCTTCACTCCCGCCGGTCGGTGACCCATTCGAGCGTTGTTTGACGGTGGTGCCTTCGCCCTCGCCGGCCGGGCCGCGGTGGCGGGCTAGCGTGGATGAACCGCCCAGGTGTGCGGTCCCTCAGCGAGCGAGCATGGAAGGGCCTGACATGTCCAACCACTTCACCGGCCTCAGCCTTGGGCCACCGCTCGGCGACCAGCGCCTCGACCTGTGCGACCTGTACGCCTTCACGGCCCCCGGCGATCCCAGCAGGACCGTACTCATCCTCAACGCCAACCCCAACGCGGACGCCCTCCATCCCGACGCCGTATACCGACTGAACATCGACAACGACGGCGACTACGTGACCGACATCGCCTTCAGCTGGGTCTTCAGTCCGCCGGACGCCGACGGCTCGCAGACCTACAGCGTCTTCAAGGCAACCGGCACCGAGTCCCGCACGCCCGAGGCAGTCGGCACCAAGATCGTGTCGGACGCCGCCGTCTCCTTCCACCAGCAGGCCAACGTGGTCGGCAGCGGTGACTACAAGGTGGCCGCCGGCAGCCGCAGTGACGCGTTCTTCTTCGACTTCGACGGCATCAAGAATCTCTTCGACACCAGCGGCAAACGGAATTTCACCGCACCTCATCTGGGCGGAAAGTCCCCATGGACCGGCGTCGACTCCAACACCACGGCCAACGTCTTCTCCATGGCCATCGAACTCCCCACCGCGGAGCTGGCCCCCAAGCCCGAGCTGCACATCTGGGGCCGGTGCAGCGTCCTGCGCGACGGCGAACTCATCCACGCGGACCGGGCCGGACACCCGTCAATGAGCAGCTTCTTCAACACCGACGACACAAAGGAGGAGTACAACGCCAGCGAGCCGGTCAACGACCGGGCCAGGTGGACCGACCAGTTCGTCCACCTGCTGGGCCACACCGGCGGCTACACCCGCGAAGAGGCGATCACCGCGCTCGACGAACACGGCCTCCTGCCGGACGTCCTGCACTTCGACCCCTCGAAACCCGCCGCATACCCCAACGGCCGGACCTTCACCGAGGACGTCATCGACATCCGCGTCGCCTTCCTCACCAAGAACGAGGCACCCCCCACCGGCCTGACCCCGCACACCGACACCCTGAACCGGTTCCCCTACCTCGGCGACCCGCACCCGGCAACCACCTCCTGACGAATCCCGGCAGGACACACCCGGCACCCCGCACCCGGCAGCCGAACCGTCGCGGACGTCCGAGCCGCTCGCCGATCCGGTGCGACGAGATCCCGGCGATCGTCGCCAGCGGCGGCGGCTCCATCGTCAACGACGCCTCCGTGGTCGGTGTGGTCGGCGACGCGCCGGCCACCGACGCGAGCGACGGGGGAAGTGGCTGCGCGGCCGGCTGGGCTACGACGACGGTGCCTTCGGCAAGGTGGAGCAGATCGAGGCGGTCAAGCCGCTGATCCGGCAGCTGCCCAAACGGGAGCGGCTGATCCTCTCGCTCCGCTTCGGGCAGGACATGACCCAGGCGCGGATCGGCGCAGAGCTGGGCGTGTCCCAGATGCAGATGCAGGTTTCCCATCTCCTGACCAGGATCCTGGCCCGTCAAGGCGCACCCAGGCGCTGCGTAGCCGACGTCTTCCTCACGTCGGGGCAGCGCCGTCACCGCGGCAGGGCCGCATGGACGGCGTTCGGCATGGTGTGGGTGATCTCGTCGCCGAGCCGCTCGAATTCCTTGCGGAGGAAGGGGTCGGCGAGGCGTGCCGCGCCGTGGAAGCGGATGGTGGCGTCATAGGTGATCCGGGTGCCGGTGTCCGTGGGCTCGAAGGTGAGGTCGTCGGTGGAGGTGGCGGTCTTGTTGGTGCCGACGAACGTGAGACGGCCGGTCTCGCGGCGTTCGAGCCGGTAGTCCAGCTGGGTGCGGCGACCGCGGAACAGTGAGACGTTGTGCCAGGTGGTGCCCTCGGCCGGGTCGCCCCGGCCGTGTGTACGGGTGCATTCCTGGGTGCCGGGGTCCCAGTCGACGACGTGCGCGAAGTCCGCGAGATAGTCGACCACGTCGGTCAGTTGCCGGGACACGGTGAAGGAGCGGTGGATCTGGACCATGGCGCTCTCCTGAGCTCGAGAAGGCCTTGTTGCCCTCGTGCCCGCACGTCCGGGGTGGCATGCCGTCCGCCCGGCCTCCACGTCACAAGGCTCGCCGCGTGATGTGGGGCGCCACCTCTCCCGCGTCCGCGTGGACGGCACGATCATTGGCGCGACCCACAGCCTTGCGCACGCTGGACTTCTTGTGGCGCGTCGGCCTCGCCTGAGGGATGCAGCATCACCGCAGGCCGAGCCCGCCTTGAAACGGCCGTCAGCCCCGAAGCGTTAATCGTCGACGCTGTGCGTCACCACCGACCAGTCTTCGAGGTCCTTGATCCGGGCGGTGAGCGCGGCGCGCATCCCGCTCTCGGCCTGCTTGCCGATGGCGAGCTTCAATGGCGGGCGGTCGGAGTCGACGGCGGCCAGGATCGCCTGCGCGGTACGGGCCGGAGAGACGTACGCCTCGGGCCCCGCCTCGCCCAGGGCCTTCTGGCGAGGAGCCCTGCAGGATGTGCCCGGAGCGCTGGGCCCGCAGGGTCGGCAGGACCGCCCGCAGGACGTTGAGCACGCCGAAAACGTTGGTGTCGAAGACGGCCCGCGCCTCGGCGTCCGAGGCCTCCTCCACCGCGCCGAACAGCCCGTAGCCGGCGTTGTTCGCGACGACGTCGATGGCGCCGAACGCTGTGACCGTCCGGCCGACCGCGTCCCGCAGCGCCGACTCGTCCCGAACGTCGGCGGCGAAGGTCACGAAGGTTTCCGGACAGGTGCCGGCGAGGTCGGTAAGCGACGTAAGGCTACGGGCGACCGCGGCGACGGAATCCCCGCGCGCCAGCGCGGCCGCGGTGAGCTCGCGACCGATGCCCGACGAGGCCCCCGTGATGCCTGCCGGCCTTGATGCGTCGACGTGCAGCGGCGTGGCGGCCAGGTCTCCGCGTACGGCGTCAGCGCGTGGATGCCGCCTCGTCGAACGTCTCCCGGTTCACGCGGATCTCGTCGTGGTGGGTGCCTGCCCAGTCGATCAAGATCGTGACGGCGTCGAGCAGTGTGGCACCCAGATCGGTCAGTGCGTACTCCACGCGCGGGGGCACCTCGGGATAGGCAGTACGGCTGACGAGGCCATCGCGCCGCAGCTGGCGCAGGGTGTGCGTGAGCATGCGCTGGGAGATCCCCGGGACCGAACGCTGCAAGTCCGTGTAGCGCAGGGGCCCGTGCTCGAGTGCGCCGATGGTGAGCACAGTCCACTTGTCGCCGGCCCGGTCGACGATGCGGCGGATGTCCTCACCCTTCTCCACGGGCCAGCGGGCGCACGGCCCCCCGGTCACCACGGCCCGCCCGTCCGTCGCCTCCTGCATAACGCACCCGCCCTTCCTGTTGCGCACACGCCTGTGCCTTTTGTAACGCCTTCCATGCTGACTCATGATGGGGCTACGCACCAACCGTAAGAAACCACGTCACGTCCGTGCGACGGGCGTATGCCACGGCAGAGTCGTGGACCGCCCACACCACGCCCCTCGTAGGGGCCCGGGCTCGCACCAGACGTCCCTCTCCCCTCGATGGGCCCCGCCGCGTTCCAGCGGCGCACGGCCCGCCCCTGCCTTTATCAGAAGGAAGACCATGCTCATGCGCGCTGCGACCGTCACCCGCTTCGGCGGCCCAGAGGCAGTGGAGATCACAGAACACCCGATGCCCGCGCCGGGCCCGGGGCAGGTACGGATCAAGGTGGGCGCGGCCGCGTTGAATCCCGTGGACGCGGCCATGCGGTCCGGCGTCTTCGGTGGCGACGGGCCCATCGGTCTGGGCTTCGACGTGGCCGGGACCGTCGACGCCGTCGGCGCCGACACCCGCTGGTCGATCGGCGACCGGGTCATCGCCCTGGCCACCGGCCATCACAAGCCGCTCGGCACCCATGCCGACTACGTCGTCCTGGACGCCGCTGTCGTCGCACCGGCTCCCCGGACCCTCGACGACGCTCACGCGGCGACGCTCCCGCTGAACACCACGACCGCGGCCCAGGCGCTGAACCTTCTCTCCCTGGCCCCCGGGCAGAGCCTGCTGGTCACCGGAGCCGCCGGAGGCGTCGGCGCCCACACCGTGGAACTCGCCCACCGGCAGGGATTGAAGGTCACCGGGCTCGACGCGGACAACCACGAGGGATTCCTGCTCTCCCGCGGCGCCGATCACTTCCTGCCCCGCGGGCAGAGACCCCCCGCGGGTGGATTCGACGGCGTGCTCGACGCGGCACGGCTAGGGCCCGAGGCGCTCGCCGCCATCGGCGACGGCGGTGCCTACGTAGGCCTGTGGCCGGGCCAGGAGCCCCGGCCCGAGCGCGGCATCCGCGTCGACGCCCTGAGCGTACGGGCCGACGGCGCCCTGCTCACCGAACTGTCCCGGCTCGCCGACCGGGGAGTGCTGCAAGCCCGTGTCGCCCGCACGTATCCCCTCCACGCCGCAGCGGAGGCCCATACACAACTGGCGGAGGGCGGCTTGCCCGGAAGGATCGTGCTGATCCCCTGACTCCGTCTGAGACAGAGCAGGACGCGAAGCAGAACGACTGGTGACGCGCCCGCCCGGTCGTCGCGCTACCGCGACATGGCCGGGCGGGCAGTCGGCTTTGAGGAGCCTTGCCCACGCAGCAGCCAGTTGGCGACCGGGGGTCAACTCCAGCCCGGCGGCGTTTTGATCACTCCCGTCCGCAAGCTGCTCAAACGGCTCGCGGCCGGAGGGTGGCTTCGGGCCGGCACTTCTGCGCAGCGAAACTCGGTAGCTGTTCGCGCCGGCTCTGCATACGTTGGGCCGCATGGCTGACGAATGCTTCGGGCATCCACGGCTCGCCGCGATCTATGACCCGCTCGACGCCGACCGCAGCGATCTCGATGCCTACCTCCGGATGGCCGAAGAGTTCGAGGCGCACCAAGTGCTGGACATCGGCTGCGGCACAGGCGTGTTCGCACTTCTTCTGGCTGACCGCGGGATCGAGGTTGTCGGCTTCGATCCCGCCCTGGCGTCCATCGACGTCGCTCAGACCAAACCAGGCAGTGAGCGAGTGCGCTGGATCTGCGGTGATGCGACGGACCTCCCGCCACTGCAGGTTGACCTTGCGACGATGACGGCGAACGTTGCCCAGGCCATCGTTGATCCGCCGGCATGGCAGCAGACGCTACGGGGAGCCTACGAAGCACTGCGGCCCGGCGGGCATCTGGTTTTCGAGACCCGCGATCCGGCCAGACGCGCCTGGGAAGAGTGGACCCGCGAGATCTCCTACCGCGTGACGGAGATCCCGGGTGTCGGCTCCGTCGACAACTGGGTCCAGCTGATCGAGGTGAGTTGGCCTCTGGTGACATTCCGCTGGACCTACATGTTCGCTGCGGACGGACAGGTACTGACCTCGGATTCGACGTTGCGTTTCCGAGAGCGGGAAGAGGTCGAGGAGGACCTGGTCGCGCACGGCTACGTGGTCGAGGACGTTCGCGATGCGCCTGACCGACCAGGAAGGGAGTTCGTCTTCCTGGCACGACGTCCGTGATCTTCCTGCGGTGGCGTCTCCCCTGGTGCACTCCGCTATCCGGCCCAACAGTCTGTTGATGTCCGTTCCCTGCAGCCGCTGGAGGGCTGCTGAGAAGTCATCTCACATGGCTGGGCGAGCTGTTGGTCATGGCAGGGAAGGTTCAGCGGCTGGTGCCGGACGAGCTGTGGGAGCTGCTCCAGCGCGTGGTGCCGAAGGCGCCTTCGCGGCCTCAAGGGGGTGGCCGGCGTCGCCACGGTGATCGTGAGGTCCTGGCCGCGATCATGTTCGTGGCGGCCCCGGGCTGCACGTGGCAGCAGTTGCCCACGGCGTCGCTCGGGCCGTCCGGCGCGACGGCCCACCGCCGGTTCACCGAGTGGACGAAAGCCCGGGTGTGGGCCAAGCTCCACCGCCCGGTCCTCGACGAACTCGGCGCGCGCGGCGAGTTGGACTGGTCGCGATGCGCGATCGACTCGGTGAACATGCGGGCCCTGAAAACCTGACAGGTCCGAATCCTGTCGACCGGCGCAAGTACGGTTCGAAAATCCACTCAATCACCGAGCGGACCGGCCCGCCCTCCCCTCTCCGTCACAATCTCGGGGGCAATCCTGCATCACAGCCAGGCGCGACGAGCAGATCGCGCCGGTCGACGCTGGAAGCGGGCGAGCCACTAACCTTCGTGGACGCAAGACAGGGGCCGGGTCTCGGCGGCACGGGAAAGCATTGAGGCATGAGCAGCGAAGTACCCACGGACTTGCTGGAGATCGTCGACGCACTTCTGCCAGGCGTCCCTCTGGATCGGGCGCGTCTGGCCGATGACGGCAACATCCACCACGTCGTGCTGCTGCCCGGCATCGCGGCCGTGCGGATCAGTCGGCGCCCGTCGGCAGCGGCGGCGCTGCCACGCCGGACGGAACTGCTGCGGGCCATCGGGGCCGCCGGTCTGCCGTTCGCCGTGCCGGAGCCGCTCACGTCCGTCACGGCCTTCGACGGCCGTGCCGCCGTCGCCGTGTCCTGGATCGACGGCACCGGACGGCCCGAAGGTGAGGGGGATCCGGAGCAGATCGGGGAACTCCTGCGGGCGCTGCGCGAAGTCCCGCTCACTGCCGGGCTGCGCCGCGCCCTGGCCGCTGCCCAGGAACCGGCCCCGGTACGAGGCTGGGCCGCCGTCCTGGCCGAGGACGTCATCCCCCGCCTGCCCCCACGGTGGCGCGACGAAGGCCGGCGCCGCCTGGACAACGCGATGGCCCTCGACCCCGTACCCGACGCGCTCGTCCACGGCGACCTCGCCGGCTCCAACGTCCACTGGAGCCCCGACGGCAAACTCATCGGCGTCCTGGACTGGGACCTCGCCCTGCCCTTCGACCCCGCCATCGACGCCGCCTGCATGGCCTGGCACGGCTGGGACACCGTCCGCCGCGCCGTCGACGCCGAGACCTACCGGCGGGCGAAGGTCTGGGACCAGACCTTCGGCATCGGGCACCTCATCGCCGTCCTGCCCGGCAAACCCCTGTCCAACACCGACAGCTACATCGACCACATCGTGCCCTGGCTCGAACACCACACCCACTGACCTCAACCCAGACCGGAACTCCGAACAGGAAGCCCCCTGGCCCCCACCGCGGCCCGCTCACCGGGCCGCACCCCGCTTCCCGTCAGCCCAGCGCCAGCGGCCCCCGGGCCAGGTCCCGCAACGGCCCAAGACACGGGCACCCCGTGCAGGGACAACACCCTGCGCCCGCTCCACATCCGACCCAGAAAAGAAATCCGGCCGAACCCTTCAGGGCCGCCTACGGCTGCCGTGTGGCGGAACGGGCCTGTTCCGGCGCACCGTTGATGTTCTCCCCATTCCCCGCCGCCTGGGCGAGGCCGCCGCGCGCCACAGCCGGGCGGGGTCAGGCCGCGCTGCGGGGGACACCTACCGTCGTCCAGCGGCGCCGAAGCGAGTTCCGTTACCCCACCCCACCCCACGCTCACTCCAACTTCGCATTCTCACGGGGCGGTTCCAAGGGAAGTCGGAACCGAGAACCCCACTCACCATCGCGCGTGACCTGCTGCAACAAACAGGTGAACCGGGACAACGCCGCAGGTAATGCCGCAAGCGTTGTCGCAGGCGATGGCGCAGCCAGGAAAGCGTGTGCACGCGATGGTAGAGGCGGTGAGTTGTACGCGCGGCCCACCCCGTGGTGGTCATGTCGGAATCGGTGAGTTCCCGGCGGTCAACGGTGAGGCCTACTGCACAATGCGGCTGCCCCCGGTACGCTGCCGCGGTGCTCGATCATGCGCCCGAGGAACTGCTCGCTGTTGCCGCTGCTGTGCTGCCAGGAGAGGACCTTCGCGGTGCAGCTTTCGCCAGCGGTGGCTCTCACCACGTGGTGCTGCTTCCCGGCGTCGCCGTCGTGCGCATCGCCAAGAGCCCCACCGCAGTCGCCGCGCTGCCCCGGCGTACCGAACTCCTACGCCGCCTGACGGAAGCAGACTTGCCGTTCGCGGTGCCGGCCCCCTTGTCCGAGGTGGTCCGGGCAGAAGGGCACACCGCCGTCGCACTGTCCTGGCTGGAAGGGCGCCCCTGCCGGCGCAAAGAGGGCGGAGAGCCGAAGGAACTCGCCCGGCTGCTCGACGTGCTGCGGCAGGTGGACTGCCGCGACCTCGACGGTCTGCTGGGCGTGCCGCACGAATACGCGGGAGGCGAGCGGTGGGCCGAAATCATGGAACAGGACGTGGTGCCTCGGCTGCCCCGCGCCTGGCAGGGCGAAGCGCGTCGCCGCGTCCAGGCCGCACTGGATCTGCCCGCCGTAACGCCCTCCCTCGTCCACGGCGACCTGGCCGGTACCAACATGCACTGGAGCGAGGACGGCCGCCTGCTCGGTGTGCTGGACTGGGATTTCGCCCAGCCCTTCGACCCCGCCGTCGATGCCGCCTGTCTGGCCTGGCACGGCTGGGACAAAGTCGCGGCCGCCGTGGACAGGCGCACCCTGCACCGCGCATGGACCTGGTATCTCACCTTCGGCCTGGAGCAGATCCCCTTCGCCCTGCTCAATGACGAGCCCGACGATGTCGTCGCACAGCGGTCCGCCGCCGCAGCAGCATGGCTTGACCGCACCGCACACCTGACTTCACCCCTGGCCTGACCGGCTGCAGGCATGCAGGCATGCAGGCTCAGCGTGAGCGCCCCTGGCCGCCGGATCCACCGGAGTCAGGGTCCTCTCGGACACCCCCGAGAATTCGCACAGCCTCGCCATCGGTCCAACGCGCTGGGCCATCGTCCACACCGCTGACGAGTTCTTCCAGACCGTGACGCGAGTTCCGCGAAGCCCAGAGCAAACTCGGCAGAGGGTCCGCTTTGACGACCGTGGACTTCACGCCCCGCACCTCTGGCACTGTCCCCGCGCAGCCCCCCGGCAAACGGCCCTATTGGTCCCGGCCAAGCGCAACGCGGCTTCTTCTGCCCCCCGTGCCGCGAAGCCGAGCGCCGCTTCCCCGACCAAGCCTCGGACCTGCCGGCCGAAGCGGCCGGCTACGAGCCCTGACACCGGCACCCCCACGGTCGGCAGGGCCTTGACTCGGTCATGCAGTCCTCACCGGCCTAGGGGGCAATCACGCCCCTTGCGCCCCGGTCATCGCGGCGATTCGTAGGCCCTTTGGTAGAGGCGGCGCATGGAGGGATCCGCCCCGACGACACCGCCGCACCGCTCGAGAGCACCGCTCGTGGCGGCGACGAGCCAGTGGTCACCGACGGCGAAGGTGAGGGCGAACTCCTGGTCCTTGATGTCCGTGACCCGAACCGTGGGAGCGTTGCCGCCGCGGTACCAGTGGTCGACATCGAAGGTGACCTGATGGCCTCGGACGGAGGCCACCGTGCCTTCGAAAGCGGTCGTGTAGCGGCGCAGACCGGTGACAGTGGGGGCGGCGCACCTGTCGTTGCCACCCGCCCCTGCGGCCGTCAGAACAAGCACGGTGGGGGGAGACTGGGGAGAGTCGTCCATGCCCCAGGCGATTCCGCCGCCCACGGCGAGCACCGCCGCTGCCGACGCCAGACGGCGGCGCGGCCGGTTCGGGGTGGACGGGATGGTTCGTACGTGGGCGTCGACACTCATGGTGGCCTCCAAGAGCCGGTTGACATCGGGCACAGGAGCCACCGGGGCGGAGGCGGGGTCAGCAGCCTTCAGCCGGGCGAGCAGTTCGTCATCGTTCACCGGTCGCTCCTTCCTCGTCCTTCACCCGTCTTATGTGCGGCTGCAGTCCCGTTCTTTCGTTCCAGCAGTGCGGCGAGCTTCTTCTTCGCCCGATGCAGCCGGATGCTGACGGCGTTGGGGGTCATCCCGACCACCTGGGCGATCTCACGAGGCGTCAGCCCCTCCCATGCCCACAGCAGCACCACCTCGCGGTCGACGGAGCCCAGCCCCCGCAAAGCGGCATACAGTTCGCTGTGATCGTCGTCCGGCCACAGGGCGGGGAGCGGTACCGTGCGGGTCAACCGCTCCACCAGCCGCAATCGGCGCCCTTCAGCACGCCGGGCGTTGGCCAGGCAGCCCCGGGCGACGCCGTAGCACCACGGCAGGACATCGTCGGGGGTCGCCACCGAACCCGCTTCCGCCTGCGGCACGTCGTCCAGCCGGCGCCACAGGACGAGCATCGTCTCCGCGAGGACGTCCTCGGCAGTGCCCGCACTCGCCCGCCGCACCACATACCGGTACAGCGGCTCCGCCACCACCCGCGCCAAAGCCTCGAAACGCACCGCCCGGGCGGCTTCGGGAAGTCTCTGCTCCCTGATGGATTCCACACCCCTGACCTGTCCGGCACCAGCCGTCTTCTTTCACAACCGAGGGGGACGTCTTCCCGACACCCTGCCACCCCCGGACGGCACAAGCCGAACCGGCCCGAACCGGCTCGACCGACTTGTCCGGCAACCAGGCCCCCAACACCCCGGCGCGGGACAAGTCCTTCGACCGCCGCGCACCGCACCCGGCGACCACCCTATTGCATACAGTATTCAGACTGGCTAACGTGTACCCATGCGGCTGACGAAGTCCACAGACCTCACTCTCGCCAAGGCCACGCGCCTGTCGGCAACCGAGAAGCTCACCACCGCACAACGGAGCCGGACATGACGATCTATGGCGACGACGAGACCATAAGGCGGATTCTCACTGCCGCCGGAGACACGTGGGCCCTGGTGGGCCTGTCCGACAACCCCGAACGGGCCGCCTACCGCGTGGCCGAGAAACTCCAACGCATAGGCAAGAAGGTGGTGCCCGTGCACCCCAAGGCCGAGACAGTGCACGGCGAGCAGGGCTACACCGCCCTCACCGAGATCCCCTTCCCGGTCGACGTCGTCGACGTCTTCGTCAACTCCACCCTCGCCGGCAGCGTCGCGGACCAAGCCGTGGCCATCGGCGCCAATGCAGTCTGGTTCCAACTGGGCGTCATAGACGAGGCCGCCTACAACAGAACTCGCGAAGCCGGCCTGCTCATGGTCATGGACCGCTCCCCCGGACGCGAAATACCCCGGCTGCAACTGGGCTGACACCCGCGCCGTTCGGAACCTCGTCGCCGCTGGTCAGGTCGCCTGTCTGCACTCGCTCGTCACCCCACCAGGCACCCAGGAGCCCAGGAACCCACACCCGGCCCGGCCTGGCGACGGCGCGCACAGCATCGGGGTGATCCGTCATGCTGGCATCCTCATGACGGGCGGAGACAGGGGCGCACATGGAGCAGCATGTGACCGGAGCCGGGCGCGGCGGGATGGTCACGGTGGGCGTTGATCTCGCGGGTTACTCGGCCGTCACCGGGGTGTGCCGCGTGACCTGGGCCGCGGAGCCCGTCGTCGAACTGCTGGCCGCGAAGAACGACGACCATGTGCTGGACGCGATGCGCTCGGCGGACAAGACGGGGCTGGACGCCCCGGTGGGCTGGCCGGTCGGCTTTGCCGCACTGCTGACTGCGCATCAAACCGGTGAGGCGCTTCCCGTCGCATCCCGCTATGCGACGCTGGAGGACGGACGGCTGGGGCTGAGCCGGTTCACCCACCGCTACACCGACGACGCCATGTGGAAGCGCACTGGAGCCGGCAGACAGCGCCCACTGTCGGTGTCGGCCGACCGGCTTGGCGTCGTTGCCATGCGGGCAGTGAGCCTGCTGGAACGTCTGGGCGATGGCGCAGCGATCGCGCGTGACGGCTCCGGGCCCGTGGCAGAGGTCTACCCCGCCTACGCACTGCTCCAGTGGGGAATCGCCCCGGCACTCAGCTACAAGGGGCCCAAACCGGCCGCCATGACGGCGCGCGCCGAGATCATCGACAGCCTGGAGCAAGGTCTGCAGTTCGCACTTCACCAGTTGGTGAGAGACCGCTGTATCCGGAGCGATCACGACCTCGACGCTCTCATCTCCGCCCTGGTCAGTCGCGCCGTTGCCTGTGGGCTGACCTATACACCGGAAACTGACGACGAGCACGCCATGGCCGCCATCGAAGGCTGGGCCCACGTCCCGCGCCGCGATGCGCCGCTCGTCGCCCTGCGGGAAACCGACGCACGCTGAACAACCCAGCAGCACTGAGCGGGTTGATCAAGCTTGGTGCCCGCCGGCCACGCACGGCTTCCGCGGCCCAGCGCCTACGTACACGCTGCGTCACCACACGTCGAGCCCATGGACACCTCGGCACCGCTCAACTTCGGCAACCCGGAAGCGGGGCCTACCCTCCGCCGCGCCCTGATAAGCCTCCGCGGCCAGTCCCCGCCGGCGAGCAGTGCCGCCGGGTCGGCCGCGCCGCCGTCGCCGGGCAGACCGGAGTCGATTTCCGGCGGCCCGTTCGATGGCCAACCAGTCATGGTGGAAGCCTCCGGCGGTCGCGACGTCACGAATGCCGGGCGGCTATGACCCGAACTTCGTCCATTGCCCTTCGGAGACCACCTCGACGAAACCGTCGACGACCTTGATGGCCGTCTGTTCGTCGATGGCGTAGGCCGGGACGCCGATGTCGGCAGCCCACCGCTCTGCGTCAGCCAGGGTGTTCGTAGGGAAAGCGTCCAGGTGCGGGAAGATCGAGAAGTCGACGACTCCCAAGGTGCGGTCGTCCGGCGCGGACGGCCATTCGACGAAGTACGCTCCGATCCGGGGTGTCATCACCATGCTTCCGGCACTCACTCCCACCCAGACCGTGTCGGGCAGCGAAGGCAGCAGATCGGCCAGCCCGGACTCCCGCATCCAGTGGCACAGATACGTCGCGTCGCCGCCGTCGACCAGGAGCACGTCGGCCTCCCGGACCCAGGGGACCCATCGCTCCGCGCCGATGGTGGGCAGTGCGGTGAGCTCGAGGACACCGAGCGACGCCCAGCCCAGGCCGGTCAGATGCTGCCACGTGGGCTCGGCGGCTACGAGGCCCCGCACCGATGCCGGACCGCACATCGGGTGACCCCACTGTGCTGTCGGGACACAGAGGGCGCGGCACTCGGCTATCGGCTTGCCGAGAAGCTGCACGAGCGCCGAGTGGATGCTTGGGTTCGTGACGCCGCCTGACGTGAGCAAAAGCTTCAAGGTGTCTCCAAATACGCGCGCGGAAGGTGGATGTACCTGAAGACCCGGGACTGTGCTGGAATTCATCGGAGTTCGGGCAACTTCTTCAGAGGTCCCTCAGGTCCCTCAGGTCCCTCAGGTCCCTCGGGTCGCCGGGCCCCGACTACAGGCACTTTGCTGCTGATCGGGCCCCAGCGCCCGAAGCCCGAGCGGCCCGCGCACACTGTCTGTCCCCCGCTGTCCGGAAGAGCCCGCGGCAAGACACCGGCCACGCCGACCGGCAGGGAGACCCATGCCTATTCTCACAACGCCCCACGCTCAGTACAGGGTCTTCTCCGCTTCCTTCGTGAACGGGACGAAGCCGTCGGCCCGGCCGTCCAGCACCTTCCTCGCCCATCCGGGATCGGCCAGCAACGCCCGGCCCACCGCGACAAGATCGAAATCATCGCGCTCCAGCCCCTCCACAAGCCGTTCCAAACCGGCGGGCTCGGCACTGTCCGCGGTGAGGTCACCGTTGAGGCCGACCGAACCGACAGTGATGGCCGCCTTGCCGGTGAGCTTCTTCGCCCAGGCCGCAAGGCTGAGGTCGGAGCCCTCGAACGCCGGCTCCCAGAAGCGGCGGGTGGAGGCGTGAAACGCGCTGACGCCTGCATCGGCTATGGGGGTGAGCACCGCCTCCAACTCGTCGGGAGTGTCGGCCAGCCGGGCGTCGAAGTTGTAGCCCTTCCACTGGGAGAACCGGAAGATCACCGGGAAGTCCCACGAGACCTTCTGACGGACGGCCTCCACAATCTCGGTGGCGAACCGTGTCCGGGCCACCGGGTCGCCCCCGTACCGGTCGGTGCGCCGGTTGGTGAAAGGCCATAGGAACTGATCGATGAGATAGCCATGGGCGCCATGGATTTCCACTCCGTCGAAGCCGATCCGTTCCGCGTCCGCGGCTGCTTGCGCGAAGGCGCCGATGACCTGGTCGATGTCCGTGCGGGTCATGGCGTGACCGCCGCCGTCGGTGCCGGCGAGTGTGAGGCCGGAGGGTCCCATCGGGAGCGCGCTCTCGAACGGCGGTTTCCCCGGTTCGCGCACCATTCCGATGTGCCAGAGCTGCGGCACGATGCGTCCGCCTGCCGCGTGCACGGCATCGGCCACCCGGCTCCAGCCGGCGAGTTGCTCCTCCCCGTGAAAGCGGGGAACGGCGGCGTCCTCACCGGCTGACGGGTGGCCAACGTAGGTGCCTTCCGTGATGATCAGGCCCACCCCGGCCGCGGCACGCCGCGCATAGTAGGCCGCCACGTCCTCACCCGGGATTCCTCCGGGCGAGTGCGAGCGGGTCATCGGGGACATGGTGATCCGATTGGGGACGGTCAGCCGCCCCAGACGGAAGGGCCGGGACAAAGCCCGGGCCGCGCGAGTTGTCATGCACTACTCCTGAATCATGTGCGGTGCCCGGGCCCCCTGCGCTACCTGGCGCCGGAGGGGGCGGTCTCGGGGCGGGCTTTGTCGCGGCGTTGACCCCACAACCCGCCGGAGCTCACGTCCGACCAGCCTTCGGTGGACCGGCCGTTGACCACGCAGACGACGCAGATGCCACCGCGGTGACTGGGCAACACCAGGCGACCTGGACAAGGCAGCTTTACTTGACGCGACAAGCATCTTACTTGCCTATTGCAAGCGTCAAGGGGCTGTGACCGAACCCACCCCAACCTCCGGGACACGCCGGACACGCACGGCGCTGGACGAGTGACGTTGACGTGGTTCGGGCGTTGAGGCAGTCAGGGCTTGCCGGACGAGCCGATGCCACGATCCGCACATAACCGGAATTTCTAGACGACTGGTCTATTCGGATGTACGGTCGAAATATGGCAGTCGCCAGGCTGGAAACCCGCCGAAGCATCCTGGACGCCGCACGACGGATCGTCGTCGCCAAGGGGTACGCCGCGGTCGGCATCAACGAGGTACTCGCCGCGGCCGGCGTTCCGAAGGGGTCCTTCTACCATTACTTCGGTTCCAAGGACGCCTTCGGCGAAGCGATGATGAAGAGCTACTTCGCCGACCACTTCGCCACCATGGACGGCATCGTCGCCGACACAGGAGCGAGTGCCGCGGAACACCTGATCCGGTACTGGCAGCACTTCTACGACACGCAGGTCGCGCGCGACTGCCAGGGCGGATGTCTGGTCGTCAAGCTGGGAGCGGAGATCTCCGACCTGTCGCAGGCCATGCGCATCGCGACGAAGGCCGGAACCACGGAGATAGTCGACCGGATCGAGCACATGATCGTCCGCGGTGTCGCCGACGGGTCCGTAACCGTCGATGACAGCCCTCACGCGACCGCCGAAGCCCTCTACGACCTGTGGATCGGGGCAAGCATGATCGCGAAAATACATGGCAGCCCCGGCCAGCTCGACCGCGCCATGACTGTCACCCGCCAGGTTCTGCATGCCTGACGAGCCACCACTGCCTGCGGCCCACCGAGCCCGGGCGGCACACCAAATAGAGGACAGGCCTACTGAACAGGTGGAGTAGACCGGTCTAGGACAGGACCCATCATGACCACCGATCTCATTTACTCCGACGCGAACGAACTCGCCGAACTGATCCGTGCCGGGAAGGTGTCTTCCGTCGAGGTGGTACAGGCGCACCTCGACCGCATCGAAGGCATCAACCCGAGGCTCAACGCCATCGTCACGCTCGCCGACAATGCGCTGAAGACCGCAAGGGCCGCGGACGAGGAACTCGCGGCGGGCGGGGACGTGGGGCCGCTTCACGGCGTGCCCTTCACGTCCAAGGACTCGTTCGACACCGCCGGAGTGCTCACCCAGCGCGGTTCGCCGATCTTCGCGGGGCGCATACCGGACACGGATGCGACCGCCGTGGCGCGCATGAAGCAGGCCGGAGCGATCCTCCTGGCGAAGACCAATCTCCCGGAGTTCTCGTACTGGATCGAGTCCGACAACCTCCTGACCGGCAGGACGAACAACCCCTGGGACCTCAATCGCTCACCCGGCGGTTCGAGCGGCGGGGAGTCCGCGACGATCGCGGCGGGGATGTCGCCGCTCGGACTCGCGACCGACTTGTCCATCTCGGTGCGCGGGCCGGCGGCCGACACCGGTGTGGTGTCCTTCAAACCGACGCACGGGCGTATCCCGATGACGGGTATCTGGCCGCGAGAGCCGCGCCGTAACTGGCACGCCGGCCCCATGGCCCGGAGCATCCGCGACCTCGCCCTCGCGTACTCGCTGCTGGCCGGCCCCGACGGCGCCGACGGCTTCGCCACCGCCCCGCGCGAGTTCGACGCCGGCTTGGGCGCCTCTCCGGACCGGCCCGTGCGCGTGGGCTGGCTGGTCGACTCCGGACTCGGTCCGACCGACGCGGAGGTCGCGGCGACTGTGCGGGCGGCAGCCGACGCGCTGCAGACAGTCGGAGTCCGGGTCGACGCCGTGAGCATCCCGGCCCTTGAGCGGGACAACCCCCTCGAACTCTGGACCAAGCTGCACGTCATGGAGGTCAAGCCGGCCTTCCGCAAGGTCACCGCAGGTCACGAGGACCAGATGTTCACGTACTCCACGTTCTTGGCCGGCATGCCCGACACGTCCGTCGAGGACTACGTCGAGGCCGAACAGGGCGCCGAGCGGCTCCGGGACGGTTTCGCGGAGTACTTCCACCAGTACGACGTCCTGCTGCTCCCGGTGACGACGATCCCCGCCCACGAACACCAGCTCGGGCAATTCACGATCGACGGCCGGACGATGGACGCCTTCCACGTGTCGTCGACGACCGTCCCCTTCAACGTGACCGGACATCCGGCCCTGTCGATGCGGTTCGGCACAAGCGGCGACGGCATGCCGATCGCCGTGCAGGTGGTGGCCAACTGGCACGCGGAGTCGACGGTCCTGCACATCGCCTCGCTGCTGGAGACCCTGAGCCCGGTACACGACCAGCACCCCGCCCTCTGACGACCGGGAGCGAATCCGCACGACTACGCCAAAGGGCCTCACCACAGGGGTTGCCACGGCTTCGGGACACGAAGCAGACGCCCACCGGCAAAGGCCCCCCTTCCTCGACTGGCTCCCGCAAGGCAAGCCAGAAGGGAGCAGGTCATGGTTCACAACGCCACGACGACGCACCCGATGATCCGCGCACTCTCCCGTTCCGTCACGCGACTGGAGATCCCGGTCCCGGTCGCAGAGGACTACGAGCAGTTCCGGGCCCGCTTCGAGCAGGCCGTCCCTCCGCTCGACCACCGGCGTACCTTCGAGCTGGTCACCGAGCGGGCTCCATGGAGCGCCGTACGCGAACTTGCGGACGAGAACGCTCCACTGGGGTTCATGATCTACTGGAAGTTCGACGCCCAGCCGCTGTTCGGCGTGGCCGGCGACCGGGCCCGCTGCACCGAGTACCTGATGGGCAATCACACCATCGCGGAGCGCATGTACCGGCACGATGCCGGGGCCCTGATGTACGCGCCCCTGCGCACCACGATCCACGAATCCCCCTCAGGCGAGACGGTTTTCGCGATCGACCGCCCCAGCGACACGGTGAGCGCGCTCGGCCGGCCGGAGATCACCGAAGTGGGACGCGAGCTGGACCGCAAGGTCGGCGCGCTTCTCGCCCACCTCGGCGTCCCCGTGCCCGATGAACTGACCTGACCGGCCGGCAAGGCCCTGGACGTTCAGCCGGCCGCGCCGGTGGCTGACATCGGCGCGGTCGCCCGGCCACGGTGCGGGCTCCTCACGACGACGCACGGCGAGTCGCCGGGTACACAGCTGTACGTGTCCCCGTGGTCCCGCCCACCCAACAACGGAACCTGCTCGCCGGCCCACGGCAGATCGGAGCCGGGGCTCCGGTTCCAGGAGCTCGGGCTCCGAGATCGCTCTCGCGCGCCCGTACGGCAGGCGCTGTCACACCGCGACAGCTTCCCCGGTCTTCAATGTGGCAGACCCACGGCATTGCCGTGGACGGTGCCGGAACCGGGTGGCTTCCGGCGTTTCGAGCGAGTGGTGAAACGTGACGCGGAAGCACAGCGACAACCAGGTCTTCCGGATCACCGGGACCGCGGCCGGGCTCTCGGACGACGTCCGCGCCAGGCAGCGGCGCTACATCATCTCGATGTCGATCCGGACGGTGTCGTTCATCCTCGCCGTCGTACTGTGGCAGGTCTCCACTCCCCTGGCCTGGATCACGCTGGTCCTGGGGCTGGTACTGCCCTATGTCGAGGTGGTCGTCGCCAACGCCGGGCGGGAGAACGCCCGAGGGCTGCCCACGACCCACCTCGCACCTCCGGTGCAGCCGGCCCTCGGCCCCGGCAGGACAGCGCTGCCATCGGAACGGACCCCGGAGCGGGACGCAGGCCGGCATTCCGGCCACAGCTGAGCCCGCGCGCAGGCCCCCCAGCTCAAGACCGCCGGTGCACGAGAGCGCGCCGCGGGCACGAAGCATGGCGGGTACTCCAGGGTCGTACTCGCGGCGGCGCGTGGCACAGGTCGCCGGGTTAGACTCGCGCCCCGGAGGCGGGAAGGGGCGGACACGTGAGCGCAGCACCCATACGGTTCGGCATCGTGGGCAGTGGCTGGCGGGCGGAGTTCTTCGCCCGGCTGGCGAGGGCGCTGCCCGAACGGCTGGCTGTGGCCGGCGTGGTGACGCGCTCGGCCGAGCGCGCCGCCCAGGTGGAGGCGGAGTGGGGGGTGCCCGCCTTCCGGACGGTCGGCGAACTGTGCGGTAGCAAACCGGAGTTCGTGATCCCGTCGGTGCCGTGGGAGGTTTCGCCCCAGGTCGTACGGGAGCTCGTCGAGCACGAGGTGCCGGTCCTCGCGGAGACACCGCCGGCGCCCGACGTGAACGGGCTTCGGGAGTTGTGGGATGCCGTGGGAGGCGCGACGCGCGCCGGGGGCGGCGCACTCGTCCAGGTCGCGGAGCAGTACACACTGATGCCCGGCCACGCCGCGCGTATCGCCCTCGTACGAGAAGGCGTGATCGGCGAGGCCACGTCCGTCCAGGTGTCCTCGACCCACATGTATCACGCGATGTCGCTGATCCGGCACACGCTGGGTGTCGGTTGCGGGCCCGTGACGGTGACGGCCCGGGCGTTCACCGCCCCGCTCGCCGACCCGCTGTCCCCCGGCGGCTGGTCGGACGACCTCACGCCCAAGGACGCCGTCACCACCCTCGCTCTCCTGGACTTCGGCGGGGCCCGCACGGGTCTGTACGACTTCACGGACAACCAGTGGTGGAATCCGCTGCGCGCCCGCCGGATCGTGGTGCGCGGCTCGCTCGGCGAGATCGTGGACGACACGGTGGTCCGGATGGCCGATCCGCGCACCCCCGTGGAGTCTCCACTGACGCGCCGCCGCACCGGCACCGACCTCAACCTCGAAGGGGCGGAGGTGCACCACATCTCGTTCGACGGACGGGTGGTGTGGCGCAACGACTATCTGGGCGCGAGCCTGTCCGAGGACGACCTCGCCGTGGTGGACCTGCTGTGCCGTACGGGCGCATGGGTCCGGGACGCCGGCCCGGAACCCTATCCGCTGGCCGAGGGCTGCCAGGACCATCTGCTGGCACTGGCCATCGACGAGTCGGCGCGTACGGGGGCGCCGGTCACGACCGCGGCGGAGGCGTGGGCAGCCCGCTGATCCCGCCGGCCGCCCGGCTCCCCGCGCACCCACCCCCGGCGGACTGGGCCGACGCCCGTGCTTCGGGGGATGGTGGGCGTGGGTCTGGGTGCGGGCCTTGATGGCCGAGCGGCGGACCACCCGAAGGGTGCGAATGGCTTCTACGATGCCGTCGCGGGTTTTCGGTGTCCCGCCGGCGCGGCCCGACAGCACGGCTGTCGCGGCGGCGTAGGCGTCAACGGGGTCGGACTTGCCGTTGGCCCTGCGGGCCCGTCGGTCGGGCCGGTCCACCTCGACGACGGTGACCTGGTTGGCTCGCAGGAACCTGGCCAGTTCGGAGCCGTAGGCTCCGGTGCCCTCCACGCCGACGGCGATGACCTCGCCGTGCGAGCGTAACCAGTCCAGCAACCGGCGGTAGCCGTCGGGGGTGGTGGTGAACGCCCGGGTGGCGAGGTGCCGGCCGATGGCGTCAATGACGGCGGCCTGGTGGAAGTCGGTGTGGGTGTCGACGCCCGCCGACCACCGATATCTCGTCTGCCATGCTGACGCTGCTGTCCTTCCGTGCGAAGCCTGAGGGATGAGCACGCGCCGGTCGGGCGGAAGGACAAGACTGTGACGGGACCTTTGGCCGGGCTCCTATGAGGTCACAAACGCCCGACCGGACGTGTGGTGGGCAGCACCGCCCCGGACGGCCGACAAATCATCAACAGGACAGCAAGCGTCGGTCATTTGGTGGGTCAGGCCACCGGGACCGGCGTCCAGCACCCGAAGGTATCCGCGTATCCCCGGGTGACACCGCTCAGCGGCTGCACCAGTGCTCCGATCACCTCCCGCTCCTCAAGCTGAGCGATCCGGCTGCGCTCGTGATCGACGCAAGGTGAAATTTCCCTCATGCGGCACAACCTTTGAGCCAACTGTGCGGTCCCACACGTGACGGCGGGGAACGGACCCCCGCCTCACCCCCGTCTCACCCCCGCCACTTCGTGCCAGGCTATATCGCGATCTTAGGAGCCATGACATGCGCAGTAAGCTCCTCACAACCAGAAGCGCGACAAGCCGGACAAAACGCATGTCCGGCGCGGCCGCCGCGGCCGTATTGCTGACGATTGGCGCCACGATCACCGCCACAGCCTCTCCCGTCGCCAGGACGGTGGCCCACGACGACTTCAACGGCGACGGCTACCACGACCTCGTCGTCGCCGCGCCCGGCGGCACCGTCAGCGCCCAGAAGGGTGCCGGCTACGTGGCCGTCCTGTACGGCTCCGCGAGCGGCATCTCCACTGCCCGGCGGGCGACGTTCAGCCTGAGCACCGCCGGTGTGCCGGGCATCGCCCAGGCGAAGGACGGCTTCGGGAAGACCACAGCCTCCGGCGACCTGGACGGCGACGGCTACGCCGACCTCGTCGTCGGAATCCCCGGCAAGGACACCGGCACCGCGGCCGACACGGGCGCTGCGGTCGTGCTGTGGGGCTCTGCGACCGGGCTGCACAGCAGCGGCGCCCTCTGGCTGCGCGACAGCACCCCCGTGGCCGGCGCCCGCTTCGGGGAGGGACTGACCGCCGGCCGGTTCAAGGGATCCCGCACCGAGCTGGCAGTCCTCCTCCACGGCAAGGAGCTGCGGACCTACGGCTTCGACGCCTCGGCGGGCGTCCGGCACGCGCGCGAGACCGCCCGCTTCGCCTCCTCGGCCTTTTCGGGCTTCTTCACGCCCGTCGGCCTCACCTCGGACGACTACAACAAGGACGGCGCCGACGACCTGGTCGTGCTCGGCACAGACAACGACAACGTCGATGACAGCAAGTGGGGCTCGGCCGTGTACATGCCCGGAAGCCCTGACGGGCTGACAGTGCGCGGCCAGATCTCCGGTGGCACGACCGGCGCCTCGGGCGACATCAACAAGGACGGCTACCCCGACCTCGTCATGGGCTCCCCCGCCAACCGCGACTACGCGGGGGGCGTGCTGGACCCCGGCAGCGTCACGGTCCTGTTCGGCCGGCCCGACGGCCTCTCCTCCCCTCCGGACTTCCAGTACTGGTACCAGTACTCCCCCGCCCTGAGCGGCAAAATCAAACTCGGCGACTACTTCGGCGGTGCCGTCACCGTCGGTGACATCGATGGCGACGGTTACGCCGACGCCGCGATCAGCGCCCCGCGCAAGGACATCCGCACCGCGGCCGACGCGGGCACCGTCTGGGTGATGCGCGGTTCCACCACCGGCCTGACCACGGACGGCATGCGCACCATCAGCCAGAGCACGCCGTCCGTTCCCGGCACCAACGAGAAGGGCGACCAGTTCGGCGGTGCCCTCCGGCTCATCGACACCAACCGGAACGGCAAGGCCGAGCTGATCGCGTCCGCCCCCGGTGAGGACACCAACGACGGCGCCGTCTGGGTCTTCTCCGGCACCAGCAACGGCCCCGCCACCACCGGCTCATGGTCGTTCAACGCCGCCACGTTCCGCGCCCCCTACCTTGACGCCCGCTTCGGGGAGACCCTCACCCCGTAGTGGCCGTACACACGGCTCGGCGGCACGGCTCGCGTCTGAGGAAAGCCCACCTCTCAGACGCGGGCCTTCGGCCGTGTTCACACAAGCACAGCGCCCGGACAAGGCCGCGTCCTCGAGTCGAGCTCTGCCATCTGAAGATCCCTTACGGGACAACTCTCAGGAATTTCTCGCTACTTACCCATGCGGGCCGCCGGGTCGGCGGTGGGCTCCGCAGCGCCGACGCGGCCGGCATCCGACCAGCGTTCGCTGCTCACCGGCTGTCAGTCGGCCGGGTGCAACACGGCGATCGGGATGACGCGGCCGGACTTCTCCTGGTACCCGCCGAAGAATGGTGCACGGGCGAGCACCACCCCGGTCCACAGATCGTCGCGCTTGGGCCCTTCGACGACCTGAGCGCTCATCACGTGCTGCTCGCCGCCGAGTTGAACACGCGCCTGCCGAGCCGCCTTGAGGTTGGCAATCCATTGCGGATCCTTCTTGGCGCCCCCGGCGGATGCCGTGAGCACGTATCCGCCGTCGTGGCGGAAGTAGCCGACCAGGACGCTACGAGGTATGCCGGTCTTGCGGCCGGGGATGGTCAGCAGCAGGAGCGGAACGCCTTTCGCGCTTCCCGCGACACGGCCGTTCGTGGTGCGGTAGAGCCACACGGCCACGGCGTTGGCCGCCCGCGCCAGCATCCGCACCGCCGGGTGCATGCCGCGGGGCGGTACGCCGCGCACGCGCCGGATGTAGCGGACGTACTGTCCGCGGCCCACCAGGTGCCACATCGCGCGTGCGGGCAGTGGAAGCTTGCCGAAGAACAGCTCGCGGTCGGATGCCGTGGCGACCTCCAGCAACTGGCCGACCGCGATGGGCATCGCGCTTCGGGGAAACTTCTCGAACGCCTTCTGCCCGACCTCCTGCCACTCCGTGACGGTGAGATGGGTGCGTACCAGGGGCAGGATGTGCATCTCCTCGTCGTCGAGGTGCTCGTTGAGGGCGTCGCGGAGCCCGGTCAGGGTCGCGGCCAGTTCGCGCCCCAGCGCGGTGGTCGGATCGCCGCACCATTTCTGCATCAGTTGCCGTGCGGCCTCGATGGACGTGGCGACGGCGTCGTGCTGGAACTGCATCCGCTGCACGAGGTCGGCCTGCGGCTGCGCGCGCTCCAGCAGCCGGGGCCACAGGAATTCGTCCTCAGCGGTGTGATGGTGGTGCAGGCCGGCGAGGGTGAACTCCAGATGGTCGGCGATGTCAACAGCACGCCGGGTGTCACCGGCCGGTGCGCTCAGGATCAGATCGGCGAGCAGTCCGAATTCCCGGCGGTAGATCCGGTGGACAACCACCATGTCGTGGGTGTCGGGTGCGGTGTCGGTCATGACGTCCTCGTTCATTTGTGTTGATGGGAGTGAGGCATGGCGTGATGCGGTCGACGCATGGCCCACGCAAGGACGCCACGCGGTGCGAGGAATCGGATGTTTCCCCGCCGAACCTGGCCGTTGCGTGGCCGGGATCGGCGCCGCGCAGGGCCCGTGGCCGGCGGGCCGGTGCTGCCCGCGGTTGTGCCGCCACGTTCACAAGGTGAGCGGGTCGAAGTCCACGTCGTCGGTTTCGAAGTCGATGTACGTGGCGTCGCTGCCGGGTGCCAGGTTCAGCTTCTGGAAGGCGGGGAACAGCACCTCGGCCGCGAAGCGGTCGGCCTGGCTCTTGGACTGCCAGACGTCGATGACGTGCAGGGCTGCGTCGGCCTCCCCGGCGATGCTGACGAGCTTGCCTTCGTGCCCTCCGACCAGGGCCTGGACAGCGTGGTAGTCGGCGAGCGTACGCCCGGGTGTGCGGCTGACGTGGATGTACGGCATGAGGCCTCCTCTTGCGGTGTGTCGAAGAGGATTCTTCGGGCCGTCGCCGGGGGTGAACGTCCGCCGGATGACTTATCGCACTACGTATCGCCGATGCCGGGACCAGCCCCGGGACCCGCGTGGCGCCGAGGCCCGGAGGCAGCGCGGTGGACCCAGGCGGCGATCTGGGTGCGCGTGGAGAAGTCGAGCTTGGTGAGGATGTGCTGGACGTGGGTCTGGGCGGTGCGTTCGGAGATGAACAGGGTGCCGGCGATGCCGCGGTTCGTCATGCCCTGGGCAACCAGTTCGGCGACCTCGGTCTCCCGGGGCGAGAGCGGGTTGGTGTGCGGACTTCGGGCGATCGCGCCCAGCAGGTCCCGGGCGCGTTGTGCCCAGTCGGCCATGCCGATGCGGACCGCGGCCGACTCGGCACTGTCGAGGAGCAGGCGTGCTCGGTCGACGTCGCCGTTGGCCGCCCGGCGGGTCAGGGCGGCGGCCAGCTCGTACTCCGCTTCGACGGCGAACCCGGCCGCGCCGGCACCGTGGCAGTGGGCGAGCGCGGTGTCGAGGTGCGTGACGGCGTCGTCGAGTCGGCCCAGGAAGGCGGCGGCGCGCCCGAGGTGCAACTCCACGGGACCCAGGTAGCTGGCCGTGCCGGCACCTGCCACGACGAAGCGCCCCTGCTCGGCGACCAGCAGGTCGTGGAAGTATTCGGCATCGCGGACCTGGCCGAGGGTGACGGCGAGCAGAGATCCGTAGGCCCAGGCCAGCACCCGGAAGTACGGCGGTGGTTGCCAGGTCTGGACGGGCCCGGCGCCACGGTAGGCGCCGAGGGCCGCGTCCGGCTTGCCGCTGAGGGCGAGCATGAACGCGGCACCGACGTGGCCGAAGATGGCATCGCGCACTTCGCCCCGGTCGACCGGCAGGTCGCTCGGCAGGTCCGCCGGCAGGCCGGCTGCCACGCGGTCATGGCCGGCATGGTGAGCCAGCGCGCACAGCAGGGACATGTACGCACCGAACGCGGTCGGATGGTTCGTGGCCCGGATGGTGTCGAACGCCGCCCGGCCGAGGTCGAGTGCTTCGTCGAAGCGGCCGTGGGCGGCGGCGAGTGCGGCGCGCACGGTGAGCAGATGCCAGCGGGCGATCGGGCCGCCGACATGCTCGACGCACCAGCCGAGGCGTGGCAGTTCGGCGGCGACGGCCGCCAGGTCCCCGCGTTCCCAGTGGGTGTCTATCTGCCACAGGCGTCCGAGCATCTCCTCCCGGGGGCGGCGCAGGGTGAGTCCGATCTCGGTCATGCGACGGGCGAGAACCTTGCGCTCGTCGAGGTGTTCCGGTCCGGCGAGGCAGAGTTGGCGAGACTTCAGGGCGGCGATGGTGGCGGCGGGATCGGTGGTCTCGTCGGCGAGCGCGAGCGCCTGGCCGCTGGCCGACTCCGCGGCGGCGATCTCGTTGGTGTACACCGCGGCCTCGGCCGACCTGCCGAGCAGGCGCGCTCTCAGGGAGACCTCGGCCGGGTCGGCTCCGGCGAGCGCCTCCTCGCACAACTGGCGAAGGCTCAGGTCCCAGGACATCGAGCCGATCGGTTCGACGCCGAGTGCGGCTTCGGCTATGAGGTCCGGTCGGCCGATGCGGCGGGCGATGGTGACGGCTCCGCCGATGGCCGCTCGGCACGCCTCGATGTCCGTCGCCCGCCAGTGGGCGTGGGCAAGGTCGATCAGCAGGCGGCACCGGAGCTGCTGCTCGATCGACGGCCCCCCGGCGTCCAGTGCGAGCCGGTACAGGCGCGCGCTCTCCTCATAGGCGAGGGACCGCAGCGCCGCGTCCCCCGCGCGGCGTCCCCAAGTCACCGCAGGCGCCGGGTCGTCGAGCGACGCCGCGGCCCAGTGGCGGGCGATGTCCGCCGAGCGGTCGTCGATCTGCTCGGCGTAGATCCGTTCGATCGTCTCGGCCGCCGCCCGGTGGAGTCGGGCCCGCTCCTCGCCCGGTGTGCGGGCTTCGATCGCCTCGCACAGCAGAGCGTGGGTGAAACGCCAATCGCCAAGGGTGTCGGCGGCTGCGACCAGCCCGGCGCGGGCCGCCTCCTCCAGCAGCGGCAAGCAGCTCATCGCCGGCCTCTCGACCATCGCTGCCGTGACCGCCACCGAGAACTGCTCACCGAGCACCGCGGCCGCGGTGAGGATCCGGCGCGCCGGGCCGGACAGACCGGCTGTGCGCTGCTCGATCACGTCCACGAGCGAAGCCGGCAACCGCCAGTCCGACGATCTCCCCTTTGTCGCCCACGTCCCGGCCAGCTCACGGGCGAAGAACGGATTGCCGGCGGTCAGCCGGTACACCTCGGCGGCCGCGTCTCCGGGAGCGGCCTCGCCGGTGACCGCCTCCACCAGGAGTGCCGTCTCCTGGCGCCCCAGTCCGACCAGCGGCAGTCGGACGGATGCCGGCTCCCGGCCCAGGTCCGGCAGTACGCTCTGCCATGCCACCGCGTCCGAAGCGCCCACGGTCCGGTACGTGACGAGGACGAGCACCCGTGCGCCCCGCAGCTCACGCGCCAGGTAGCGCAGCAGCAGCAGCGACGGCTCGTCCGCCCACTGTGCGTCCTCGACCACCAGCAGCAGGCCGGAAGGCTCGGCAAGCGCGAAGACCTGGCGGACGATGGCGTCGAACAGCACGAACCGATCCGCGTCCCGGCTTGCCTCGATCATGTCCAGCACGTCCCGCGACCTGGTCCCGGGCAGCGCCGGGTCGGAGCGCAGCAGCTGCCGCCACAGCCAGAACGGGGGCGTACCGACGCCTTCGTGCGCTCGCGCCCAGCGTGTCGCGGCCCCTGCCGCAGACGCCAAGGCGGCCGTTTCCATGGCCAGTCGCGTCTTGCCGATCCCCGGCTCGCCCCCGCAGAGCACCAGTCTCGGCTCACCTTCGAGCGCGGCGTCGAGCCAGCCGGACAGCGCCGAACGCTCGCGCCGGCGGCCCACCAGACCCCCGTCGTCCACACCCGCCCCTCTCCACCGGCTTCGACGGTGATACCAAGACAGCCGCGACGTCTGCGACCTGCGCGGCGACCGCGAGATCGCTGGGGCCGCATCGACGACGTCGACAACCCCACCAGTGCGACGACCGGTTCCCGGCCGGACCAAAGCTCGGGCGCCTCGCGCAACTCTACGGTGTGCCGGGCGATGCACGTCAGTTCACCCATCGGCCCGCTGTCCTCGTCGGAGCGACCGGGTCGGTGACGTTTCCCGGCCTTGCCCAGCTGACAGTCAGGCACGGCTGGACCGGCAACGCGTCCTCGATCGGGAACAGCGGGCGGCAATACGAAACGGAGCGGCCGGCAGCTCCGTGAGGAGTGCCGACCGCCCCGATTCAGAAAGCGGTTCGGGGCGTCAGCCCTGGTCCGCCTCGGTAACAGACAGGATGAGCTTGCTCGTGATGCCGCCCGTGGTCACCGAGATCGTCGTGGTGCCGGGCCTGCGCGCCGTCACCGCTCCGGTCACCGGGTCGATCTTGGCGACCTTCTCGTTGGAGCTCGCCCAGACGTGGGACATCGGGTCGGCCACCGGCATCGTCGGCGGCTCGTTGATGTCGTTGCCGTTGGCGTTCACGGCGGTCGCCGTGAACTGCTTCGCCTGACCGTCCACCATGGTGTAGGTGCGCGGAGCGGCCGCGTCGGAGCCGGCGGTGCCCTGGTCGATGGTCATCGACTTGAGCATGGCCTGGACCGAGTACTGGACCGTTCCATCCTGGTTGACGTGGAACAGCGCGAAGTGGAAGAGGCCTCCCTTGTCGGCGGCCACGTACGGCCGCGTGCCGATGTCGGCGATCGTGAACTGCGGGATGCCCAGCTTCGCGTCCGCCGGGTTGCCCAGCGGGTCGATGAGCTGGTCGGCGAAGCCGCGCGAGTGGCCGTACATCAGCACCACGCGCTGCTCCGGGTGCGACAGCCGGTAGTCCTGGATCAGCTGGAGGTACTGCTGCGCCTCCCAGCGGTTCGAGAACTGGTTCGACTTGTTCGGCGCGTGGTCGTAGGCGGGCATGTGCACACCGACGAACACCACCGGGGTGGTCGCCTTCTCCAACTGCTGCGCCAGCCACGGGTACTGCGGCTCCGCGGGCTTCTGGAACTTGTCGGAGACCGCGATCGAGCCGCTGGAGTTGTCCAGACCGATGAACGTCGCCTGGCCCTGCTTGAACGAGAAGTGCGTGTTCTGCTGGAAGACCTCGGAGAAGTTGGTGTTCTGCGGGATCGCGCCCTGGCTCACCTCGTGGTTGCCCACCACGTCGTACAACGGCAGGCCGAACTGCTCCCACTGGGCCTTCGCGTAGGCGAGGTCGTCCTTGTTGCCGGTGTCGGCGATGTCACCGAGGCTCAGCGCGACGTCCGGACGGGCCTGCACCGGCAGCGGTTCGACGGTCTGACCGGACGCGGTCTGGAACGACTTGCCGGTCGTACGGTTGACCATGCCGGCGATGTTCTTGACGCTCGTCGAGTCGGGGTTGGCCGCCACCAGGTGGCCGTCGTCGCCGATGATGAACGTCTGCCCGCCGGGCCGGAAGTCGGCCGGATCCTGGGTGTACTGCAGCCAGGACGGGTTGTTCGGGTTGATCGCCTGGTAGGGCGTCTCCTGCGCCGGCGTGCCGACCGAGTACTGGAGCTTCATCCCCGCGAAGGTGAACTTGCCGACGTTGGCGCCGGTCGCGTTCTGGCCCACCAGGCTGATGTCCTGGATGGTCAGCGGGTAGGACGTGAAGACACCCCAGACCAGCTTCGCGCTGCGCTCGTTCCACCGGTTGTAGTCACTCGGGGCCAGCTCGAGCCAGAGCCCCATCAGGTGCCCCTCGGGGTCCGAGACGTTGAGGACCATCCATGACTTCTGCGGGGCGGCGCTCTCGACCTTGAACTGGAAGCGCAGGCTCTGCGGCACCTGGCCGAGCTCGTTCTTGTCGGCCTTGGCACCGGCGCCGTTGTTCGGGATCACCCGCACCCGGTGCTGCTTGGTGTCGTTCGGGAACGAGTACTGCACCTGCAGCGCCCGCGCCTGGCCGGACCCCGGCGGCACGTCGGTGGTCTCGGCGAAGCGGTCGGAGGGCACCGTGACGGCGCCACCGTCCGCGCGCATCTGCCACTCAGCGGCGTTGTCGGCCGTGAGCAGCGGCTTGATGACCGAGCCGATGCTCAGCACCGCGGTCGCCGTGCGACCGCCGGCGGCGGCGGTGACGCGGACCTCGCCACTGCCCGTGGAGGCCGCGGTGAACACACCGGTGGCCGGGTCGATCTTGCCCAGGTCGCTACGGTCGAGCGTCCAGGTCACCGACTCCGGCGCGACGGTGACCGCCTGGGACCAGCCGTTCGTGCCCTGCGCCGTGAACTTCTGGGAGGCGTTGTTGGCCAGGCCCTGCTGTGCGGGAGAGACGCTCAGCCGGTCGAACGCCGGCGCCACCGTCAGATCCACTTCGTCGGTCTTGCGACCCGAGTGCACCGTCAACGTACCGGAACCGGCCGAGCCGGCCTTGAAGACGCCGTTCGTCCAGGTGCCCAGGCTGCTGGGCTCGGCCGTGACGTAGACCGCGTCGCTGGTGGGGTTCCCGTCGCTGTCCGTCGCGAACGCCTTCACCTTCGAGACGACGCCCTCGGCGGTCGACAGATCGGCACCGTCGTTGATGAACGCCCTCTTCGCCGGTCCGGCCGCGGTCGCGGTCGAGTACACGAACAGGCCGTTGGCGACCGGACGCTCGGAGAGGTCGGAGGGCGTGTTGGCCAGCGTGGCCCGCGTGTCGCCCGGCCGGCGCACCGCCATGGCGGTCGACCCGCCGCCGTCGAGCAGGACCGCGTCCCGCACACCGAGCGACTGCATGTAGGAGGCCACCTGCTGCCATCCCACGCCGAGCGCGACGTTGGCCGCCTTCTGGCCGTCGAGCGTCGCCATGACCAGGTGCCCGTCAGCGGTGCTGCCGATCACCGACTCCGGGTGCAGCCCGCTGGGCATCTGGTTGACCGGATCCTGGAACACGG
This sequence comes from Streptomyces sp. NPDC058691, assembly GCF_042714775.1. Lineage (NCBI taxonomy): Bacteria > Bacillati > Actinomycetota > Actinomycetes > Kitasatosporales > Streptomycetaceae > Streptomyces > Streptomyces sp. NPDC058691. The sequence continues at coordinate 53,775 of NZ_JBHXSO010000001.1, read as the reverse complement.
CGCCATCCTTGAGGATGCGGCCCGGGCCCTGGATCATTTCCTGGATGTCGTTGTTCGGGCTGATCCGGTGCGTCGTGGTCACGACCGAGCCGACCTTGACGTTCTGCTGGATCCACTGGCCACTGGCGCTGGCCGCGTCCCCGCCGACCAGGCCGTACTGCCGGCCCGAGATCGAGTCACCGGTGGTCACGCCCGTGATCCGGATCGTCGCGCCCTGGTCGTCGGAGGTGCCCACCGCGAGGACCTTGGTGCCGCCGAACCAGGTCTTCGCCACGTCGCCCAGCCGCGGCGTGATCTGCGTGATGCCGTTGCCGGTCGCGTCGGACAGCGTGTTCACCGAGCTGAGCGTGCGGCTCGCGCCGCCGTCGACGGCGACAGTGCCGCTGAAGACCTGGTTCCCGTACGCGACGGAGCCGTTCCGCAGCACCGAGATCGTGCCCTCGTGGTTCGACGTCGGGCTCTTCCAGATCTCACCGCCGACGATCTCGCCGTCGTTCGCCTGACCGGACGCGTTGATCTGGAAATATCCGCCGTTGATCCCGGCCACCGCTCCGGTACGCACCGCCATCGACGAGGTCGTCTCGTCCAGCGGGTCGACCACGGCGTCGTGCGAGACCACCACGCCAAGACGCACGTTCTTGTGCCGGGTGTCAGCGGACACGACGTTGATCGGCACCCGGCCGTCGATCGAGTCGACCGCGCCGCTCGAGTAGGTGACCCCGTCCGTCACCGGCGCCGGCTTGGTCATCGTGTGCTGGGTGATCGTCGACCAGGAGTCGAGCTGCTGCGGGAGCCACGGCGTGTTGCCGTCGGCGGAGGCGGATGATGCGGCCGGCGTGAAGGTGCTTGTCAGAGCAAGCGCGAGTGCAGCGACGCCGGTCGCCATCACCCCGCGACGTCTCGCGGAATGACGCCGCGAGTCGTCACGTTGCGTTATCGAATTGAACATGATCGAAAGTGAACGTTCAAGTACTGAACGCGGCGACTCTTCAGGTTGAGTAAAGATCATCTGTTGGATGAACGTCGCGCGACTTTCGTGGTCCCGCCATCCTTGTCGACTCCGTTGCCGTGCTGCGGCATCTACGCCGCCCTCTGCCGCTCCCCCGCCGCTCCCCTCGAGCTCATGTATCCACCGGTCAGAGGTGCGCCCGCGAGGGGAGGCGAACCCGCGACGCCGCAAAGTCGAAGCTCTTGGCTTCGACCCTTTTACCCAGTGGAGGTCGTTATCGGCGTCGCGGTCACGGCCGGAGCCCTGTTCTGATGGCCGAGTTGTCGCCTGGTAGCGTCGCTCTCTTCGGCTAGGGCGGCCTGCTGGAGTCTTGACGGGATGCACGGTGACTTCTCCGGATGCCTCTGTCCTCAACGCTGCGATGGCGAGGGTGGCGACGACCTTCGGCGGCATGACGGCCCGACCGGATGAGGCCGGCTGCGGCCGGTGCTTCGACGAGGGCGAGGTCGAACTGCTGCGGGCTCCTGGCGTCCCGCTCCCGACGGACCTTGTCCGCCGGGTCGCACAGAAGGATCCCTTCCATTGGGACGACCAGCCCGCGATCATCCGCCGGGTCCTGCCGCAGCTCGTCCTGGTGCTCGCCGGGGGCGAAGCCGAGTCCGATCTGATGGCCCGTGGACTGGCCGCGGCAGGCTGGACGCGGTGGCCCCGCGAGCAGGCTGAGGCCGTGGCCGGTTTCCTGGACGCGTGGTGGACGCAAACCTTGCGGACCAAGTCACCGCCGACTTCGGCGTGTGCGGTGTTCGAGACCTGTGTGACCGCGAGTTCCTCCGTCACCCCGTGGCTCGCCCGCTGGGATGCGGGGATGGACCCGGTCGCCCGCCGTCACCTGGCTGACAGCCTCGCCCGGTGGCGGGAGGAGTTGACGTCTGATGACTCGCCCTTCACGTGGTGGTGGGGCACCGAGGTCGAGGAGCAGGCGGCCTGGCATGAAGTGAAGCGGTGGTTGGCCGGTCAGACGCGGGCAACGTGATGTCGGCAGGGCGGTGAACTGAACTTCGATCCGGTTCGGCCAAGGGGAGTTGGTCGGGGTGTAGGTGAACTCGACGTTGTTCGCTTCGGACCAGGTCTCCACTCGCCGGCACTTCCTCGTCGTCAGGTGTCGGCGTAGTTGCCGCAGTTCATCGCGATGCGGACGTCCACCCGGTGGAGTGAACGCAGGTAGCGCCAGCTGTTGGTCGTCCCATCGCACCATCCCACCCCAGTGGCAGGCGCGTGCAGGGTGCCCGGTAGCCTCTCGGCCCGCGGGCCCGCGGGCCCACGCAGCCCATCTCACTCGACGAAGGCGGTTCCCCGGCCATGGACCTGACTGCGACATTCCACATGACGGGACAGGAGTACCGCAGAGCGATGCGCAGTTCACCGAACATGCGTCGAATCGCCGTCACCAGCCTGTTCATGCTCCTGGTGGGCGTGTTGACCCTGTTCTCGGACGAGCCGAAGGAGTGGCTCATCTACTACGGGATCGGCTTGCCGGTCTTCTTCGAGGCCGCCGCCGTACGTCTCGCGGTCCGCAGGCTCTCGAACCAGTTCACCGAACCGTGGACCGTCCGGCTGACAGAGGAGTCGTACACCCTGCACACGGCGGTCTCCCAGGCTGAGGTCAGCTGGGACGCCTATCGCGATGCCCGCGAGCTTGCAGGCTTCTGGTACCTGCGCCAGGTCAACGGGGCTTCCGGGTTCTTCCCCAAGCGGGTCTTCGACGAGACCCAGCAGGCCGATGTCGCCGCATTTTTCGCCCGGCGTCTGCCCCCGGTGAAGCGGGCCTGGTACCGGCCGTTCTAACGCGGCCATCGCACATGCCTGTCGGGGCGCCGCGCTTCAGCACGCCGGAGCCGTCGCGGTCAGCAGTAGTTCCGTGTCAGGCTCCGTGGCCCCTGGGACGCGGTGCGAGACCGTCACGCTCCAACCGCCCTTGCCGAAGATCGTGTTCGCGTACGCCTCGTTGTCCTGGTGACGCAGTTCGATCCAACCTCTCCGGGTCAGGGCCGCACCGATGGCCTCGTACGCCTGGTCGCCAGGCGGCATGTCCCCGGACCAGGCGATCATGCAGTCCCTACTTGGCCGGTAGGAGCCGCCGGAGAACGAGAGACCCATGATGACGCCGGTGGCCTCGTAGACACCGACCTCCGCCGCGGCCGAGTTCAGCTCCTCGTCCACAGCCGTCCGGCTCATCGGAACCCCGTTGCCGACGACCTCACTCCCCGGGCCCGCGGCATACGCGGCGAGCACGCCGACGGCGACGACCGTAAGCTTCGCGCGCGACACTCCCAGGCGCAGCCCCGCCCCGGCGCGGACCGCCGGAGCGGGAACGTTCGATTCCCCCATGGCGGACACCCTCCCACACCCTGTCGACAGCAAGTCAAAACATCACGACCGCCGACACCCGACCCCGGAGGCGCACGCCGGCACGGCGTCATATCGCGCGCGGTCGCGCCTGCGTCGAGGGCGCGCAACCGGACTGAGCGCGCCTGCGGCCGTCGGTAGCCATTCACCATGACTCGTGCTTCAGGTGGACAAGCCTTTCGATAGCGACCAGCTGTGCCCGGAGGGCGGGGTTGGGAGCTCGAGTGGTCGTCAGCAACAACACGTGAACCGCCGGGTGTTCGGTGACGTAGAGGTCGCTTTCACCGTCGTCGCCGGGAATCGGGTTGGGCTGGATCTCGATCTTGGCGTCGAGACTGTCCGCGCGGTGGTAGATCCCCCGGAAGTAGCTGTCGCGCTCGGTGAAGACCAGCCCGAGGCACCTGCTGGCGAGGCGAACGAGCTCGCTGGCAGTGTGGCTGCTGGTGCCGTAGATGTCGTAGTCGGTCATGGTGCACCAGACCTTATGCCGCGGAGGTCTCGAAGTGTGCGACCGCGTGGCTGCGTTCGAAGCGCGCTCCCGCCCGGACGAGGGCGACGAGGCGGGGTGCGTTCACGGCTCGCCAACGGCTCTGGGTTGACTCGATCGGCTTGAAAACCATGGCCAAGGCGGCCGCTCGGAAGCCGGCACCTTGGGTGACCTTCGTCCGCGGGCGGATGGTGGCAAAGGTCGACTCGACCGGATTCGTGGTCCGCAAATGGATCCAGTGCTCGGCCGGAAGCTCGTATGTCACCGGGCCGCCGCCTGCCGTGGCCGCCTGGGCGCGACAGCGTCCAGAGCTTCCCGTCACAACGGTCAACTCTGGCGGGCGCGGGCGATGGTGTCGAAGAGGGATTGATGAAACACAAGCCGCGGGAAGAGCCGACCCTCGACGTCGAACTTGAGCGAGAAAGATTGGCTCATGCTCAAATCCCGGTGCGCGATGCGGACGCAGACGAAGGTGTCGGGAAGGTGCCAGCCCGATCCGAAGGGGCCGACTTGGTTGATCCTCGCGTGAATACGGTCCCCGTAGACCAGAGCGGCACAGCGGTGCTCCCGAGCCTTCGATACCGGGACGCTGCTGACCCATCGGCTGAACTCGTCGAGATACCCGTGCTCGGACAGCTCCCGCAGGGTGATCCTCTCCATCCGCATGTCTTCCGGGCCGTCGAGGAACACCATGAGCTGCGGCACCCCCCTGCGGCGCCGCCAGTGGACGGGCAGGCCCCGGCCGACGCAGTCCAGCACGCGCAGGACATCCACGCGCACCGCTGGATCCAGCGACTGGAGTTGTCTCAGCATGTCCTCGCCAGCTTCATTCACCCCGCAAGCGTCCACGAGATGAACCACCGGCTCAACCATGCAGTCAGCGGCTGCGGCAGATCTGTCCAGCGAACGACTCCGACCCGTAGTCGGCCCCCGGAACTTCTATCCGTGGTTCCGTGGGCACCGTCCGGCGAAGCCGGGCCGGCGCGGGTTGTGCCGCTTGCCGGCGGCGGCCGCGGGGGCAACCTCAATGCTGTTCAGCCACGTCCTGCGACAGTCTCCACCGTGATCGCCGTCGCGATGAGTTCCCCATCCACGATCCAGCGCCCGGAGAAGCCGGTCAACGGTTTGCCGAGCAGGAGCGGCACGGGGACGAGTATGCGCGCGGTGAACGTTCCGTCGACGGCGAGCGTCACGGTCGCCTCCTGGAAGTCCAGGAACCTCCGCGCCACCGGAAACCACGCCTTGTACACGGATTCCTTGGCGCTGAACAAGACGCGGTCCCAGGCGACACCGACCGAAGTAGGCAGCGCGTCCAGTGCGGCGAGGTCCTCGGCCAAGGCTATGGTCTCCAACACGCCGTCGGGCAGGGCTTCGTGGGGCTCCGCGTCGATGCCGATGGTCGCCACATCGTGCCGGTGGGCCACCACGGCGGCATGGTAACCGTCACAATGGGTCATGCTGCCGACCACACCAGTCGGCCATCCGGGGGCGCCCCACTCCCCCGGCACCAACGGTACGGGGGCATGGCCGAGCCCGGCCAGCGCCTCCCTCGCGCACGCGCGGACCGTGGTGAACTCCTTGCGCCGTTTGTCGACTGCGCGGGCGACAGCAGCCCGTTCCTGCGGGAAAAGCTCGATGTCGTCACGGTGGCTGAAGGACTCGGACCAGCGCGCCGTGGACGGCAGCAGTTCGTCGATCACGGGCGCGCTCCTGCCCCGCTGGGCAGAATCCGCCGGGCCAGATCCGTGCGCAGGCCGAATCGGCGCCACTCACGCGGATAACCGATCGAGACCTCCTCGAAGGGGACGCCGTCGTAGACCGTGCTCCGGGGTATGTGCAGATGGCCGTAGACCACCGTGCGCACGTCGAAGCGCGTGTGCCAGTCGGCGGTGCGCACGGTTCCGCACCACTGGGCGAACTCCTGGTGCGTCATCACCTCCGTCGGTCGGCGCACCAGCGGCCAATGGTTCACCAGCACCAGCGGCAGATCGCCCGCCACTTCCATGAGGCGCCGCTCGCTCTCCTCGACCCGTGCCGAGCACCACGCCTGGCGGCTCGGATAGGGATCAGGGTGGAGGAAATACTCGTCGGTGCAGACGATGCCCGCCTCGTAGGCTATGGCCAGCGACTCCTCGCGGTTCGCCGCACCGGGCGCCAGGAAGCTGTAGTCGTACAGCAGGAACAGAGGGGCGATCCGTACGGGTCCGCCCGCCCCCGTCCACACCGGGTACGGGTCCTCGGGGGTGAGCACGCCGAGCCGACGACACAGCATCACCAACTGCTCGTAGCGCTCCACCCCGCGTGCCGGACCGGTCTCCCGGGCGACCGTCCACAGCTCGTGGTTGCCGGGCACCCAGATCACCTGTGCGAACCGGTCACGCAGCAGGGTCAGAGCCCATTCGATGTCCGACATGAGCTCCCCGACGTCTCCGGCGACGATCAGCCAGTCGTCAGGCGAACCGGGCATGAGCGCCTGCACTACCTCTCGGTTCTCGGCATAGGTGACATGGAGATCACTGACTGCCCGGAGCGCCCCTTGCGTACTTCTCACAACAACAACCTAAACGAGCGATCATCGCGAATTTTTTCGGGTGCCGCGCCGGGGCGAATCCCGTCGAGTCCTCTGGAACAGGACCAGGAGGGGGCGAGTCAGACGGTCCCGCGCTGACGCGGCCCGGCGGATCCGCCGCGAGACGGATGCCAGCGGGTTCGATCCCGCCCGAAGGCCGGGCAGCACCTGGTCCGGGTGGCGTGGCGTACCGGTCGGCGGGTTAACTGGCGTATGTCGATGAGATGAGGTTGATCATGCCTCGCAAACAGCGACAGATTCGCACCACTGCCGATGCCGGCGCGCTGGACGGTACGGAGGGCGTCGAGAAGGCCCTGTTCGACCAGGCCACGACGGGCCTGGAGGTGTACGACCTGGGCCTGCGGATTCTCCGGGCCAATGATGCGGTCCTGGCGATGCGGGGTCTGCCCGCCGACGCGGTGATCGGCGCCGGCCTGAAGGACCTGGACTCCGGTATACCGCTTTCGCCGATCATGGAAGAGGTGCTGACGAGCGGTTGCCCCGTGCTGGACCGGCCGGTGACCGTCTGTCCGGGCGCCGACTCCGGAATCCGCCGCGACTATGCCGTCACCGGCTACATCCTGCGTTGCACAGGACAATCCGTCGGCGTCGCTTCGGTGATCCAGGACGTGACGAGTCAGGTACGGACGCAGAGGGAACTGGACCTCCTCAACATCGCGCGCGCCAAGATCGGCAGCACGCTGGACGCGGTCGCCACGGCGCAGGAGTTCGCGGAGATGGCAGTGCCCACCTTTGCGGACGCCGTCGCGGTCGACCTGTTCGACTCCGTCCTCGTCGGGGACGCGCCTGTCGGCCCGATCACTGCCCGGATGGCGATGCGGCGGGCCGCGTTCAAGGCCCGTGCGGGGGATTACGGCGCCTATCCAGTGGGCGGCTTCAGCGGGTACGCGTTCCCTACGCCGTACACGCAGGCACTGTCCGATCTGCGACCGCGGCTGATCGAATCGGTGCCGGCCGGCGACGCGTGGCTGGCTCACGACCGGATGCGGGTGGAGTTCCTCGCACGTACCGGTGTGCGCTCGCTCATCGTGACGCCCCTGACGGTGCACGGACTCGTCCTGGGCCTGGCCAGCTTCTACCGCGCCGGCTCGAGCTCCGAGCCCTTCGACGAGAAGGACGTGTCGCTGGCGACGCAGCTCGCCTCGCGCACGGCGATGTGCGTCGACAACGCGCGCCGCTTCACCCGTGAGCACACCGTCGCGACCACGTTGCAGCGCAGCCTGCTGCCGCGCGTGCCTCCCGATGTGGCCGCGGTGGAGGCCTCCCACTGCACGACACCCGGCCGGTACGGCGCCCACTGGTTCGACGTCCTCCCGCTGTCCAGCTGCCGGGTGGGTCTGATGATCGGCTACGTGCCCGGGGAGGACCTGCAGGCCTCCTCGGTGATGGGGCGGCTGCGCACAGCCGGCTCCGCCCTGGCCGAGATGGACCTGCCGCCCGACGAGATGCTCACCCACCTCGACGACGTCGCCCAGCGTCTGGCGCGCGAGCAGGACACGGCCCCCGAGACGCTGCACGAGGCGCGGGCGCCGCTCACCGCCACCTGCCTCTACATGACGTACGACCCGGTGACCCGGCGGTGCGAGGCGGCCTCCGCGGGACACGACAGTCCGCTGCTCACCAGCCCCGAGGGCGTGGTCAGCACCTTCGAGGTGCCGCGCGGGGCCCCGCTCGGCCAGGGCGTCCCGTACGAGGTGCGCACCGCCGAGGTGCCGGAGCGGAGCCTGCTGACCCTGTACTCGGACGGCAGCGCCAAGCGCTATCCGGCCGAGTTCGGGGAGCGGCTCAGCAGGCTGCGCAAGGTGGTGGCCGATTCCGTGGCGGGACCTTGGGAGATCACCGACTCGGCCGTGTACGAGGTGCTGCGCGATGTGATCCCCCCGGACGGGGCGGCCCTGCTCGTGGCCAGGACCCGGAGCCTCGAGGCGGGCCATGTCTTCTCCCGGACCTTCCCGGCCGAGCCGGCGTCGGTCTGCGAGGCCCGCAAGGCGGCCCGCAAGCAGCTGACACAGTGGGGACTGGAGGAGCACACGACCACCACCGACCTGGTCGTCAGCGAACTCGCCACCAATGTCATCAGTCATGCGAAGGGCGCCATCCGGATGCGCCTGATCTTCGACCGCACGCTGACCATCGAGGTCTCCGACAACGCCGACACCGCCCCGCACCTGCGCCACGCCCGCCTGCAGGACGAGGGCGGCCGCGGCCTGTTCATCGTCGCCTCTCTCGTCCGGAACTGGGGCACGCGCTACGAGGACAGCGGCAAGACCATCTGGGCCGAGCAGGCACTGACACCCGCCTGACGCGGGGCCGCGGGGCCGCGGGCACACCGGGCGGGGAAGTTTCCGGTTGGAGCTGACGCCGCGCAGGGTGCGCCCTACGATGAGCGCGTGAATCCCAACAGCGCAGCCGCGAAGGCTGTACAGGCCGGCATGCCGCGCGTTCCCGCGCCGCGCCCCTGTTGTCGCTGTTGTCGCTGAACGCCATGTGCCCCGGCCCGCACGCGCCGGTTCACTAGCCTTTCCCGCGCACGCACGTCCGTACACACTTCCGTACGCACTTCCGCACGTCCTCAGCCGTTCCCGCCCAGGAAGCCGGACTGCCATGACCCGTGCACACCATTCCGCCGCTCCCGCCGACGAGACCTCCTATGACCACTTACGGCTGCGCCAATGGCTTGCCGGACAAGCGCGAGGTGACGGGATGTCCCGCCGCCGGATGCTGTCCCTGCTCGCCGCGGGCACCGCCGCACTCGCCCTGCGCACAACGGTGAGGGCAGCCGCAGCGACCGCCGCAGGCATCGTCAAGCCGCTGCCAGACGAGTGGTTCACCGTCCGCGGCACCAACGCCGAGACCAAGTGGGAGGCGCTGCGCGGGACCGGGCACCTCACTCCGTCCGACCGCTTCTTCGTCCGCAACCACACCTCCACCCCCGTCATCGACCCCGGTCCCTGGCGGCTGAAGGTCTGGGGAAGCGGACTGCGCGGAGGCCCCGGCATCGACCAGGCGGTCGAGTTCGGACTCGACGACCTGCGCGCGCTGCCGCGCGTGACGCACACCGCTTTCGTCGAATGCGCCGGAAACGGCCGGAGCTTCTACACCTCCCAGCAGGGCCAGAGCGTCACGGGCACCGCATGGACTCTGGGCGCTGTCGGTATGGCGCGCTGGCGCGGCGTGCGGCTGGCGGACGTGTTGCGGCTCGCCGGAATCCGGCGGCACGCGGTGGACGTCATGCCGCGCGGTCTGGACGACGAGTACGTCACCGGTGGCGTCAACCTGGGCCACGTCAGGCGGCCCCTGCCGGTCGCCAAGGCACTTGACGACGTGATCCTGGCCTACGAGATGAACGGCGACCCCTTGCCCCCCGACCACGGCCATCCGGTGCGGGTGCTGGTGCCCTCATGGGTGGGCATCTCCTCGGTCAAGTGGGTCGGCGACATCGAGGTCGCCGCGCAACCCCTGTACTCACCCTGGAACACCGACTTCTACCGGCTGTTCGGACCCGGCTTCCCCGAGGGCGGCAGCACACCACTCACCCGGCAGACGATCAAGAGCGCATTCGAACTCACCGAGGGAGCGGTCTTCGCCGCAGGCGTGCACCACGTCCTGCACGGCCGCTCGTGGTCCGGAGCCGGGGCGATACGCAAGGTGGAGGTCAGCACCGACGGCGGCGCCACCTGGCGGCGTGCCCGGCTGCGCGACACCCCGCACCGGGACGCCTGGGTGCGCTGGAGCATCCCCTGGCAGCCGCGCACGGAGGGCCCGGCCACACTGCTGGCACGCGCCACGGACACCGCCGGGCGGACCCAGCCGGACGAAGCGACCTTCAACACGCAGGGATACTTCTTCGACGCGGTGGTGCGCCACCCGGTCCTCGTCCAGCAGCCCACACACCGCGCGGCCACCGCCACGTGAAGGAGGGCGGGACCGCGTTCACGGTGTACCGCGCTGCGGGAGGTTCCACTCCCGCAGCGCGGCCGTGCTCGGCGGTCGGCCCGGCCAGTGTGCACGGACTCGCACGGCCCGCCGCAAGGTGCGGAATCCGGCCAGTTGTTCGGAACGGGATTGCCCGCATGGGTCTCAGCTGTCACCGTCGTGCGCGTCCGCCCGGCGGACTCTCGACCCGGTCGCTCGTCAGATGATCCGTCGAAGGAGACCCCCACAGCCATGAAAAACGCCTTACGCCCCTCTGCTCCGGGCACCAGACCCGGCTGGCGCACCCGGATCGTGAGTCTCGCGGCCACCGCGGCGATCCTCGCGGCGGCCATCCTGATGGGCGCCGGCCCGGCGATGGCCGCACCGGCGCCCATCAAGCTCACCTCCTCGTCCTGCCCGACCGACATCGTCCAGGGCCAGGTGAGCGGGTGCGTCACCGAGCTGCAGAACCTGCTGAACGCCCACGGCGCGGGGCTTCAGGTGGACGGTGAGTTCGGGGCGAACACGCTCTACGCGGTACGTGAGTTCCAGGCCGCCACCGCGATCGCCGTGGACGGCCGAGTGGGCCCGCAGACCAAGAGCAAGCTGTACGCGACCGGCGGCACGGCGCCCGCACCGGTGAACCTCACGTCCTCCTCGTGCCCGGCGAACATCGTGCAGGGCAGCAAGGGCGGCTGCGTCACCGAACTGCAGCGGCTGCTCCGCCACTTCGGCTACGCGGTGAGCGTGGACGGCGAGTTCGGGCCGGAGACCTACAGCGCGGTCCGCAGCTTCCAGTCCTCGCACGGGCTGTCGGTCGACGGCGAGGTCGGCGCGAACACCAAGCGGGAGCTGTACGACACCGACGAGGCCCCGTCGACCGGCCTGGACCTCCGGTCCTCCTCGTGCCCGGCGAACATCGTGGAGGGCCAGACCGGCGGCTGCGTCGCGACCCTGCAAGCACTGCTCAACGGCCAGGGCCAGCACCTCGACGTCGACGGTGAGTTCGGTCCCGCGACCCTGGCGGCCGTGAGGTCCTTCCAGTCCTCGCGCGGCCTGTCGGTCGACGGCGAGGTCGGCCCGAACACCAAGAACGCCCTGTACTCCAACATCGGCGGTGGCGGCGGCAACGGCGCCCCCGCGCCGATCAACCTGAACTCCGGCTCGTGCCCGACCGACATCGTCAAGGGTCAGCGCAGCGGGTGCGTCACCGAGCTGCAGAGCCTCCTCAACCACCACGGCGCCGATCTCGCCGTCGACGGCGACTTCGGGCCGATGACCGACAGCGCGGTGCGGGACTTCCAGGCCGAGAAGGGCCTCGGGGTCGACGGCCGGGTGGGCCCGAACACCAAGGCCGCCCTGTACGGCGCGGTCACCCCGCCCTCGTCGCCGCCGCCCGGCGGCGGGTACGCCAAGCTCCTCGAGGTCGCCGCCGCCGAGGTCGGCACGGTCGAGGGCAGCGCCCGGGCGAACAGCTACGGGGTGTCCGTGGGGCTCTCCCTGTCCACCAACAACTACGCCTGGTGCGCGACGTTCGTGAGCTGGGTGGCCAGGCAGACGGGCGCGACCTCCTACCGCAACAGCTACGTCTCCGGCTGGGTGAAGCAGGCGCGGGCCGGCAACTACCACCTGTCGGTGACGACCAACCCGCAGCCCGGCGACATCGTGGCCTTCGACTGGAACGGCGGGAGCAACTTCAACGACGGCAACGAGCACATCGGCATCGTGCGGACGGTGAGCGGCGGCTCCTCCTTCACCACCGTCGAGGGCAACACCGGCAACCCCAACGGCGGCAAGGACGGCGTCTACGTCAAGAACCGGGGCACGAACCTGGGGTATGACGTGGTCTTCATCCGGGTCCGCTGACCGGGAGCACGTATGGCAGTGGCGGCGGCCCCCCCACCACCCGGGCCGGGCCCACCCCCCCCCACGCCCCGGCGGCCCACCGCCACACCAAGAATAAAAAAAAAAAAAAACCAAGCCA
>NZ_JBHXSO010000001.1:0-41434 GCF_042714775.1 Streptomyces sp. NPDC058691 | reverse complement strand
TTTAGCCTCGGCGGTTTTTTTGGTTGTTGTTTTTGGTTTTTGTTTTCGGCGTGTCGGGTGTGGGTGCTGCTTGGGCGCGGCGCCCCCCCCCCCCCCCCGCGCCCCCCCCCCCCCACTGCGCCGATCGGCCGGGCGAGCCGACGGCTACACAGCCCACCGGCGGAGCTGCAAGGCGGAGGCCTGTACGGCGGTGGTGCCCCGGGCGACATCGGTCACCAGGGCGATCGCGTCCTTCTGCGGGTAGTCCAGGCCGTAGCCGTTCACCTTGAGGAACGCCACAGTCGACAGCCATGCGAACTGGCGGTTGGAGTGCTCGAGGGCCGGAAGTCTCGACAGGCTCTCCAGGAGGGCCGCGGCCTTGAGCCACACCGAGCCGTACACGTCGCGGCCCATCGCGCGGGAGCGGTGCCGGCTGACCGCGGCGAACAAGGGGCCGAGGTCGATGAGCTGCGGGTCACCGGTGACGTGCTCGGCGACCTGCAGCAGCCACGAGACTTCGGCGAGCTCGGGCTCCGGAACGTCGGTCACGCGGCAGTCCCGCGGGCGTTGTCCATGGCTGCCAGAGCGGCGGCGGCCTCGGCTTCGGCCGCGTGCCGCGCCGGGTCCGGCCGGGCGTCCTCGGGGTCGTGCTCGGCCCACACCGCGGCGATCCGGTCCTGCTCGGCCAGGGCGGCCGCGAGGAACGCACGCGGCTTGGCCAGGGCACGGTCCAGCGCGGCATCGCGGATGAACTGGCGGGTGCTGACGCCGGCGGCGGCAGCGGCCTCCGTCACCGCTCGCAGGTCGTCGTCCTCGTCGAAAGGCACGTTCATGGCGGGCATGGCACCAACGGTACCGCCGGTGCCACTCGTGTGCCAGGCGTTCGCTGTCTCAGTGGTGCGGGGTGTCCGTGGGCCGGTCGAGTGCCGCGTCGCCGGACTCGGTGCCTGCGAGTGAGGCAAGGAGCCGCAGTTTCTCGTCGCTGTCACTGCCCTTGTCCGGGTAGTAGACGACGAGGATGACGTCGCCGATGGCGAGTTTGTCGCGGTGGAGGCGTAGTTCACCGACGACGGGATGGTTCACGGTGGTCGTTCCGCCGTCCAGGGTGGCGACGTCGTGGCGGGCCCAGAGGGTGCGGAACCGCGGGCTCGACAGTGCGAGCTCTCCGACGAGTTCGACGAACCGGGGGTCGTCGGTGTCGTCCCCGATGGTGGTGCGCAGGGTGGCGACGAAATCGGCCGTGGATCTCGTCCAGTCCTGCTGGAAGGCTCGTTCCTCGGGGTCGAGGAGCAGCGAACGGAGCCGGTTCCGGCCGGGCCGCAGGCGGGGGGAAAGCGCGACGGCCATGGGGTTGGAGGCCAGGACATCGAACGCGCGCCCTTCGACGAACGCGGGGATCTGCAGGTGGGCGAGCAGCTCGTGGACCCGCGCAGGAACGTGCTCGGGCCGTTTGCGGCGCGGCGCCCTGGGGCGTGCCGCCGTGAGGCCGAGCAGATACGTCCGCTCGGTGTCGTCGAGCCGCAGCACACCCGCGAGTGCTTCCAGTACCTGCGGCGAGGGGTTCTTGTCGCGACCCCGTTCCAGGCGCAGGTAGTAGTCGGGACTGATTCCGGCGAGCAGGGCGACCTCCTCACGGCGCAGGCCCGGTACCCGGCGGTTGCCGCCGGGCGGGATGCCCGCCTGTGCCGGGGAGACCAGCTCCCGCCGGGCACGAAGGTAGCTGCCGAGCCGGTTGCCGGGGTCCTCGTCCTTCATACCGACACCGTAATGCGGCGCGCGCGTCCGGGAGGGGGCCCTGGCAGGACCAGGGAAGACGAGGGCACTGCCGCATCCGGCGGATGCCGTCAAGACTTCGGTAGCACCGTCTGCGCCGCGGGCCTGAACACCGGCGGCGCCCTGTACTGAAGGGAAGATCTCGTGGATCTCTCCAAGCGCACCGTTCTCGTCGTCGGCGGGACCTCCGGAATCGGACGTGAACTGGCCCGCCGGTTCGCCGCGGCGGGCAGCACCGTGGCCGTCGCCGGCCGCAATCCGCGGGCGCTCTCGGAACTCTCCGGAGAAGGCTTCGGTACGTTCGGTATCGACGTCACCGACAGTTCCTCCGTCGCTTCCGCCCGTGACGCCGTCCTCGCCCGGTATCCCGCGCTGGACACCGTGGTGACGATGTCGGGCGTCATGCTCGTGGAGGATCTGCGCGACCCCGCGCACTTCGCTGCGATGGAGACGACGATCGACACCAACCTGCTCGGCACCGTCCGGGTCGTCGACGCCTTCACCCCGCACCTGGTCCGGCGGGGCGCCGGAACCTTCATCACGGTCACTTCCGGCATCGCCTTCCTGCCGTTCCCGCCCATGCCCGGCTACGCCGCGTCGAAGGCCGCGGTGCACGCCTATTCCGAGGCACTGCGCGCGCAGCTCGACGGCACGGGCGTCGGCGTGGTGGAACTCGTTCCCCCGGCCGTCGCCACCGCGGGCCAGGAGAAGGTGAACCCGCACGCGCTGCCGCTCGACGACTTCGCCACGGAGGTCATGCAACTGCTCTCGGCGGACCCCACCCCCCGCGAAGTCCTCGTGAAGGGTGTCCTCATGCACCGCTGGGCCGAGCGCGACGGCACCTACGACGACCTCGTCGCGCAGCGCTCCAAGGCCCTGGCGATGCTCGCCGGCCGCGAGGACTGACGAGGGCGCGGGCCGTGCCCCGCGCGGGTCCATGGGCTCGGCCGGACATCGGCCGAGCCCATGGGGTTTCCGGGCTTCCTACGGTGTGATGCGCAGGGCGTCCACCATCCCCACCGAGGTGCTGCGGTTGACGATGCGGATGGTGTGCGTTCCCCGGGTCAGTCCGCTGCGCTGCCAGACGGTCTGCTGCACTTGCCGCGCGCCGGAGACCCGCAGGTCCACGGTCGCCTGGAGGGCGCCGTCGAGATAGACGTCGACCGGCCCCATGTCGCCGTTGCGTTCGGAGAGGTAGGCGACGCCCGTACCGGTGAAGGTGTACTGGGCCACGGCGTTCACCGTCGTGCTGTGGTGGGTGTCGTCGTTGTAGTCGCCGTATCCTCGGCCGCTGGTCGGGTACCAGTTGCTGTCGTAGGTCAACTGGGTGTTGTTCACCATGGGGTTGGGGTTCTGGGCCATGCCCAGTGTGGAGGTGGTGCCGCTCAGGGCCTTCTCCCCCTGGTTAGCCGATCCGGTGAGCCGTACGGGGGTGTAGGAGGACAGCGGCTTGGCGGTGCGCTCCACCACGTACACCTTTCCGGCGGCCGTGGGGAGGTCGAACTCGGTGGCGCTCGTGGTGAGTACGGTCGTTCCGCCGGAGACGTCGCGGACCCTGACCTGCTGGCTCCCCCATGGGTTCACGATCCGCGTCGTGTTGCCGTACAGGCTCTTGATGCCGATGTACTTCACCTCGCCGGCCTCACGCTCCGAACTGACCGTGAAGCCGCCCTTGGCCAGCAGGGTGAACCGTCCCGTGAACGAGGAGTCGGTCGGCGCCGCGGGGAAGACCCGGATCTTGTCGTTGTAGGACTGGAGCAGCGACTCGTTGAGGGCGGCGAGGTGCACCCCGAGGTATTCGAAGACGCCGTTGGTGTTGTCGGTCATGCCGTTGGGATAGGTCTGGTACTTGCGGAGCATCGTCTTCATGCCCTGGTAGGCCTGGTCGCCCAGCCCCAGCCGGGCCGCCTGCACGGCGTCGTTGGCCCAGACGTTGCCGTACGGGAAGGGACGTGCGTTGAAGGTGTTCACGGCCTTCTGCTGATCCGGGAAGCCGATGCCGGTCCGGTCGTAGGGCCAGATGATCTCGGCAGCCACGTTCTCCCCGTTGCGGGTCTGGGCGAGCGGCGGGGTGTGCGGCAGATAGACGTCCGCGGTGGACGGATAGGCGATCAGGTTGTCGACGATCCGCTGCCACTGCGGCCGCAGGTCGGCGTCCAGGCCCAGGGTCTGGGACGTGCGGATCGCGAGGGGGAACAGGGTGCGCACCGCGGCGAGGTCGGTGATCGCGTTCGGTACGTTCCAGTACGTCTCGTGCGCGTTCGAGGTCGCCACGTAGTACTTGCCGGACGCGGAGTCGTAGGAGAGCTTCGCGGCGTAGAACTTCACCACGTCCCGCATGAAGGGGTAGGCGGTGTTCCGCAGGTAGGAGGTGTCGTTGGTGTACGCGTACTGGAGGTACATGTTGTACGCGGCCTCGGTGCCCGTCGACCAGATGTTCTTCGTGTAGTCGCTGTTGACGGTGCCGCGGGCGTTGCCGTCCCAGCCCATGGTCTCCGGCACCCACAGCCCGTCGACGCCGTAGCGGGTGCTGGTGTACGCCTTCAGCGCGGCCGAGTTGCGGCTGTAGAGGCGGTTGAAGCCGGCGAGCAGGTCGACGTGGTTGGAGGCGAGGAAGGAGTTGTAGACGTCGCGCTGATTCCAGAACCAGTAGGCGTTGCTCCATTTGGTCTGGTCACCGGTGGCCCGGAACACGCCGTTGATGAAGTGGAACGGATTGGTCCCGTACCCCCCGGCGGCGATCATGTACGTGCTCAGGTAGTAGATGTTCTCCAGGTAGTCCGCGTCCCCGGACAGCCCCGAGTACTGCACGAAGGACTTGCCCCAGAAGTCGTGCCACCAGGACTTGAAGTCGCCGAGCGTCGCGCTGTAGCCGCGGCTCTTGGCCGATGCCAGCGCGCGCTTCGCCTCGGCGACCGAGTCGTGGGAGGGCGCGTTGAGCCGGGTACTCGCGGTGAACCAGATGGTGTAGCTGCGTGAGGGGGTGATCGACAGCCGGACGGTCCGGCCGTCGACGACCCGCGCGCTGTAGGCCGCTCCCTCCACCGTGGCCGCCAGGGTGTAGCCGAAGTTCTGCGGGTCGGACTGACCGCGGCTGATTCCGGCGCCCGTGGAGTCCGCGTACGTCGAGACCGTCTTCCAGGTGTTCAGGTCGGGCACGTCCCCGCTGTTGCCCAGTTGGGAGACGTCCCACAGGCCCAGGTCGAGGTTGACCGCGGAGACCCCGGAGCGCGAGTCCTCGACGTGCACGCCCATGACCTCGGAGTTCGGCACGCCCATCACGGTCACGGTGCGGTTGGCGTCGTACGCGGTGGTCAGGGTGCCGTCGTAGAGCGACAGGCGTTGCTGATAGGTGCTGTAGCCGCTCTCCAGTGCCGGGGTCGTGGACAGGTTGAGCATTCCCGCGCCGAACGCGGTCTGCTGGGAGGTGTCCACACCGGACACCTGCATGGTCAGCCCGTTGTTCTGCCAGGCCATCGCACCCGTACGGCCGTTGCCGACGGTGAGCCCGTGCAGCGGGTTGGTGGTGGGCCGGTTGTAGACGAGGTCGTGCTTGGACAGGTAGGCGGCGCGATCCACGTTCAGCGCTCCGGTGGCGGAGTCGAACGCGGCGTCCGTCGGTGCCGCCGCGGCCGGAGTCGAGAGGCCGACGCTGGTCGCGGTCATGATGCAGACGGCTGCGAGCGCGGCTCGCACGAGTCTGCGCAGTCTCATCGAGTGTCCTCCCTGCTGGTGGGGGTGACGACCGGTGCCGGACAGCGCGGGGCCGGCATGCGACCGGTCGACGTCGAGCGAGATTGATCGGATGACTGGGACGGACTGCTTCTATGACGCCGAGCCTCCCCGTGCCGTACGAGGGCACGGAGAAGCGGCGCGCCGAGCGGGGCATATAACCGAACGAGCAGAGCAAGGCGTACGAGGCCGTTCGCTCTCGAATCGCCCACGGCAAGCGGAAGTACGGCGTGCGGGCACATCACGACATCGGCATGACCGCGTCAAGGGAATTGAACATCGGATGTCTTGACGGGTCAACACTCAGCACAAAAACCCGTTGGCGGACCACGGCGACCGTGCGGTGCCCGGCAGAGACACAACCGCCCCGACCACCGGCGCCTCCTCTTCATGCCGCCGAGTTGGGCCGATTGCCGGTCCGTGCCGAAAATATCGGAAGCGCTATCCTTTTTTGCATGAAAAGAAGTAGCAAATTCGAGGAGATCGCGGCGACTCTGCGCCAGGAACTCGAGCGGTACTCCCCCGGAGAGAAGCTGCCGTCCAGCCGTGCCCTCGTGGAGCGCTTCGCGGTCAGCCCGGTCACCGTTTCACGCGCGCTGGCCGCGCTGACCGCCGAAGGACTGGTGATCACCCGGCCCGGAGCCGGCGCCTACCGCGCGCAGCACAGCGTCATCGACACCAGGGCCGTCGACACGTCATGGCAGCAGTTCGCGCTCACCGCGGAGGACCAGCAACACGGTGAGCCCGCGCCGCGGACGGTCGACGCCTCCAGCGTTTTCGCCAGCCTCGTGCCTCCCCCTCCCGGCGTGATCGCCTTCAACGGCGGCTACCTGCACTCCTCACTCCAGCCCCAGCAGGCTCTGGGCGCGGCCTTCGCCCGCGCGGCGCGCCGTCCCGGCGCATGGGACCGGCCGCCCCTGGAGGGCCTGACCGCGCTGCGCTCCTGGTTCGCCCGCGAGGTGGGCGGACCCAGCGGCGGCGTCCTCCCCTCGCAGGTGCTCATCACCGGAGGCGGTCAGGCCGCCCTGACCACCGCCCTGCAGGCCCTTGCTCCCCCGGGGTCCCCGGTACTCGTGGAATCGCCCACCTACCCCGGCGTACTCGCCGCCGCCCGGGCGGCAGGGCTTCGTCCCGTGCCGGTGCCGATGGACAACGACGGCGTGCGCGTCGACTTCCTGGAGGACGCCTTCGCCGCCACCGGCGCCCGCGTCTTCTACTGCCAGCCGCTCTTCCACAACCCCACCGGGGCGGTCCTCGCTCCCGACCGTCGCCGCCGCATCACCCAGATCGCACATGCCGCGGGCGCCTTCGTCATCGAGGACGCCTTCGCCCGCCGCCTCGGACACGGCGGACAGCTCCCGCCGCCGCTCGTGGCCGATGACGCCTACGGCACCGTCGTACACGTCAGCTCGCTGACCAAACCGGCCTCACCCAACCTCAGAGTCGGTGCGCTCGTCGCCCGCGGACCGGTCATGGAGCGGCTGCGCGCCATCCAGTTGGTCGACAGCTTCTTCGTGCCGCGACCGCTCCAGGAGGCCGCGCTCGAACTCGTCGGCAGCCCTGCCTGGCCCCGTCATCTCCGTGCCATCAGCTCGGCCCTGCGGGAGCGCCGGGAGGCGATGATCGGCGCACTGCGCCGTTGCCTGCCGGGCATCGCCGCCACCGTCCGCGCTCCCGCCGGCGGCTACCACCTCTGGCTGCGTCTGCCCGACGGCACCGACGAGACCGCTCTCACCGCCGCTCTCTTCCGCGCCGACGTGGCCGTGTCCCCCGGCCGCCCCTGTTTCGCCGCCGAGGCACCGGCCCCCTACATCCGGCTCAGCTTCGCCGACATCGCAGGCACGGACGAGATCACCGAGGGCATTCACCGCATCGCCACCGTGTGCGCCGACTCCGGCATTGCGACCGGTGACTGACCAAACGGCCCGCCAGCGGCACGACACGGCAGGGGGCTCGGGGCGTAGGGCCGGATCGCGAAGAGTGTGGCCGGTCGGCGCGCCTCGCGGTATATCGCTACGCAGAATTTCGAATAGCGCTACTCATATTCACGTATTTGACAGTAGCGATTCATTGACCGACACTTCATGAAGCACGCGTTACCCGCGAGTAGGTTCACCTTCTCGGACGCAAGCCGGTCGTCTTTTGCCTGCCGAGACGGCGAGCCCTTTCATCCCACTCGCCTCATGTTTGTCAGCTGAGGAGAACACCCTTGACCTCGACCACCGCTCCCGGTGAGAGCTACTACCAGCGCACGGGCGAACGTCACTACGAACCCACCGTCCACGCGGAAGGCGCCTGGAACGCGGAGGAGCAACATTTCGGTCCCCTGGCCGGTCTCGTCGTCCACGCGTTGGACCGGCATCGCGCCGCCGGCCCCGCCGACCGCCTGGTCCTGGTCCGGATCAGCTACGGCATCCTCGGCTTCCTCGCCCTTGACGAATGCGAGATCACCGTGGAGACCATCCGCCCCGGCCGCACGGTCGCGGGCCGTCCGGTTGTCCGGGCCCGTGCCTGGTATCTCGCGGTTCTCGACACCACAGCGGTCGCCGACACCCCCTTCGAGCGGCTCGCGCCGCCCGAGGCCTTCACTCCCTGGACGATGAGCGAACAGTGGGACTGCGGCTACGCCCGCTCCCTTCACGTCCGCCGGCGGACATCCGGACGGGCCGGGCGTGCCCGTGCGTGGGTCTCGAGCCCCGTCGATCTCGTCGCCCACGAACCAAGCGGCACACTCGCGTCGTTCGTCGCTCGCGTGGACGTGGTCAACGGCATGGCCGTGCAGCAGCCCCCCACGAAGTGGATGTACCCCAACATGGACATGACTCTCCACTTCCACCGCCGGCCCGAAGGAAGCTGGACCGGCCTGGACACCGCCGTCAGCTTCGGCCCTGCCGGGCACGGCCTCACCAGCGCCGTTCTCCATGACGTCAGCGGCCCGGTCGGCCACGCCCAGCAGATCCTCACCGTCCGCCCGCTGGAAGGCAGCCGGCGATGAGCGAAACCGTCCTTCAGCTGCTGCGCGAGCGCAAGCGACAGGAAAGCAGTCCCGGGAACCGTCGCGACGACGCGCGTGTGGTCCTCCTGGTCGAGGGCGGAAGCTCCCGTGGCGCCTACTCCTACGGCATGGCCATCGCCATCGAGCGACTCGGACTGCTGCCCCTGTTCGACGCCGTCTACGGCAGTTCCGCGGGAGCACTCAACGCGGCATGGCTGCTGTGCGGCCGGGCGGAACGCAACATGCACGCATGGTGGACTCCGATGATCATGAGGACGACCATCGATCCGCGGCGCGCTCTGCGGCGCCGACCCGTCGTGGACACCCATTTCCTGGTCCACACCGTCTACACCGAGATCCTGCCGATGGGGTTCCAGGAGATCCTCGACAGCACCGTCGAGTTCCACCCGATGGCCACGAACGCCCTCACGGGCGAGGCCACCGATCTGTTCGAGCAGATCCGTGACCAGGCCAGTCTGCAGGCGGCACTCCGTGCGTCGGCCGCGATGCCCTTTCTGGCGGGGGAACCGATCGAGATCAACGGGCGGTCATTCGTCGATGCCGGGGTGAGCGAGGCGGTCCCCGTGCGGACGGCACTGGCCCAGCAGGCCACCCACATCGTGGCACTTCGCACGCGGCGCACGGACGAGACCACGTCGGCTCCGCCCTTCGGTCAACGCCTGGTGATGTCACGGTGGTTCGCCCGGCGCGCACCGGGAGCGCTCATGCCATGGCTTCAGCGCGAGGCCGTCAGAGCGGAGGAAGAGCGGCTCCTTGCCTCGCACCCCGCGACCCTGCAGATCCGCCCACCCCTCGGCAGCAGTCCGATCGGCCAAACCGAGCGACGCCCGGGCCCCCTCCGTGAGGCCGTCGACACAGGCCGACAGGCGGCGCTGGACGCGCTGGCGGGCTGCATCGGAGAGCCGCTGGTCACGGGCTGACCAACGCATCACCCCTGTGCCGGGGTTGTGCCTCGCCGCGCTCCCGGACCCGCTGTCCCTTCTCGGCGCGCGGACGGGGGGAACGCGCGGGCCGAGGTACGTCCGGCCGATGAACGTATGGGGGATGCGGCGACCGCGGCCCAAGTCCCTGGTCACTCAATGCGACCGAACAAACACGCCGTTCCGCGGGAAATCATTGCCAAATGCGTGAATCATGGCTTATGGGGTCGTTTTGAAATGTGCCAGGGAGCCTTGGATGGACGCGTCGGACGAACTCCTTCGCAAGCCTGGACCGGCGGCTCTTCTGTGGCTGCGCGGAGCCGTCCGCGGCCTCAACGCGGCTATGGCCACCGCGCTGGGCAAGCCGGCCGGAGAATGCCTGGGCCGCGACTTCGGCGATCTGTGGCCCGCGAGCCAGCGGATGTCGGCCGATAATCTCGTGGCGCACGCGGCCAGGACGAAGACGGTCGCGATGCGGGCGCTGGAGTTCCCCGGGCCGGACGGAGCACCCGTCGCCTGCCTGATCGAGGCGCGTTCGGTGAACGATTCCGCAAGTGGCGAGCGGCTCGTCTGGGTTCATGCCCTGGATGTGCGAAACGACCTGGCCGGCCTGCTGATCCCGTTCCGCTTGGCGGCAAAGGCCAACGGCCTTGGCCTGTGGATGTATTCACCTCAGGAGCAGCAGCTGGAGTGGATCGGTGGCGCACCCGCCCTGGCCGCGATCTTCCCGGAGGTCACGGTGGCCTTGTCCAGAGTGATCTCACGAGTCCACCCCGATGACCGGGAGGCCCTGCGGAACCTCATGCGCTCGGCCGCCTCGGAGTCGCCGTGGACTGCGTTGCGGTACCTCACCGAGACCGACGGCTGGCACCACCTGGCCGCCCAGACCCGTCGGATCCGGCTGGGGTACGGCGGACCCGAACTGATCTTCGGGATGGTCCGCGACGACACCGTGCAGGAGAAGCGCCGGAAGGAACTGCAAGCCAAGCTGGGTGCCGAGCGAGCGCGCGCCGAAGAGACCGCCGACTTCTCCGCCGCCTTGATCACCGCAGCCACGGAACAGGAATTGCTGCAGGTCATCCTGACCCGTCTCACCGCGACCTTCGGCGCCGCCGGCGCTCTGCTCGCCATCCTCGACGAGGGCCGCCTGCGCGTCTGTGCCGATGCCAGGGTGCCCATGGAGGAGGTCGACGCCCTGGACGGCCTGCGTCTGGACCAGCCGGGCCCGCTGCCCGAGGCGATACGCCGCGGCCGGCCGCAGTTCATCCCCGACCTGGACGACCACACCCGCCGCTCGCCACATGGAGGCGGATTTCCATGGATTGCCCGGCGAGGCATCAACTACTCCGTTTCCATCACGCCCCTCAGTGAGACCGGCAATCAGCCGCTGGGGGCGTGGATGGTGTTCTACGGCAGTGGACACCGGCCGTCCTTGGACGAGCGGACCCTCATGGGTACGCTGGCCGACCTGGCGGGTCAGGCACTTGGGCGCGTCAGGTTGCAGGAGGCCCGCGTCGAGCTGGCCACGGCCCTGCAGCAGACCATGCTCCCCACACTCCCCGAGCCCTTGGCGGGCCTGGTGCTCGCCGCCCGCTACCAGCCGAGCCGTGACGGGCTGGACATCGGCGGAGACTGGTACGACGCCTTTGTGATGCCCGACGGTTCTGTCGCCATGGAGATCGGCGACGCCCAGGGGCACGACGTGAATGCCGCCGCAGCCATGGGACAGATCCGCGCCTCCATGCGCGCCATCGCCGCCCAGGATCCAGACCCGGCGACCGTGCTGACGCGCACCAATGAACTACTCGTCACGATGGGCGCGGCACGCTTCGCCAGCTGCACCATGCTGCACCTCGATCCACGCGACGGACAGGTCACCGGCGCCAGCGCCGGCCACGTGCCGGTGCTGTGCGCGCACAAGGACGGGAGCCACAGCATCCGCGAGCTGCCGGGCGGGCCGGTCCTGGGAGTCCTGCCCGACACCGAGTACCGCGAGGAGACCTTCACCCTGGACCGGAACAGCGCCCTGGTCATGGTCACCGACGGCGTGGTGGAAAGCCCCGGACTGACACTGGAGGCGGGGCTGGAGCGGGCCGGAACCCTGGCTGCTGAGGCCCTCCGCGACGACTTGGACGCGGAGGGCATCGCCGACCGGGTTCTCGACGCGGCAGTCGCGGTGGACCACCTCGACGACGTGGCCGTGCTGGTCATCCGGCGCACATGACTGCGCTGAGCACCCACCCGGAGCTCCGGTTCGGAAGGGGCGGGCTACAGGTCATACGGGGACGACGTACGGGAAGCGGTCGGTCCGCAGGTGGTGGGCGACGGACGGCTTGAGTCCGGCCGGCACGGCCGTGTCGGTCACGAGGGAGAGCATCGCCTCAGGCGCGTTGTCGGCCAGGGTGCGGCCGTTACGGGTGGCGAAGCCGTAGGTGGCCGGCGTCCCGACGACGTAGGGCAGCACATCGGGGAACAGCTGCCGGGCCACGGTCCGGCCGTAGCCGTCCGGGTCGGCGCAGGTCCCGGTGGCCGCGACGACAGCCGCGACCTGGCCGGCGATGAGTTCGCCGACAGCGGCGAGATCCTCCGAGGGGTGCCGGGTGTTGGCGGGGTTGGTGAAGTCGGTGTCGCCGGGCCAGAAGATCGGCCACATCATCGGGTGCCCGCCGCGGTTGATCTGCCGCCATCCGCCGGCATCGGTGGCCAGCTTGGTTGCGCACCAGACGCCCGTACGAGTCCCGGGCCGCAGCCGCGCGTGCTCGTGCGAAACCTCGAGCACGATCGATTCCACCGTGGTGCCGGTGAAGCTGTTCTGTGCCTCGTGCGGGCGCCAGTCCGAAAGGTCCACCGCCGCCCCCTTCGCCACCGCCCCGTTGACGATGGCCAGCAGGGACAGGTCGATGTAGAAGGGGTCGGAGACGCGCCCGGCCCAGATGCGCGTGCCATCCGCGGCGGCCGTCTCGCCGGTGCGGCCTTCCAGTACCAGGTCGCCGTCGGCGGAGTCCTGGCGCGCCTCGTCCCCGGTCAGGACGTGCAGGCGCAGAGTCTGGGTGCCGTCCGGGCCGGGTTCGTCGAAGGAGACCCGATAGGTCAGGGTCTCGAAGTCGGCGCCGTCGAAATGAACCTTGAATTCGTAGCGTGCTTCCGGGTGGAACCCTGGCTGGGCGTAGACGCCGGTGATGTCGGAGTTGACGTCCATGACGAAGACCGTGCTGCGCTCACCGGGAAAGACGTACAGGTCGTCGATGAAAAGCTGACCGTTCTGGGCCGCCAGCGGAGTGTCGAGATGGTGCGACATGGCCGGTCCTTACTTCTCTCGGTTTTTCTTTGTCTGCCGTTTTCCGTACTGCTTCATCCTCGCCGGGTGGGCGGCGGCACGGTACCGACACATCGGGAATGCGCTCATAAACTGTGGTTATGAGCAAGTCGCCTCCCGACCTCGGCAGTCTCGTGCTGCTGACACTGGTGGCCGAGCTCGGCAGCCTGGGTCAGGCCGCCGAGCGCATGGGGATCAGCCAGCCGGCCGCGAGCAAACGCCTGACCCTGCTCGAGCGGCGCTTGGGGCTGACCCTGGTCAGCCGCGGCACCCGCGGCTCCGCGCTGACCACTGAGGGCAAGGCAGTGTGCCAATGGGCGGGACGGGTGCTGGGCGAAGTGGACTCGCTGATGGTGGGGGTCGCGGCGCTACGCGGCGACCATGCCCTCGACCTGCACCTGGCCGCCAGCATGACGCTGGCCGAACACTTCGTACCGCGGTGGATCGGCACCCTGCAGCGGCGATCGCCCGACGTCTACGTCAGTCTCAAGGTGACCAACTCCGAACAGGTCGCGACGCTCGCGAAGAGCGGCCACATCAGTCTGGGCTTCATCGAGGCACCGACCGTGCCGTCCGGGCTCAGCTCGCGACAGGTGGGCACTGACCGGCTGGTCGTCGTGGTCGCGCCGCAGCATGCCTGGGCACGACGGCGGGAGCCAGTGGATCTGGCCGAACTGGCCCGCACCCGCCTGATCGTCCGCGAAGTGGGTTCGGGCACACGGGAGACCATCGAGCGTGTGCTCGCCGGCGCGGGAGTCGAGCCGGGCAGACCTCTGATGGTGCTCGACGCCAACGTCGCGATACGAAGGGCCGTCGCCGAGGGCGCCGGTCCGGCGGTGCTCAGCGCGGTCAGCGTCCAGGACGACCTGACCGAGGGGCGCGTCGTGGAGGTCCCGGTGACGGGTGCCGACCTGCGCCGGCGGCTGCGCGCCGTATGGCCGAAGGACCGCCCGTTGACCGGCGCGGTCGAACAACTGCTCCGGATCGCGTCCCGTATCCGCGGCGAGAATCGATGACCCCGGGGCCGGCCGACTGCCGGCAGGACACGGGGGACCCACCGCCCAGTAAATCCCCGCAACCGCGTCGCTCCGCAGGGCGTGGTCACCTGCAGACCGAAGTGCTCAGTACCACGACCGGGGGGTAGTCGATGTACGAACAGCCGTTCCTCACTCTGCCTGAGGAACTTCTGCTGGCTTGCGCGCATCCCAGGACACGCGTGATCAAGCGTCCGCTCTCCTTCTACCACGCGCTGTCCGGAGCCGTTCTCGCCGAACTCGAACTGCATGGCGCGATCACCATCGAGAACGGAATGGTCGTCGAACTGCGACCGCTCACGATCGGAGACCCGGTCATCGATTCCATATTCGAGACGCTCGTGGACGATGTCCGGCCGACCTGGCTGGCGAGGCTGCCGGGGTATCCGCCCGAACCGGGACCCGATCTGCCTGACGGGCTCGTCCCTCGCCTGCGCGCCGCATTCCGGTTGCCAAGCGTCAATTCCCGGGCCACGATGCCCGTCATCACCTGGATAAACCTGTTGTCGCACACGCGGAACATCGAACCGCGCTACCTCAAAGCGATGGAGGCCCGCGGTCTTCTGATCGCGCACCGGCGCCGTATTCTCGGGCTCGTACCGTTCACCTCGTGGACAATCTCCTCGGCCGAGCACGCGCGGGCTGCCGCCAGAATTGAACAGGCGGTGCAAGCGGTCACCCATGGAGCCGGATTCGGTTCGCCGTCCAAGCGCACCGAGTACCTGGTCGCCCTGCTCGGTGCCGCGGATCTCGGCACACGGCTCTACCCCGGCCGCGAGCACCGGCACACCGTCAGTCGAATCAGCCAGGTCACCCGCCGTCACCCCATTGCCGTCGCCCTCAGCAAAGCCAGAGACTCGGAAAGGAGCAACAACTGGTGAAGGAAGCGTCGCCGGAGAGGACGACGATGCGGCTCACGGGATGCTCCAGGGACGTGGCGCGGCCGATGCGGGAACGGGGATGTCCGGGGGCAACAGGCCTTCCGCGCGCAGCCGGTCCCACAGCGCCGGCGGGATCTCGGTCGTCGCCCAGTCGAGGTTCTCCCGCAGTTGGCCGGGCGAGGCGGGGCCGGTGAGGACGCAGGCCACCGCCGGGTGTCCCAGCGGGAACCGGAGAGCGGCGGCGGCGGTCGGTACCCCGTACTCGTGGCAGATCCGCGCGATCCGTGCCACCGTCGCCCGGATCTCCTCGGTCGCCGGCCGGTAGCGGAACTGCGGATCGGCCACTCCGTCGATCAGCCCGCCGTGCATGGCCTGGGCCGCGATGACCGTGACGCCCCGGCGCTCGGCCTCGGGCAGCAGTTCGAGGCGGGCCTGTGTGTCAAGCAGGGTGTAGACGCCGGCCGCCAGCACCACGTCGATGTCGGTTTCGCGGATGAACCGGGCCAGCATGGGTGCCTGGACCATGCCGACCCCCACCGCGCCGATGACCCCCTCGTCCCGTAGCCGCGCGAGGGCGGGCCACGCGCCGTCCAGGGCCTGTTCCCAGTGCCGGTCGGGATCGTGGATGAGGACCAGGTCCACCCGGTCGACGCCCAGCCGCCGCAGGCTCTCGTCGAGGGAGGTGCGGACCCCGTCGTGGCTGAAGTCGTGGATCCAGCCCGCACCGGTGCGAGCCGTGTCGGGGTGGCCGGGCCGCACCAGCCGGCCGACCTTGGTGCTCAGCAGGTACGAGTCCCGCGGCCGGCCCCGCAGCATCCGTCCCAGGAGCAGTTCGGAGCGGCCGTCGCCGTACATCGGTGCGGTGTCGTAGTAGCGGAACCCGCTGTCCCATGCCGCGGCGAGACATTCCATGGCCTGACTGGTGGGTACGGGCGGCTGCGCGATGGCCGCCGCCCCGAAGCCCAGGCGGGGCAGTGCCTTCACCACAGGCCGGTCGGCCATCAGGCCTTCACCCCGCCGGAGAGCAGGTCGGCCCGCCAGTACCGCTGCAACGAGAGGAACAGCAGAGCCAGCGGAATGATCGACAACAGCACGCCGATGATGACGATGGAGTACTGCGCGGCCTGGCCGCCGGTGATGATCAGCAGGCCGTACAGCCCCTCGGTGAGCGGGTAGAGGCGGTCGGTGTTGAGCATCACGAACGGCAGCAGGAAGTTGTTCCAGATGGCGATGAACTGCAGGAGGAACACGGTCACGAGGGCCGGGGCCATCAGACGGGAACCGATGGACACGAAGATGCGCCACTCCGAGCCCCCGTCCACGCGAGCCGCCTCCAGGATGTCGTCGCTGACCGAGGCCTCCGCGTAGATCTTGCACAGATAGATGGCGAACGGGCTGACCAACTGCGGAAGGATGACCGCCGCGTAGTTGTTGGTCAGGCCGAACTTCGCCAGCATCAGGAACTGCGGGATGGCCAGCATGATCTGGGGAAGCAGCACCGCGCCCACGATGACCCGGAACGTCCAGACGCTGCCATGGAAGCGGTACTTGCCCAGGGCGTACCCGGCGCAGCCGCAGATGATCGTCGACAGCGCGGCGCCGCCGAAGGCGTAGATCAGGGAGTTGAGCGCCCAGCGCGCGAAGATCCCGTCGTTGTAGGCGAACAGTGCCTCGATGTTGGAGACGAAGCCGCCGTTGAACGAGGGGCTGAACGGCGGCGTGGAGAACAGCTCGTCGTTGGTCTTGGTGGCCGCGATCACGATCCACAGCACGGGCAGCACGCAGTACAGCGCGCCGAGGCCCAGGATGATCGTGGGCACCAGGTTGACACGGCCGGAGCGGGTCCGCCGGTGCGCGGCCGCCGCTGCGGGCCCGGTGGTGACGGCGGTCATCGCTCACTCCTTCGGGAAACCCTGCGCAGAAGCAGGTTGGCGACGGCGGTGGCCGTGACGGTCATGATGATGAGCAGGAACGAGGTGGCCGCTCCCCGGTGGATGTCGTTGTTGACGAAGGCGTCGGTGTAGACGCGCATCAGCGGCACCCAGGTCGAACTGATCGCGTTGGCGATGGGCTTCAAGGTGGTCGGTTCGTTGAACAGCTGCAGCGCGCCGATCAACGAGAACACCGTCACCAGCGTCAAGGTCGGCACGAGCAACGGCAGTTTGATGCGCAACGCGATCTGCAGCTCGCTCGCGCCGTCGATCTCGGCGGCCTCGAACAGTTCGCGCGGCAGGCTGCGCAGCGTGGTGTACAGCACCACCATGTTGAAGCCGAGTACACCCCACACCGCCACGTTGGCGACCGAGAAGAACACCTGCCCGGAGCCGAAGTAGTCGATGTGGTCGCCGCCGATCGGGCTGGTCGCCGGCAGATACATGAAGCCCCACAGCAGTGAGGCGATGACACCCGGTACGGCGTACGGCAGGAAGATGGCCAGCCGCGCGATGCCGACCAGCCGCGCCCGCTTCGCGTCGAGACAGAGGGCGAACAGGGTGGCGAAGAAGATCGTGGCGGGTACTCCGATGCCCGCGACCAGCAGCATCCGCAGGATGCTGTGCCAGAACTCGGAGTCGGCGAGGGTGGCCCGGTAGTTCTCCAGGCCTGCGAAGACGTCCCTGGGGTCCTCGTTGCCGAGCAGGCCCCCGCCGATCTGGGGCTTGAGGAAGCTGAGGTAGAGGGCGTAGACGCCGGGGGCGACGGTGAACAGCAGGAACAGCAGCACCGCCGGTGCGAGCAGGAACTGCGGCAGGAACGTACGCCGTCGCCCCGCGGGCCGGGAGCGGAAGGCCGGGGCGAGGCCACCGGGGAACCGGCCCGGACCCGCGCCCGGGGGCGGTGTGCCGGGCCCGGGGCGTGGGCCCGCCTGCTCCTCGATGGCACTCATGAACCCTTCTTCCCCTCGTTTGAGTGAGTGAGTGGGCGGGTGGGTGGGCAGTCGGGCTTCCGGTCAGCCGGTGACGTCGAAGCCGCGTTGCTTCATGTCGTCGACCGTCGCCCGCTGCATCTCGGCCAGCGCCGCGGACAGCGGCGTCTTGTTCTGCAGTGCGGCGGCGAAGGCGTTGGAGTAGCTGTCGAAGGTGACGTTGGCGTTCGGCCCCCAGATCTGGAAGGTCCGCGCGTTCTGCGCCTGCTGGGCCATCAGCATGTTGTAGTCCGGCTGGTTGGACATGAACGTCGGCGGCGTCTTGAGTGCGTCCAGCTGCTGGTTCGGCTTCGAGGCGGGGAACGCGGCGACCTTCTCGATGAGGATCTTCGCGCCGTCGGCGGAGGAGTTCATCCACTTGACGAACTTCGCGGCCTCCGCGGGGTGCTTGGAGTTCGCGGTCACCGCCTCGGTCTCGCCGCCCCAGATGCCGACGGTCCGGTCACCCGCCGTCCAGGCCGGCAGCGGCGCGGCGACCCACTTGCCCGCGGTGTCCTTGGCGATCCCGGGCAACTGGTTGGGCGCCCACTGCGCGCTGACCCAGCCGACCAGGGTGCCGTTGTTCATGTCGGTGTTCCATTGCGGGGACCAGTTCGGCTCAGGGCTGACCAGCCCCTTCTGGACCAGGCCGCCCCAGTAGTCGGCGACCTTCTTGGTCGGCGCGTCGTCGATGGCGACCGTCCACTTGCTGTCCGAGGCGGTCCACCAGTCGGCTCCGGCCTGCTGGGCCAGACCCGCGAACCAACCGGCGTCGACCGCGGTGAAGTTGCCGATGAACTGCTTGGGGTTGTGCTTGTGGATGGTCTGGGCCGCGGCCGCGTATTCGTCCCATGTGGCCGGCGGCTTGAGGCCGAGCCGGTCGAAGACGTCCTTGCGGTAGAAGAAGATCATCGGGCAGATGTTCTGGGGAACGCCGTAGGTCTTGCCGTCGAACTGCACCTGGGCGAGGGAGGCCTTGTCGAAGTCGCCCGAGATGTCGCCCACGTAGTCGTCGATCGGCACGACCACCTTGTTCGCGATCAGGGCGGGCAGCGCCTGGTACTCGACCTCGGTGATGTCCGGGTTGGTGCCGGCCCGGTTGTTCGTGATCAGCTTGTTGTACAGGGTGTAGCCCGTGCCGGACGGCTTGCTGAGCTTCACCTGTATCTTCGGGTTCTGCCGGTTCCACTCGTCCACCACGTCCTGCATGCCGCCGTCCCAGTTGACGTAGGTCAACGTGATGGGCCCGTCGCTCTTCCCGCCGGACGAGTCCTTCGACGAACCGCAGGCGGCCAGGGTGGTCAGGGCCGCGGTGGCGGCCAGGCCGAGGATTGCCGTTCTCTTGAGATAGCCCCCGAGCACTTCGTTCTCCTTTGACGGTGTGGTTGCCGGATCCGGCGCCCTGACGCCGGGTGCCGGGTGCGATGCCGGGTGCCTGGCGCAATGCCGGGTGCCCCTGGCGGGGGCTAACTCCCCTGCGCCCAGGCCGGGTAGGACACCGGGGCCGTCTGAACGCCGACCCACTGCCGACGGGTGAACGCGGCGAGCTGTCCCTCGCCACCGTGACGGGCGTAGCCGTCGTTGACGTGCACCTCGTTGCCGGCGACCCGTTCGGCGAAGGCGAGTCCGCGCAACGGGTCGCCGGTGAAGACCGAGTTCATCAGGGTCCGGTGGCGGTTGACGAGCTCGAGGGCCTCGGCCTCGGAGTCCACCACGGTGATGGGCATGACGGGCCCGAAGGTCTCCTCACGGAAGACGGGCATCTGCGGCGTGACATCGGTCAGTACGGTCGGCTGGTAGAAGTTCCCGTCGTAGGTGCCGCCCACCGCGACCTTCGCCCCGGCCGCGATCGACGGCTCGACGAGCCCGTCGTGGAAACGCGCCCGCTGGACGGCGCTGATCACCGGGCCGAGGTCGACATCGTCGCGCAGCGGGTCACCGACGCGGAGCTTGCGCACCCGCTCCACCACGGCTTCGGTGAAGGCGTCGGCCACCTCCCGGTGAACGATGTGCCGCCCCGCGCTGATGCACGTCTGCCCCTGGTACCACAGCGACGTCCAGATCGCGCAGCCGGCTGCCTGGTCGATGTCGGCGTCGTCGAGCACGACGAAGGCGTTGTCCCCGCCGAGTTCGGTCACGACCGCCTTGCCCGCCCGGGCGGCGTGGTCCGTGATCTCGCGGCCGACCTCGAACGATCCGGTGAAGTGGATCAGGTCCAGTCCCGGGTGCCGGTAGAGCGTGCTGCCGGTGCCCGGCCCGTCCCCGGGCAGCACCGCGAACACGCCGTCCGGTATCCCCGCGGCGCGGGCCGCCTCGGCGAGCACCTGACCGCCGGCGACCGGGGTGAGCTCGGCGGGCTTGAGGACGACCGCGTTTCCGTAGGCCAGCCCCGGTGCCAGTGCCCGCATCGCCAGGCTCAGCGGATAGTTCCACGGGACGATGAGGCCGATGACGCCCAGCGGCACCGCGCGCGACAGGGAGATCTTGCCCCCCTTGTACGGGGGAAGGATCGAGCCGGCGGTCTCGGTGAGCTGGGTGGCGGAGTTGAGCAACTGGTTGACGGCCTGGCCCAGTTCCTCCTCGGCCTTCTCGGCCGTGCCGCCCGTCTCCCGGATGATGAGCTCGATCAGCTCGTCATGGCGGCGTTCCAACTCGGTGGCGAACGCCCGGAGCGCGGCGCACCGGGTGTTGGCGTCGGTGTCCGCCCACGCGGGCTGGGCCCGCCTCGCCGCGGCGACCGCACGGTCGACCTGTGCCGGGGAGGCGTTGCCGTAGCGGCCGAAGGCCGCCCCGGATCCCTTGTCGAGGACGGGCAGCCAGTCGGACGCGGGAGGTTCGAACCGTCCGTCGATGAACACCTCAGCGGTGTAGTCCACCGCCGCGGTCTGCGCATGACTCATCGGAGCACCCCTGTACGTGTGTTTCGTTCGCGGGTCCGGTGTTCGTTCGCGGGTTGGGAAAGCGCTTTCCGGCGAAAGTAGGAGCCCCCTTCGGGGGGTGTCAAGGGCCGTATCCGGATCCGCCGAACCGGCCGGGAGCGAATGACGCAAGCCGTGACGAAAGCCGCCTTCTCGGTGCGCCGATCGGGGCCGGGCGGGGGATCGCCCGCTCGACTCCCGCCTGGGTCGGCCTTGACGCGTCGCCGAGGGGTGCGAGCGCCGGCGATCCCGGCCGCTGCGGAGTGGGTTCCCTTGACTGCCGAAACGCCGGAAACCTACGGTGGGAATACGCATTCCAACGGTCGCGGAGGCACAGTGGCATCGACATCCGCCTCAAGTACGCCTCGCACTGGAGCCGTTGCGCCCGATGTGCTGGGCGGACAGGGCGGTCCCGTCCCGCCGCTTCGGCTTCGCCGGCATCGGCGGCGTCGAGGCCGGGATCCTCAACGAGGACCCGGTGCTGCCGGGTCCGCCGCCCATGGGTGGCGGCGGGACCCGGACGGTCGGCGCGCCGGCTCGACCGACAGCGGGCACCACCGACACGAAAGGACGCACTCGTGGCCGGGGTGACCCTCACCGACGTGGCAATCCGCGCGGGCGTCTCCCAGTCGACGGCCTCCCGCGTGCTCAACGGCTCCAGCCGCCGGCCCTCCCCGGCGGTCGCGGAGGCGGTCCGCCGGGCGGCGGAGGAGCTCGGCTACGTCTCCAACGCACCGGCGCGGGCCCTGGCCGGCGGCCAGACGGGCCTGGTCGGGCTGGTCGTCCACGACATCGCCGACCCCTACTTCTCGACCATCGCCTCGGGAGTGCAGGGAGAGGCGGTGCAACGCGACCGCCAGGTGCTGCTCGCGACCACGTTGCGCAGCACCGAACAGGAGATCCGGGCGGTCGAGGCGTTCCTCAGCCACCGCACCGACGCGATCATCCTCGTCGGCTCGCGGCTGAAGACCGACGACGGGCTACGTGACCAGCGGCGGCTGACGGTCCTGCTCGACCGCTACCGGGATCTCGGCGGGAAGGTCGCCGTCATCGGCCAACCCCTGCCCGGAACGCACACCGTCACGCCCGAGAACCGCGCCGGGGCGGCGGCGCTGGCCAAGGCCCTCGTCGCCCAGGGCACCACCGACTTCGTCGTCCTGGCCGGCCCGCAGAAGCTGGCGACGGCCGTCGAGCGCACCAACGGCTTCGTGCGGGAACTGCGCCGCACGGGCCACAAGCCCGTGGCAGTGGTGCCCGGCGAGTTCACCAGGGACGGGGGCCATGAGGCGGCGCGACAGGTCATCGCCTCCATCCGCCCGGAGCGCCGCTGGGGGGCCTGTGTCTTCGCGGTCAACGACGTGATGGCGCTGGGCGCGATAGCCGCCTTCCGGGAGGCCGGTCTGCGGACCCCACGCGACGTCCTGGTCGCCGGCTTCGACGACATTCCGACGCTGCGTGACCACGACCCCGGTCTCACCACCGTCGGGCTGCCGCTGCGCGAGATGGGCCGGCGCGCGATCGAGATGACACTGGCCCCGGACGCCCGGGAGCAGTCGGTCACCCGGGTCGCCGGACGGGTGATCCTGCGGGCGAGCACGCAACCCGCGCGTCCACGCGGCTGAGCAGTGGCCGCCCGGCATCATGGCGGGGCAGGAACCTCACCGTCGACGTGGCGGACCTACCCGTACCTCGCCTGACGGCACCCGGACCGGGAGAGCGTCAATCCTCCCCCGGCGTGACGGTGACAAAGCCATCGCTCCACGTGCTCTCGTCCACGTCCATCGGGCAGACCTCCGACTCACCGCCGGGCGGCCGGGGCAGGGTTGTCGCCGCCGCGTGGGCACTGCCCTCCGTGCGGAACGCGCCGAGGATCCTGACCTCCTCGCCGCGCCCGGAGTCGGGCAGCGTCAGAAAGAGCAGGAACAGCTCCTCGGCGAGACTGTGCTCCGCTCCCCCGCCGACCGATCCCGTCGGGTCCACCTCCACCGGCTCGATGTGGAAGCCCGCCGGAAAGTCCCTGAAGCCCGGCAGTCCCACGGCGGCCGCCTGGGCCCGCGTCGCCTTCTCCCGCGAGGAGAAGACCCCGATCAGCTTGAAGTCGGCGCTCCCGTCGTCGAAGTCGTGGAGATGGATCAACGCGTACACCGCGGTCATTGAGTCACACATCCCGATCCGAGCGATCCGAGCGATCGGCCACCGCCCATGATCACACGACGGGTCGGCGAAGCGCAGACGTCGATGGGGCCGGTGCCGGTGCCCTCCGTTCAGCCGCGCGATTCCACGCGAGTGACCGCCTCCCGGCAGCAAGTGACCGGCGAGTAGGGTACGCCGTACGAAACCGCTCGAACGGGAGTTGGCCAGATGGGCGACGGGACCGGGTTCTTCACCTCCGTGGACGACGTGTCGGCAAAGCTGGCCGAGCCCGGATATCTGACCTCGACAGCGGTCGCCACCACCGTGTTCCTCGCCGACCGGCTCGGAAAGCCGCTGCTGGTCGAGGGCCCGGCCGGGGTCGGCAAGACCGAATTGGCCAAGGCCGTCGCCCAGGCCGGCGGCGCACGGCTGGTGCGGCTGCAGTGCTACGAGGGCATCGACGAGTCCCGGGCGCTCTACGAGTGGAATCACGCCAAGCAGTTGCTGCGCATCACCGCGGGCCGTGACGAGACCTGGGACCAGGCCCGCACCGACATCTTCAGCGAGGAGTTCCTGCTCACCCGGCCCCTTCTCACCGCCATCCGCGGCAGCGAACCCACCGTGCTGCTGATCGACGAGCTGGACAAGGCCGATGTCGAGGTGGAGGGCCTGCTGCTGGAGGTGCTGAGCGACTTCCAGGTCACCGTCCCGGAGCTGGGCACCATCAGTGCCTCCCGCCGGCCGTTCGTGCTGCTCACCTCGAACGCCACCCGCGAGCTGTCCGAGGCGCTGCGCCGCCGCTGTCTGTTCCTCCATCTCGACTTCCCCGACGCCGCGCTGGAGCGCAGGATCGTCAAGCTGAAGGTGCCGGAGCTGGACCAGGTCCTCGCCGAGTCGCTGGTCCAGGTGATCGGTGCACTGCGCGCCATGGAGCTGCGGAAGGCGCCCTCCGTGGCCGAGACCATCGACTGGGCGCGCACGCTTCTCGCGCTGGGCGCCGACACCCTGGACGACCAGGTGGTCCGCGACAGCCTGGGAGTGATCCTCAAGCACCAGGACGACGTGGTGCAGGCGGCCCGGAAGCTCAGCCTGACGTGAGCGGGGCAGTGGGCGCACTCCCGGGGCGGCTGACCGGCCTGGTCCAGGCGTTGCGCGGTCACGGCCTGCGGATCGGCACCGGTGAGACCGTCGACGCGGCCGCGGTGCTCGAAGTCCTGGGCCTGTCGGACCGCGAGCGCGTCCGCGAGGGCCTCGCCGCCGCGCTGCTGCGGACCGACCTGCAGCGCCCGCTGTTCGACGCCGCCTTCGATCTGTACTTCCCACTCGGCGTCGGTGCGCCGGAAGCCGCCCGAGGCGGGGACGAGGACGACGGCGACAGCGGGTTCGACCTGGCGGAGCTGCGCGAGCGGCTGGCCGAGGCGTTGGCCGCCGACGACGACGCCGAGCTGGCCGGGCTCGCGGGCGAAGCGGTGGAAGCCCTCGGGCGGTACGGCAGAGGCCCGGCTCCGGACGGCTGGTCCGCGTACCAGACCCTGGGACGGCTGCAGCCGGAGACCCTGCTCGCCCGGGTGCTGGCCGCGCTCCGCGCCGGCCGGGAGCCCGCTTTCACCGACCGCGTCGAGGCGGACGAGATCCGGCGCCGGATCGACCGCTTCCGCCGTCAGGTGGGGACCGAGGCCCGACGCCGGGTCGCGGAGCTTCGCGGAACCGACCGGATCGCCCAGCTCGCCCTCCCTTCCGGCGTCGACCAGGTGGACTTCCTCAATGCCAACCGCGACCAGCTCGCCGAACTACGCCGCACCGTCCAGCCGTTGGCCCGCAAACTGGCCACCCGACTGGCCGCGCGGCGACGGAAGGCGGCCCGGGGCAGGATCGATCTGCGCCGCACGCTGAGGCGTTCGCTCTCCACCGGCGGGGTGCCACTGCGGCCCGCGTACGGGCATCGCAGGCCCGCCCGGCCGGAGATCGTGTTGCTGTGCGACATGTCGGGCTCGGTGGCCGGGTTCTCCGACTTCACCATGCTGCTGATCCAGGCGATGAGCGACCAGTTCAGCAAGGTCCGGGTCTTCGCCTTCGTCAACCGTGTCGACGAGGTGACCCGGCTGATCACCGCGGGCTCCGCCAACCCGGCCGAGCTCGGCCGGCGGATCCTCACCGAGGCTACGGTGGCCGGCTGGCACGGCAGCAGCGACTACGGCTCTGCGCTCGGCGAGTTCGCGGGGAAACACCTGCACGCCGTCGGTCCGCGCACCTCGGTGCTGATCCTCGGCGATGCCCGCACCAACGGCTTCGATCCCAATGTCCCCGCCCTGCGGCAGATCGTCGGCCGCGCGCGCCGCGTGCACTGGCTCAATCCCGAGGCGCCCGCCCTCTGGGGGACGGGCGACTCGGCCGCCGACGTATACGCCGGGACCGCCCAGATGCACTCCTGCCGCAACACGCGCCGCTTGGGTGAGCTGATCGCCCGTCTGCTTCCCGTCTGAAAAACCAGGGCCGTCGCCGTGGGGCGGCGGCGATACGCGTTGCCCTCATCTCGGGCCCGATCTGTGGCAACACGGGACGCCCGGCCGCATCCGCGGCGGCACCACCCAGTGTCGTGTGTTACAGACAACGCGGCGGCCACTGTGAGAACTTCAACCCGGGCACCTCTCGCAGGAGTTGCCGACGATCCGACGAGAATCGAGCATCCCCCAGGACGGTCCGCCCGCATGTGGAGAGGGTCGCATGAGCACTTCGGAAGCCATCGCGCTTGACCAAGTGGTCGACACCGCTCGGTATCCCCTGACAGAACTCGACAGCGCCGAGAGGCAGGCGGTGGTCTCCCACGCCCGGCGCGAACTGGCGGCTCTCGGCTGCACCGTCCTGCCCGACTTCATCCGTCCGTCGCTCCGCGACGTCCTGCGGCAGGAGTGCTCGGCCATCGCCCCCTCGGCGCATTTCGACGCCGAGACGGTCAACGTCTACAACATCGCGGTGGACTCGCAACTGCCGCAGGACCACCCCGGCCGCCGGACGTTCCTGCGCGGCAACGCCTTCGTCGCCCGGGACCGGATCCCCGCGAGCGCCCTCATCGGCCGGCTCTACTCCGACACCGCGTTCCAGGACTTCGTCGCCCGTTGCTTCGGGCTCCCCCGCCTGCACGAGCTGGCCGACCCCCTGTCCGGACTGGTCCTCAACGTCGTCCTGCCGGGCATGGAGCACCCGTGGCACTTCGACACCAACGAGTTCACCGTGAGCATGCTCACCCAGGAGGCGCAGGCGGGCGGCGCCTTCGAGTACTGCCCCAACATCAGGTCCGCCCAGGACGAGTGTTTCGACGACGTACGGGACGTGCTGGACGGCCGGGGCGAACAGCTGATCCGGCGGCTCGCCCTGCAACCGGGCGACCTGCAGCTCTTCAAGGGCCGCTACTCCCTGCACCGCGTGAGCCCGGTGGGCGGCGAGGCCGCGCGCCACTCCGCGATCTTCGCCTACAGCGAGCGCCCCGGCGTCATCGGGAGCGTGGCCAGGACCCGGCAGCTCTTCGGGCGGGT
This sequence comes from Streptomyces sp. NPDC058691, assembly GCF_042714775.1. NCBI lineage: Bacteria > Bacillati > Actinomycetota > Actinomycetes > Kitasatosporales > Streptomycetaceae > Streptomyces > Streptomyces sp. NPDC058691. The sequence continues at coordinate 15,297 of NZ_JBHXSO010000001.1, read as the reverse complement.
CCTGCCCGAGCATCTGGCGGCCGAGGGCCGGGCCGTACGGGGCGACCGCCTACTGGACTGACCGGCGCCACGCGACCCGCGGCCGCCGGCACTCTCCCTCACTCTGCGATCCACGGAGGAACAGCCCCGTGCGTTTCGACCCGACCGGAAAGGTCTCCCTTGACCACATCTACAACCAGCCCGATCCGCGCGGCTACTTCCGCGCGCTCCGCCCGCTCGGCTACTGCGTGCCGCAACATGCCAAGCCCTACTTCGCCAAGCTCGTCAAGGAGTACCGGGAGTCCCGGCACGTCGCCGTCCCCCAGGTACTGGACATCGGCTGCAGTTACGGGATCAACGCCGCCCTGCTGAAGTACGACGCGACCATGGACGAGCTGTACGCGCGCTACTGCGGCGCGGACGGCGATGCCGCGACGGCGCCCGACACCCGCACGCGCACGGAGCTCCTGGCCCGGGACCAGGAGCTGGCCCGGTCCCGGCGGCCCGCGCAGGACGTCCGCTTCGTCGGCCTGGACACCTCCGGCAGCGCGCTGTCCTACGCGCTTGAGGCCGGGTTCCTCGACGCCGCGGTGCACGCCGACCTGGAGGGCCACGACCCCACGCCGCCGCAGCGCGCCCAGCTCGCCGGGACGGACCTGGTGATCTCCACGGGGTGCCTCGGATACGTCACCGAGCGGACGCTCACCCACGTGGTCCGGGCGCAGGGCGGCCGCAAGCCGTGGATGGCGCACTTCGTGCTCCGGATGTTCCCGTTCGACCCCGTCGAACGGGCCCTGTCCGAACTGGGGTACCGGACGATCCGCGTCGATGAGGTCTTCAAGCAAAGACGGTTCGCCTCCCCGGAGGAACAGGCCCTCATAGTCGAGACGATGTCGGCCGCCGGGGTGGATGCTCGGGGTCTGGAGACGGAAGGCTGGCTCCACGCACAGCTCTACCTCTCCCGTCCGGACGACGGCACATCAGGGCCGTAGACCGGAGCGCCCGCCTCCCCCGAGGACACCACAGGTCCGCACGATTCGAAAGAGAGCCGCATTGAACACCAGCCAGGAAAGCGCAGCCGTCGCGACCTTCGCCCAGGAGGAGGACCTGCCGCGCGTGCCGCTGCCGACGTTGGAAGCGAGCTGCGAGAGATTCCTCGTCTGGTGCGCGCCACTGCTGACCGCGGAGGAGCTGGCGGCGACCGAGGCGGAAGTGGCCGCTTTTCTGCGGCCTGACGGTGCCGGCCGGGTGCTGCACGCCGCGCTGGAGGAGTACGACGCCACCGACGGCGTCCACAGCTGGCTCGACACCTTCTGGCCCTACCGCTACCTGGGCCGCAGGGACCGCATCGCGCTCAACGCCAACTTCTTCTTCCTGTTCCAGGACACCGGCCGGCCGCAGCTGGAACGGGCGGCCGGGCTCATCGCCGGGGCCCTCGACTACAAGCGGCAGCTCGACCAGGAGCTCATCCCGCCGGTGACACTGCGCGGCCAGGCGCAGTCGATGGTGCAGAACAAGTTCCTGTTCTCCACCACCCGGATCCCCGGCGCGCAGCAGGACACCGTCCGCTCCCCCTACAGCGAACAGTCGCCCGGTCCTTCCCGGGCCCGCCACATCGTCGTCTTCCACCGGGGCAGCATGTTCCGGCTGGACGTACTCGGCCCCGACGGCGTCCCGCACAGCCTGGACGACCTCGAGGCCGGCCTGCGCGCCGTGGTCAAGGCCGGCTCCGAGCCGGCCGGCCCGGACACCTCGGTGGGCCACCTCACCACCATGGCCCGCGCCGAATGGGCCGCCGCCCGCGAGTCCCTGATCGCCCGCCACCCGCGCAACGCGCAGGCACTGGACGACATCGAGACCGCGCTGTTCTGCGTCGCCCTGGAGGACTTCGCGCCCGCGGACATCCAGGACACCTGCGACGAGCTGCTCTACGGAGACCGTGGCAACCGCTGGTTCGACAAGGCCGTGTCGCTGATCGTGTTCGCCGACGGACGGGCGGGCATCAACATCGAACACTGCGAACTGGACGGGACCACCATCCTCAGTTTCACCGACGCCCTGCTGAGCACCCCGGCCCAGGAGCAGTCCCGGCGATCCGGAGCCCGCTCTCAGGGCCAGCCGGCGCTGGAACCCATCGAGTTCGAGCTGGACGACGCCCTGCGCGCCCAGGTGCGCTCCGCCGCCGAGGCGTTCACCGCGTACGGAGAGAACACCGCGACCACCACCGTCTCGTTCAGCGACTTCGGCAGCAACACGGCCAAGGCGCTGGGCGTGTCGCCGGACGCGTTCGCCCAGGTCGCCTACCAGCTCGCCCACCAGCGCGCCAAGGGACTCCTGGGCGCCACGTACGAGTCGATCGCCACCCGCCAGTACCGCCACGGGCGGACCGAGGCGATGCGCGTCGTCACCCCCGAGATGCGCGCCTTCGTGACCGCGATGGACGACCCGGCGGCGGACGCGGAGACCCGGCGCGCCGCGTTCCAGGCCGCCGCGGGCAGGCATGTGGAACGCGCGAAGCAGTGCCAGGCCGGGCAGGCGCCCGAGCAGCACCTGTGGGAGCTCGAACTGATCCAGCGGCGGCGCGGGACGGAGCTGGGAGTGACGGAGCAGCCCGCGCTGTACCGGACCCCCGGCTGGCTGACGATGCGCGACGACTACCTCAGCACCAGCTCCGCCCCGTCCGCCAACATCCAGTACTTCGGCTTCGGATCGACCAGCAGCCGCTGCATCGGAATCGCCTACGTCCTGCTGCCGGAGCGATTCCACCTCTACCTGAGCACACCGCGACCGGTGGCCGGCCAGATGCACGCGTTCGCCGACAGGCTCCGCGAGGCGGTGGCGGAGCTGTGCGACCTGCTGGCCTCCGAGCGGTCCGCGACCTGAACCCCGCCCCTGGGCCCGCCACCCGCACGCACCGGGTGGCGGGCCGGGCATCGCGCGTGCTCGCGGCACGCTCCACCTGGAACAGCACGGGCAGTCGTCGCCCCGACTGCCGCCGAAACAGCGTCATAACCGCGCGAGCGCGCAGCCACAGGCCGCGTCCTGCTGGACGAGCTCGCGCTCGTCTACCCCGGGCTGGACATCCGCTCGCACATGGTCGGCGACCCCCTGACGATCACGTGGGAGACCGAGCCGTACTTCATGGGCGCGTTCAAGGCGAACCTGCCGGGCCAGTACCGCTACCAGCGGCGGCTGTTCACCCAGTTCATGCAGCGCGGCATGGCCGCCGCGGAGCGCGGGTTCTTCCTGTGCGGGGACGACGTGTCCTGGACGGCCGGCTTCGCCGAGGCGCGGGGATCCTCCGGCACCTACGCCGTACCACGGCCGTCCGGCCGTCCGGCCGTGGCCGTATACGGCCGGAGCCGAGCATTTCCGCCGCGAACACCCCCAAGTAGGGACAGACCTCGCGCATGCCCTCATGTGGCTCATCTGATGTCCGATCACACCTCATCCCCCAGGTGGCAGTTGGGATGCCTCACGGAGTCCTGCCAGTAACTCTTAATTTAGGAATTATTATTGACGCGCGCCGGTAACCGCTGCAAGATCCTGGCAACACCACCGCAACAGGTGTGCGGGCATCGACTGGTCCGGAGACCGACCGCCGCACCCGCGAGGGAGCGGCACTTCGGGCTCACGACCCGGCCGGGTCGGCGTGCCTGCTCGATCGGACAGCTAAGGATCCGACGTGAAACGACATCTCACCGCCCTCCTCGCCCTTGTGGCCGGCTTGCTGGCCGTGTCGGCGCCGGCACACGCGAGCCCGGCGGTCGGCAGTGCCGCCGTCACGGCGCCGACACCTCAGCAGGTGCTGAGCCCGACGCCGTACATGGGCTGGAACACCTACTACGCGTTCGGTGGCGATCCCACCGAGGCCGAGATCAAGTCGACAGCCGACTTCCTGGTCAGCAGCGGCCTGCGCAAGGCCGGTTACGAGTACGTGTGGATCGACGGCAACTGGGCGGCACCGACCCCGCGCAGCGCGGCCGGCGACCTGACGCCCAACCCCGCCCAGTTCCCGAACGGGCTGGCGCCGCTCGTCGACTACATCCACTCCAAGGGCCTCAAGGCCGGCATCTACACCGATGCCGGCCCGTACATCCCGGGCAAGTGCGGACTCGGCAGCCACGGCTACTACCAGCGTGACGCGGACCAGTTCGCGGCGTGGAAGTTCGACGCGGTCAAGGTGGACTACCTCTGCGGGATCGCGGCGAACCTCGACCCGAAGACCGTATACACCGAGTTCGCACAGGCGTTGCGGAACAACGCCAGCAAGCGCCCCATGATCTTCAACCTCTGCAACCCGGTGACCTCCCCCGACTGGGGCAACTACCCGGATGAGCAGCAGTCGACGTACTCCTGGAGCTACGCCCCGAAGATCGCGCAGTCCTGGCGGACGTACACGGACGTGGGCTTCGTCGACGAGATCAAGTTCAAGGACGTGCTGCGCAACTACGACGCGAACGCGCGGCACCCCGAGGCCGCGGGTCCTGGGCACTTCAACGACCCTGACTACCTCGGTCCCGAACACGGAATGTCCGACGAGGAGTTCCGTACCCAGATGACGCTCTGGTCGGTCGCGGCCGCCCCGCTGGTGATCGGCAGCGACGTCACCAAGCTGGGCAAGACCTCGCTCAGCACGCTCTCCGACCCCGATGTGCTCGCGATCAACCAGGACCCCGCCGTCGTCCAGGCGGTCCGCGTCGGCCCCGCCGGCACGACGGAGACCTGGGTGAAGCGGCTGGCCAACGGTGACCGCGCCGTGGTGCTGCTGAACCGGGGCGACAGCCCGGCGACCCTGACCACGAAGGCGTCGTCGGTCGGCCTGTCCGGCCACCGGTTCACCCTGAAGAACGCCTGGACCGACCAGGTCACCGAGAGCGCCGGCACCATCAGCGCCGCCGTCCCGGCCCACGGCGCGGCCCTGTTCCGGGTCCGCCCGGCCACGGGCAAGCTCGGTCTCCCGCACGTCGTCGCCGGCCTGCCGCAGGTGACGAAGGTCGGCAGCGACACGGTGCCCGCCGGATCCGCCCCCCTGGTCGCCGGCGGCGACCAGGCCCAGGTCGAGGTCACCGTCCGCAACGACGGTACGCAGCCGGTCCTCACGCCGCAGGTGGAGCTGGCGGTGCCCGCCGGCTGGACGGCCCGTCCGCTCGGCCAGGCGCCGAAGCTGCTGGGCATCAACCGCTCCGCGACCCTCGCCTTCACGGTGACCCTGCCCGCCGATGCCGCGCCGGGCAACGCCACGCTGACCGCCGGCACGTCGTACACGGTGGTCGGCAAGGGACGCCTGCGGCAGCAGACCGCCACGGCGATCGTCGTCGCACCGGCTGCGCCGCACGGCGACACCGTGCTGTCGCACCACCAGTGGATCAGCGCCACCAGCGGCTGGATGAGCCCGACCGTCGACAACAGCGTCGGCGGCTGGTCGCCGCTCAGCATGCTCGGCCAGGTCTACCCGACCGGCATCGGGGTCGCCTCGCCCTCCACCGTCCGCTACTACCTCGGTGACCAGTGCAGCCGGCTCACCGCGACCGTCGGCATCGACGACGCGGTGCGCAACGTCGGCCCGGAGGGCGGCACGTCCACCTTCCAGGTGATCGGTGACGGCAAGGTGCTGTACGACAGCGGTGTGGTCACCCGCGACGACGTCCACCAGGCCGACGTCGACCTGACCGGCGTCCGAGTCCTCGACCTCGTGGTCGGCGACGCCGGTGACGGCGGCTACAACGACCGCGCCAACTGGGCCGGCCTGAACGCCACCTGCTGATCCGGCTCGGCCGCACCCCGGTGACACCTCACCGGGGTGCGGCCGATTCGCATGCCCGCGGTCGCCCCGCTCCACCGCACCCGGTGGCAGCGTCAAACGACCCGGGCAGGCCATGCGCGTCAGGGGTGTTCGACCCATGCGGCGAAGCCGGAACCGCTGGCACAGTGGCCTGGGCAGATGGCGGAGCACCGCACCGACGCTCGGCTCGGACGATCGTCCTGCGCGGCGTACTCCCGTCTGCCCGGCAAGAGCAGCGAGACACGGAAGAGACAATGACTCCCCTCGTCAACGAACCCATGGCCGATACGCGCGACATGTACATGGCCCACACCGCGCTGCACCGGGAGTTCAGGCTGCTTCCCGACCTCATCCGGTCCGTCGCGCCGGGCGACACCCGGCGCGCGGAAGTCGTCGGTGGTCACGCGGCACTGCTGTGCCGCGTCCTGCACACCCACCACGAAGGCGAGGACCTGCTGCTGTGGCCCAAGCTCGCCGAACGTGCGGGCGCGGAGGCCGCGGTCATCGTCCCGATGATGGAGCAGCAGCATCAGGCCATCGACAGGGCACACGAGGCGGCGAGCGGACTCCTCGGGAGCTGGCGCTCCACCGGGCGGGGCGGCGAGGAGCTCGCCGATGCGTTCGAGCAGCTCGCGACCAAGCTCATCAGGCACATGGCGCTGGAGGAGAAGGAGATACTGCCGCTCGCGGAGAAGCACATCACCGCGGCGGAATGGCACCGGCTCGGCGAACACGGGATGGCCGGTACACCGAGGAAGGACCTGCCGCTCGTCTTCGGAATGGCGATGTACGAGGGCGATCCGGAAGTCATCAAGGCGGTCCTGGCGAAGGCCCCGCTGCCCGTCCGGCTGCTGGTCCCCGTCGTGGGGCGCCGCCGATACGCGTCCCACGCAAGGCAGGTCCACGGAACGGTCACGCCCTTTCGCGTCCGCTCCTGAGATCCGCAGGTTGCCCGATCGCCGCCGGCGCGGGCGCTGCGGGTTCCCCGCAGTTTTTGCGGATTCTCCGCAGTCTCGGCCGGGGGACGTTCCGGCGGCTGTTCCCGGATTCTACGGTGGAAGCCATGGGGCCCACGTGGGCCCCGCGCCCGGCGCCGACACGTTCCGCGGGCACCGGTGACCCGACGATTCCTGGCACTTCGCGAGGACACCGTGATTGAAGCATTCTCTACAGACACCCTGCCGCCCGCCCAGAGGACCGAGTACTGGTCGGAGGCGGTGCGCAAGTCGTTCGCGCATCTGGAGGTACGTCCCCGGAAGGAGACCGAGATGCACGGCGTGCTACGGCGGGCGTGCATCGCGGGAGTTCAGGCGGGTTTCCTGGAGGCCAGCCCGCAACGACTGGCCCGGACCGCGCGCCTCATCGCCGCCGACGGCGACAACTCGCTGATCGTGGGCCTGCAGCGCACGGGGGGCACGGTCGCCACCCAGGACGGCCGGGTGGCGCCTGTCGCCATGGAGGAGTTCGTCATCCTCGACAACCGCAGGCCCTACGTTCTGGACTTCGTCGGCCCGGTGCGGCAGCACGTGGCCACGGTTCCACGGGAGATGCTGAACCTCCCCGACTCGGCACTGCGTCTGGTGACGGGCCGTACCTATTCGCGCGGCCATCCGATCGGCCGGATCCTCGCGTCCTTCGTGGACGGGCTCGTGACGACAACGGATCACTGCATCTGCGCCGCGAACCCGAAACGGTTCCTCAAGCAGGGGATCGTCGACGTGCTGACAGCCCTCGCCGCCTCGGCGGGGGACATCGGGCAGGACCCCGCTCCCGTACTCGAAGTCGCTCTGCTCCTGCGCCTGCGCACGTACATCCGCACTCACCTGGACGACCCCGCCCTCTCCCCGGCGTCGGTAGCCGCCACCCACCACATCTCGGTGCGCTACCTGCACAAGCTCTTCGAGGACGAGCCCATGACCATCGGCCGCTGGATCCAGCACCTGAGGCTCGAGGCGTGCCGGAGGGATCTCGTGCGCCCGGAACTCACGGGCCTGACCGTGGCGGCGATCGCCCACCGCTGGGGTTTCGTGAGTCACGCTCACTTCAGCCGCACCTTCAGGTCCCTCTACGGCGTTTCTCCTGTGGAATGGCGACAGGCCGGCGCCCTGCAGGCAGCCGCCTTGAAGGCCACCGACCCACTCGCACCGCACGAGCCCGGCAGGTGATCGATGCCTCTGCGGTCGCTCCTCGTCCGCGCGGCGAGCCCACGCGGACGAGCCGGGGAAGGGTGAAGTTCCGTCGAGCCCTCCCCCGATGCCGTCGCCCGGCGCGCTTGTCCCCCGGCCATGGCGGTGTGCGACGCCGAGGCGGATTCCCGTGGGTCACCGGGTGGGGAGCGTCCGGCCGTCAGTTCGTCTCCGGCCCGAACCGACGCCGGTATGCCGACGGCGTGATGCCCGTCTCGCGGCGCATCAGCGTCCGCAGATTGGCTGCGGTGCCGAGCCCGCTGCGCCGCGCGACGAACTCGAAGCCTGACTCACCACGCTCGATCAACCGACATGCCAGGGCGAGTCGTTCCCCGGTGAGCCACGCCAACGGCGTCGTTCCCAGCTGCGCCCGGAAGCGGCGATGCAGCGTCGCCGGACTGACCGCCGCGCGCACCGCGAGGTCGGAGACCGTGAGCGGTGAGTCCAGTCGTTCCTGGGCCCAGGTCAGGACAGGCGCCAGGGACTCGTCCGAAACGTCGGGCATGGGGCGCTCCACGAACTGTCTCTGCCCACCGCTCCGGTGGGCCGCGAAGACCAGACGCCGGCTCACCGCGTTGGCGACTTCAGCGCCGTGGTCGCGGCGGACTATGTGCAGCCCAAGATCGAGCGCGGCCGCGCTGCCCGCAGCGGTGAGGATGTCACCGTCGTCCACGAACAGCACATCCGATTCGAGGTGAACCGCCGGGAAGCGGGCCCGGAAGGAGTCCGCCCACTGCCAGTGCGCGGTGGCCCGGCGACCGTCGAGGACTCCGGCCTCGGCCAGCGTGAAGGCACCGCTGCAGAAGCCGACCAGCCGCGCACCCCGCGCGTACGCCCGTCGGACGGCATCGAGCACGGCGGGGCGGCGGGAGACATCGACGTCAGGGCGATTGGGGACGATCAAGGTGTCCGCCGCATCGGCCGCTTCCAGATCGGCGACTCCGGTGAGCGTGAAGAATCCGTCCCGCATCAGGGTGCGGGGCTCGGGGGCGCAGAGCCTGAAGTCGTACAGATCACGGCCGATCTCCGGTCTGCGCAGCCCGAAGACCTCGGTCGCACAGCCGAGCTCGAAGGGGTTCGAGTTCTCGTCGACGATCACGACGACCCGGTGTACGCCCGCCGAGGGCAGTGTGTGCGAGGATTCTTTCACCATATGCAATTCCTAGCACTCACCTGCGCCGTGCGAAGCGACTCAGAATGGGCACATGAGCAGCGAACCCATTCCCCTCGACAAGGCTCTGGCCTCCTTCGACGCCCTGTGGAGCCCCCGCATCGTCACGCGTGTCAACGACTACGACGTCCGCGTCGCCAAGGTCGAGGGCGAACATGTGTGGCACGTGCACGACGACACCGACGAGTTCTTCCTGGTGCTCGACGGCGAACTCCACATCGCCCTGCGCGAGCCCGATGGGGAGCGCACGGTCCTGCTCCCCCGGGGGACGGTCTTCACCGTCGCCCGGGGCACCGAGCACAAGCCGTGTGCTCCGTCGGGCGCCACGATCCTCATGTTCGAGCCCACCGGGACGCTGACGGTGGGCGATCGCCACCATGAGGTCCCGAGCCATGTGGACGCGACGACCGGGCACGCGCTCAACCTCGGCTGACAGGCCGCGGGCCCGCCACTTCCCATGACATCGACCGTCCGCCCGCCTCCGGGTGAAAGCGCGGTCCGGGAGCCGGGTGTTGCCCGGCACGAGCGCGTTCAGGACCGGGCCCACCGCACCGATCCGCTACTCCACCCCGTTCGGTGGCCCCCCTTGTCGCGCGGACCCTGACGGCGTCGATCGCGCAGCGCGCCCATGGGAGCCCGTCCGGACCTGCGGACTCGTCAAGGATGACCCTGTCGAGCCGGACCCAGACGAGATCCTGGCTCCACTGAGCGAAACGCCGGTAGACCGTCGGCCAGGCCGGCCCGAACACCGGCGGAAGCTGTCGCCAGGCGCACCCGGACACGGCCACGAAGATGATGGCGGCCAGAACCTCGCGGTCACCTGACCGACGCCGTCCCCCGCCCTGAGTGCGCTTCACCTCGGTCGGCTGCACCACTCGCCGGAACAGGACCCACAACTCATCCGGCACCAAGCGGGTCACCAAGTCCGCCATCTGCGGCTCAACGACCGGACCGGGCGGGAAACGAGGTCTCACGACGCGCGGGCACCGCGCTGACGCCCGGTCCTCCCAGGACACTCCCCACGCCCCACTCCCCCACGAACTCATCCGCATCCGTCATCGGACTCACTCCTTCGCGCTCATCCCGGGGCAACTCACAGTGGACCGCTCTCTACCGTAGGCATTCGCCTGCCCCGGCTCCTTGCCCCGTGACGCACAGGCCCTTGCACCTCCGCGCACTCCGGTCGCTCCTCACCACGGCACGGCGGTGAGGAGCGCACGCACCGGCTTCACGCGTAGTTTCCGTTGGTCGGTGATGCCGTGAGGTCCCGACCAGCGGTGCGGACGTCAGCGGCCGTCCGGCCAGGACACCGTTCGCTCGGCCACGCGGCCGTTCAGCGCGGCCTCCCGGGATCCGTCGCAAGCCACCCCGGGTCGGCAACGCCAAAGAAAACAATGCGCCAAGGCCGTCTAAAGGGTAGATATGGAAAACCTTGGGGCAACCTGGATGTATGACCCGTCGTTCTGGCAGATCTCGGCGACTCAGGCCGACCGAATGACGACACTCAAGGTCTGACTGCTGTTGGCCAAGCAGTCAGTCATCGATCCGATCCCAACTGCCAGGTCACCATAGGTGATTCAGTTGCCTGACAAGTCCACTGCAACCGGCTTTTCAACCAATGCGGCGCGGCATCCGGAGGGTGCGAACCCGACGAGCCGTCGAGCCGAGGCCGGGACCGCCGCTGCACGAATTCTCCGGGAATCGTCCAAAATCTTGGACTGCTTCTCCGCGGAGACCCCACGTCTGCACACGTCGGAGATCATCCGAAGGACGGGCGTGCCGCCATCGATCCTGACGGAGATGCTGCGCACGCTGGTCGAAGAGAACCTTCTGCAGCGCGAGGGCGTCTTCTACAGTGTCGCGCTCCGCGTGTTCCGATGGTCGGCCTCGGCCGACGCGGCCTCGGATCTCATGACAGCGGCCAGGCCCTCGGTGACGGCACTGCGAGACCGGACCGGCGAATGCTGCGGACTTCAGGTTCGCCGAGGTGGCGACCATCTCACGGTGGTCTGGAAGAACTGTATGCACACAGTCGCCCATCACGGCTACGTCGGCCAGATGAAGCCCTTGCACGGCAGTGCGGCCGGCAAGGTCTTCATGGCCTACGAACCGAGTGCCCTCAGCCTTGTACTGGACGAGGGACTGACCGCCTTCACGCCGATGACAGTGATCGAACCGGCCACCCTGCAGAGGCAATTGGAGCAGGTTCGGATGCAGGGATGGACGTTTTCCGGCGAAGAGCAGGAGTTGGGTCTGAATACGCTGGCCGCCCCTGTCTACGCCGCGGACGGCAACGTGGCAGCTGCAGTCACCCTTGGAGGGCCGGCGCACAGATTGACCCCTGCTCGGGTGGAGGACCTCGCCGGCCCGGTGACCGAATGCGCGCTGGGCATATCGCGCTTCTTGGCGACCAGCATGATCGCGGACTGAGCGTACCCCTCACTCGGGACAAGTGCCCGATTCATCGACCCGCCTCGGTCGGAGCCCGTCCCACACTCCGGTGCACAGCAAGGTGATGTCGATCGACCGGCAACGTCCGCGTCGTTACCGCATGTTCAGGTTCGTCAGCGCATCGCGCAGTGCCGCACGCGAGGTGATCCGGAGCTTGGGGAAGGTTCTGCCGAGGTGGCCCCCCACGGTACGGGGGGAAAGGTGGAGCCGCTCCGCGATCTGCTTGTTGGTCAGACCGGAGGCCGCGAGATGGGCGATCTCCGACTCCTGCGGGGTGAGGGCGGCGGACTCCGGCCCGTCGGCGCGCCTCACCATCCATCCGGTAGCTTGCAGGGTGCGTCTGGCTCGGTCCGCCCAAGGCCGGGCACCGAGTTCCTCGAAGCTCTCCAGAGCCGCGCACAGCGACACCCTGGCCTCGGTGGTCATGCGCGCCTTCCGCAAGCGCTCGCCGAAGGTCAACGTCACGCGTGCCCGGTCGAAGGGCCACTGCTGGATGCCCGGATGTGACAGGGCACGCTCGAACAGCTCGATGGCCTCCTCGTCCCCTTCGGCGGCCGTGGCGGCCGCCGCGTCGACGAGCATGGCCTTTCGTGGAGAGAGCGCCGCGATCCCGGCGTGTCGGACGGCGTCCACATGGGCGGCCGCATCTGCCCGTCGGTGGGTACGCACGGCCGCCTCCACCACGTCCAGCATCACGTGCAGCGCTGCGGGGGTGTACGGGGCCAGCTCTCCCGGCGGGCTGATGGCTGCCGCGTGGTGGTAGACGCGTTCGAAGTCACCCTCGGCCAGCCAGGTGAGCACCCGGACATGCTCGGCCAGGGTCACCACTTGGAGGGCACCACGAGCGATCCCCCACAGCGCCATCGCGTCCGCCGCTTCCCTGGCGGTGCCGATTTCGCCGCGGGCCGCCGCAACAGCGGCTTTGTAGTAGAGGAAGTACCAGGACACGGCTTCGAAGGCGAGCTCCTTGCAGAGTCGCATGCCCTCGTCGGCCAGCTCCGTCGTTTCATTCCAACGGCCCGCGAGGAACGCGTCCGTGCAGAGAAACGGGAGTGTGACGATCAGCTTGCGGCCCTGCGGCACGATCCGGGAGGCGGCGTCGCGCACACCGGCGAGCCGGTCGGCGGTGATGCTCGCGGTGCCGATCCGTGTGATGCGCGAAGGGGCTGTCTCCTGGGGCAGCCCGGCGATGAGTTCCTCCAAGTCGTGCAGCGCGCCCAGGGCGGTGCGGACGGGATCACCGATGGTTGCGATGGTCACCGCCAGCAGTGGGGGTGCGTCCGGCCCCAGCCCGTCCAGGATCTTGTGGACGGGCTCCCACAGTTCCTCTCGGCCACCCAGGCAGCACAGTTGCAACAGCAGGTAGAGGGCCTCGTCGAGGGCCGGATCGCAGGCGTCGTACGAACGATCGCCGCTCTCGATCGCCCTGAGGAGTATCTGGTGAGCGGTGTCGATGTCCCCGTCGCCGTTGAGCAGCCGATGGACCTCCACCGCCGCTGAGTAGAGGGATGCGCGGTCGTCGGAGCCGACTCGCCGGGCATCGTCGAGAAGCCGGGAGGCCGTGCTCAGGTCGCCGGAGGCGTCCGCCCGTATGTAAGCGGCCGCGGCCAGTCGGCGGGCGCGGTCGTCCGCGCCGGGACTCAGGTGGGCGGCCTTGGTGAGGACCCGGATCGCCGCGATGGCGTCGCCCCGCCGGACGAGACGGTGAGCACTGCGCTCCAGCAGAGCGGCGACGCACTCATCCTGTTCCGTGCACGCCTCCCCCAGGTGCCATGCGCGATTGTCGGGTCGCCCGTGCAGTACCTCGGCGAGTTCGCGGTGCACGGCACGGCGTTCCGTGGTGGTGGACGCCTCGATCACCGCGGCGCGGGTCAGGGGATGCCGGAAGGTCAGACGATGGTCGAGCTCCTCGACGCGCACAAGCCCGTCCGCCTCGGCGGGCCCAAGGTCGGCGAGATCGGCGCCGAGCCTTTGTGCGGCGTTCTGCAGGACGCCGACGTCTCCTGTCGCCTCCAGCGCGGATACCAGCAGCAGCCGTCGCGTGGCCGCCGGCAGGGTGGCCACCGGCGAGCCGAAGACCTCACGGAGGCGCCGGCGCAGCGGCAGCGGGTCGGGCAGGCTCTCGAACCCGCGGCGCTGGGCTCCGTTCAGTGCGGCCGGCAGTTCGACCAGGGCCAGCGGATTTCCCTGGGCCGCGGCGAGGACGCGGTCCACGACACGATCGGCGAGGTCCGGATGACGGGAGCCGAGCAGGAGCCGCGACGCCTCCTCGTCCAGGGGCAGTACCTCGTGTTCGGCAGGTCCGTCGTCCTCGAAGCGACCGCGATCACCTCTGCGGGCGGCGGCCACGAACTTGATGCGGCTCCCCGAAAGCCGCCGTGCGACGAATGCCAGCACCGTCGCGCTCGCCGGATCCATCCACTGGAGGTCGTCGACGACCAACAGGATCGGCGTGGAGGCGGCCGCACCGCGGAGCAGCACCAGGGCCGCATTGGAGACCAGGAAACGCTCGGGCGGCGCGCCGTCGTCGAAGCCCAGCGCCACACGCAGTGCCTCTCGGTGCACGTGTTCCAGCCTCTCCGCGTTCTCTGCCTCCCAAAGGGGGAAGAGAAGCTGGTTGAGACCCGAGTACCGCACATCGCCCTCGTGCCGGGTACCCGCCGCACGCATCAGCCTGACACCGGCTGTCACCGCCCGCTGGGCGAGCACGTTGAGGAGCGCCGTCTTGCCCACTCCCGGCTCACCCGACAACAGCACCGCACCGCCGCAGTCGATCGAGCGGAGAAGACCTTCGACTCGTTCCACATCCCCATCACGACCCGCAAGCCCCAGAGGGGTGCCACTGTCGAAGCCGCCCGTGTACACCAAGGGTTGCATCGGATGCTTCTTGCTCTCTGGTTCTGGCCGGCCGTTCGACCGGGCACCTGGGGCCCGGAGCGTCGGTGGCACACGATCTCGTGCGATCTGGACGAGCAGATTGTCACACGGCACGGAACCACGCTCGTGCGGGCAATGAATGATCTCGGCCTCACGGCGCCTGCGACTCTGTCGTCGTTCACACGAGCGTCGTGACGACGTCGACCGGGTTGGCCAGCGTGTCCCGGATGGCTGAGCGCTTCTGCACGAGGGCGATGAGTTCCTCGAGTTGCTCGCGAGTGGCCTCGGGGGCGTCGAGGTCGACATCGACGCGGATCTGCTGGAGTCCCGGACGCACCGACGGGTCGAGCCCGAGGAAGCCGCGCATGTCGATGTCGGCCTCGAGCGACAGACGGATGCCCTTGAGCGCGATGCCGTGCAGAGCGGCGTGGGTGGTGATGGTGACGGTGTAGCAGCCGGCGAGCGCGTGCAGCACGTACTCGGCGGGCGTGGGCGCGGTGTCGGTGCCGAGCGCTGGGGCGGGCTCGTCGCTGGTCATCTCGAACTTCGCGACGCGCGTGCCGTCGCGCTCACCGCCCTGGGTCAGTGCGCCCGTCCGCGTGGTGATCCGGTAGCCGCCCTGCCAGGATCCGTCGACGCTGAATGTGGCCCGCGCGACGGTGGGGTCGGTGCGGAGCGTCTCGGTGCTGTGCCGCAGTGCGTCGAGGTCGACGTCGTTGATGACGGTCATCTGTGTCAACTCCTCGTTGTCAGGGGTGAGTCGTGGGGCCACGACGGCCGCCGCCGGGCGCCGGAGCGCGTCCCCCCGGCGCGGGCGGGGGGTGCGGGGCCCGAACGGTGCCGGGGGC